>NZ_CP049015.1:4028190-4338051 GCF_011064845.1 Citrobacter freundii ATCC 8090 = MTCC 1658 = NBRC 12681 | reverse complement strand
AGCAGTGGACAAATCAATCACGCTTGCACCATTACGTTTCCAGCGGGTAAGGAGAGCAATGTTTGCCATTGTGGTATTCACCAAACCTTTCGCTGCATTCTGAAAACCAGGGGTCGCGGCAGTAAAAGAAATCGTGAGTGCGCTGGGCTTGACGCCTTTGCTGCAGTCGATAATGAGCGGTACATCAGTAGCGCTAACGCGATCAGTGATCGTTACCGCTTTCGTTCATTAGCGGCAAGTTATATGCTCCAGAAATACCTTTTCCGCCATTAACAGTACAATTAGCATGGGTGATTTTCATTTTTACCCCGATACTGGATGTGCTGTTACCAGCGATCGCAGTTGATGAGCATAGTGATGACAATATAATTATCGAGCATAGTAACAGCACCTGTTTAATCATAACTCAGCCTTAAAATAACAGACGTATCAATATTTCCAGCTGCCATCTGTTCAGCCGTTATTGGTAATAACTTGAATTTAAGGTCAATAGTTTTTTCATGATAAGGATAATCCTCATTAAAATTTAGGGCACCATACAACCCCATTTTCATTACACCAATACCAATACCATTCAGCCCTGATTTCATTATTGATTTCCCGAAATTTGTTTGACCTGATACGATCCCTTGTGCGGGAACAAACCTCATCTTAGTATTTGCCTCGGCCAAATCACAGTTACGTGTGAATTTAATTGACTTTTCTACCTTTCCAGCAAGTAGATCATGTGCAGAAACAGAGCCAAAATTAACCTCAGAAGAGATACTAATGGAACAGGTAGCTTCGGTAATTGCACCATTTATATTAACAACTGTATCCGTTTGCTGTGCGTTAGCGAGACAAGCAAAAAAAAATGCAACAAAGAAATATACTCTGAATGGCATTGCTTAAATTCCTTGCCAGGGTTATCACTAATCGTAAGACAGGCGTATGATTAAAGTCGTATCAATATTACCAGCAGCAATATCCTCTGAAGGTATTTTTACCGGTTTAATTTTGACCGGCATCGAGCGTTGACCGCCGTTTGGGATCCCCACGGAAGACCAGATATGTTCAGTATTAAATGATAAATTGCTAATGCTACCCATAGTAGGTAATTTAAATCCAACACCCGCTAATCCGGATTTCATTATTTTCGGATCACCCGTCACGATTGCACCTGGAATAAAAGTAAGTTTAATATTGGTTGCCGTCCAGTCACAGTTTACCGTCATATTAATATCTTTCTCTGGAACGGTATTGTTATTAACATTTAATGCAGTAATAGAACCAAAATTAACCTCTGAGTCTGCTGTGAAGGTACAGGTGGTAGACGTTATGGTACCTTTCACAGGGACATTTACCGTTGCCGTAGATGCAAATACAGAGGATGAAAAAAGGGAAATTATCATTCCTATTTTTTTCATATTCTTCCTTAATCATACTGAACACTAATGGCCAGGTTGGTATCAACATTACCGGCTGCGATATCCTCGCCGCTGATATAGAATGGTTTAAGCGCAATTTTACCACCTAAATTGTAAGGTGATGCTGTTGTCGTCGTACTTGCCCAGGTTTGCTCTACGCCAAAGGGGGTATCAGTTAATGTACCTCCCGCAGTATTAGCAAATTGGAGCTTGAATCCTAAACCCGTTTTACCCGAGCGCATTACGCTGGTGTTGCCGGTAACGGTACCTTCCGTAGGGGTAAATGTCACTTTTACATTTTTAGCAATCCAGTCACAGTCCAGGGCAAGACTTACCTCTTTGGCGGCAATTCTGTTATTGCCGATATCTCCTGCGGTCAGGGTATTAAAGTTAATTTCAGTAGGCGTTGGTACAATATTACAGGTAGCGCCTGTTACGCTGGCTTTAATTGCGACAGTTGTATCCGCCGTTTTGGCATAAGAATAAGGAGATATACCCAGCAGAAAAACGACCGGAATTACTTTTTTCATATTTCATCCTTATATTAGATATAAGTTAACTGAATTGTCATTGAGGTGTTAAAAACCCCTTTGGTTATTGCACCATTTGCACCCAAGAGCATCCTGACAGATGTCGTCCCTGGTGATGGCCAAACGATATTACTGTTAAAGTTAACATTATTAACCCCCAGGGCTGTCAATGAAACTGTATACATTACACTGGCGTTACTGGTTAATGCTGCATCATTTCTACCGCTTACTATGCCATTTCGTGGAATAAACATTAACTCGACCCGTGAAGCATTGTGGCAAGATGCGGTAATATCAAAATTCCTGATTCGTAAATCTGGATTACCATTTAAAAAATCATTTCTGTTAATATCTCCAAAATTAATCACCGCAGGGGCAGTTAATGTACAGGTCGGAATAATTAGGCTTGCTCCTACGGTTATGCTTAATGTGCTGGTCTTGGCCGAGACGCTATGACCGCATAGCAGCAGTGTAAACAGGAATACTCTTGTCATATTTGCACTCTATGTATAAGTCAGCTCAGCGTTAAGTACGACGGATACCGAACCTGAAGATATCGTTCCACTGCTACTTTTTTTAACAAGTTTAAATTTTAATTTATAACCCGAACCACTCAATGCTTTTAAATTATAATCGGAGTTAAACTGCATCCGGGCATTATTGAAAAAGGGAAGGATCGCAACATTATGCCCGGCATCTAAAAAAGCGCCTCCTGACCCCCCGGTACTTACGGGGGAGGTGAAACGCAAATTCGCCGATTGCAAAGCTGTGACTGCGTTATTCCCGGTTAACTCTGGCGTGGCGCTATCAAGACGACACGTTAACGTCAAATCGGCTTCGATTTCTGGTCCTTCAGTAAGTGTTAAGGTTGTAATATTAACATCACCAAAGCTTAAATTATTCCCTCTGCTGGAGGTTATATTGCATGTAAATTCTCGGAATTTAACCGAGAGAGCAACCGTAGTACTTGTTACTTTAGCGGATGCCTCGATGGTGATGAAGCATAGTAAAGATAGTAAAACAAGTATTACGCGCATTACAGTATCTCCGTTTAGTTATAGGCAATTTCAAAGCTCACAGCGCCATTCCAGTCAACACTATTTCCTTGAGTCGAACCGTATTTATACGGATAAACAGGTATTGAGATCTTGTCTAAGCTATTGATATTTACAGCATCCCCTGTTCTAAATCGTAGTCCCCATCCATTCCCTAAGCGAAGACCAACACTATTTGATGCTGCCAGCCACTCACTAGTGGCATTTTTTGGTGTGACTGCATTCATTCTGGCAGACCCAGCAATAATGAATGATGGATAATTTGATGTCATATTCCCACCACCTGGCCCCAAGCCACATTTCATCGTCAAAATAATAGTCGCTAATGGTGTGTTTAAATCACCATGAATATTAACCACCCCTAAATCCAGGTTGTTTGTATTACTTGTGACAGAGCATGTTACTGTATTTGTATAATTCAGTGTAACACTATTATTTGTTACTGTAGGTGTTACGGATTTATTACCTGGAATAAGCCCGCCTGATCTGTAGGTTATTTTATTTCCGGTAGCTGAAGTCATCATTGATATAATTTTACTATTGGATGCAACATTACCTCCAATATTTCTGTTGGTATATATTCCATAAGTAAATGTCGGACCAGTATTGTTTCTTGTGTTTCCACCCAGAGCATCTGAAAATCCTAAGAAAATATTTGGGAAATTCCAAGAGTTACCATTTTTATCTAGGAATTTAGCTTTAGAAGACGCTATTCCTTCTGGCGCTAAATATATCCATCCACTGTTATGCTCTAATCTATTATTATTGATAAAGTTAAATTCTGGAAGTGGTACATATATATATCCTGCGGAACCTCCTAAGTACTGATCAATTTGCCAGGAATTTGGTCCGACATAATATGGGCAGCTAAAGGTTACCTTCATTGTTCCTATCCTTGTACCCGCAGCAGTCTCTGTCGTGAGGGTGCTTTGCGAGTAAGAAACCTCTATTTTGCTAGAAGGCGATCCCCAATAGTAAGCTGCATTGCCCGCCGCAAAACACCCTGCATATGCTGAAGGTGCTGCTAGTATTGATAGCAAGAAAACCCAAAAATATATTTTTCTCATTTACTTAACCTGATATTGATTATTTGCGCCGTAATCATCAATCGCGTTCACCGACACATTCCCGGTTAATGAGTTGCTGATCTGTACTTTGCTAAACGGCGCAAATTTGGCTAGCTGTGCCCCTTCATTTTTAGTGAGCTTTACCTCATTACCATTCACTTTTATCCCGGTAATAGCAAAATAGTAGGGAGTGGGGTTTTCAAGAAAATATTTTCCATCAGTCTTTAACAGCCTGACCTGCTTTTCTGCTTCTTTACGCCCATCGACCAGCGTTTGTGGGCGATAAATCAACTTAACGCGAGTGTTCAACGCAATAGCCAGAACATTTCCACCTGATTTAGGGGCCGGTGGGATCTCCTGTACATTAAGCCAAGTTAACGTCTCACGATCTTGCGGCAGATTAGGGTTGATATCCAGAATCCTGATCGTCTGTCTGCTTTTCGGGTCTACTTTAAAAAATGTTGGACTGGTTGTGAAGTAAACGTCTTTATCTTTTTCGTTGTCATTATCAATCCATACCTGTCCGGCATATTTTTGCTCGCTTTCATTAGAGACCATTACGGACAGGCTTTTTTTCCCACCTTCATAAACATAGCGAGTCCCATTAAGGCTAAACGCGGCATTACTGCTCAGGCTTACAGATAGCATGGCAACAGCAATAAAAGCTTTGATTTTGTTATTTACAGTAAACATCTTGAATTGTTCTCTTGGTTGGACTCAATTTTTCTAAATTAATGACACACTGATCGAGTGTGATATTTTTTACTTTACTATCAACGTTAAGTAACAATACGCCACCATTACTGACAAAACCCACTTCCTTGCCTGCATCATCCTTTGCAATTGTTCCCATAGGAATGACGTACTTATTTTTACTAAAAACGCGTAATATATAGTGATGAACACGACGATACTTTATCTTCCTGTAGATAATAGCTTTCTCGGTTGGTATAACATTAATCACATTGCCCTGTATTTCAATATCTGTTGGCAACTTATCGACATCGATATTAATAGAGTTCGGTGAATAACTCGCCAGAGAGATCACCGCTCTCCCGTTGCTGTCTGTCGGAAGGCCGCCATTAATTACCGCACCACTAATTCCATCCATGTCAATCACTGCCAGCGTACCATTACTATTCTGTGATAACATCAGCCCACCACCATAAACCCCCAGTACTGATCCGCTCATCTGCAAGCTCAGGTTTTGGCTGGTAGAACCTTTCGAATACATGCTGTTTAATTGGGCATAATCCGAAGCATAGCCAGTGGATAACGAAATATTATTTCCGTTATTGTCTCGATTCATACTAACGTTGTAACTCAGTCGATCGTTAAGATTTGCAGAGCTACCCGCCATATAACTCATTCCGCCTTCACGGGTATAGGTCATCGAGGTATTACTATAATGCATCACATCGAATGCACTGAACGGGATGTTAAAGGAGAGGCTAGTCATATATTCTCCGCTATTCTCCCCTCTCTTACTGTAGCTTCCACTCAGCGAGGCCGAAAAGCGGCTAAATGACTTGCTGAGCATAAAATTCACTCCACTCTCCTGTGGCTTATCCCAATATTGCTGCATCCATCCGTTCATACTGAGATAAATATTTTGTTCCGGTATACGGTGGGCCAGGATCGCCTCATAGCGATTTTTTGACTTAAACTCATCCGTGCTGTAGCTCAGGTAATCATAATTGGCATACTCGACATATCCGCGGTCCGTAAACCGGTAGCCGATTAACTGTAAATCTGTCGTATCGGTTAGTGAGCGAGCATACTTAACGGAAGCGCTATACCCTTTCTGTTCATCTTTCTGTTTAAACCGGGCTTTTGACAGGTTCAAACTGGTCGATAATGCGCCAAACCATCCGAGCGAATGGGTGCTACCAATGCCCATGTTTTGATAGTTCTGACTCAACAACAATGCTGAGTTAAACGTTGCATAGTTGAAGCCGTAATCCAGGCTGCCCAGCCCGAAGGTACCATCGGCGGAACTTTTATTATTGCCCGCCATTTTTTTACCCACGGCCAAACCATAATCCATGGCACCGGGGCGCAGGAGGTTACCCATTATGGTTACAGGAAAATGTTCTGTTCTTTTACTGCCATTTTCCTCCGTAATGGTCATAATCAGATCCCCGCTACTGATTGCGCCCAGATTGTTAATTTCAAACGGCCCCGGGGGGACAACAATAGATTCTAATACGCGCCCATTTTGCTCTACGGTCACCCTGGCATTACTGGTTGCAATTCCCTGCAATTTAGGTGCATAGGTTCTGCTTAACCATGACGACATGTTCGCATTCGAGGTCAACTGAATCCCGCGAAAACCAAAACCATTCATTAACGGGCTATAGGTACTCTGTGCCTGCCCAATGCTTAGATCGGCCTTAATGGATTCCAGCGCACGAGTTAAACGTAGATCACTGGTGTTAAAACCACTTTCATCGGTGGCATTTGCGGTAAATGAAAGCACCCATTTGCCAATGTTCGCATTACCGTTCACACCCAGATAGTTAGTACGCTGTTGCCCTGAGCTTTTACTGGTGTTCGCGTTGTATGCTAATTGAAATCCGGAATTGCCATAATCCCAAGGGCGTTGACTACGTTCACCAGACAACAAGGCTGCCTGAGGAATACGTAATTTCAGCGTTTGTGTACTATTATCCAGCTCAACTTTTGTTGTTTTATTATTGCTTAATACATAACACTTTCGGGTTGCGTCGAATTCCTGTGCATAAAAGTCCTCCTTGATAAAAACGCCTTGTTCGCTTAACCATTCGTTTGCCAGGCAAAGAGCTTGCTTTTCGCTGTCGGTAACGGTAATAAAACCACTACCGACCTTTTCGCCATTAACCTCAACGTCAACCAGATATTCGCCAGGAACAAAGTTAACGTTTTTATCAAAGACTTCTGGTAATTCATCCTGTGCACCACCACGAATAAAACTCATGTTAAATTCGTCATCTGCCATTACAGTAAATACAGGCTGTAATGCAGAGCAAATCAGTAGCAATAATATTTTATTTTTAAGCATGTTATATATTATTTCAACTGTAAAATAAACGGGCTGCATATTTTATGCAGCCCAAAGGCGCATGAGGGTAATACGATTATTTATAGGCTACGGTATAGGATGCTGAAGTGGCAAAACTACCGGCCTTGACCGTACCGCTTTTAACCGTTTTAACCAATTTAGCTTCATAATCAAATGTTGATAAAGCCGCCGGTGGGGTACTAGTACTTGCATATGCAATAGTACGGTTGGTGTCGGTCACCAGTTCGTCAGCTGTAGCGGCATTCTTGGCTTTTAGCTGCAGGGATACGCCGGTTGCCGAACCGCCGCTGTTACCCAGTCCTGCTGCATCCATGTTTGGTGCGCTCCAGCTCACGTCAGCAGCGGTTTTAGCCAGACAGTCGGCGGCAGAAGGGCCTGCTGGTGTCAGTGAAAATTGGACGGTTTTGGCTGCGGTTAAATCCGTGCCCGGTGTTCCCAAATCGATTGAGCTTGCTACACCACCTCCCACAACCGGACTTACCGTACAGGTTGCAGAGGTAATCGTACCGGTAAAATTAATTGTACCGCTGTTTGCTGATGCGACAGAAGAGAATGCTACCGCCGAAGCCAGTGCTCCAAGAATAAATAGTTTTTTCATTTTAACTCCAGGGATTAACTTTTTGTGATTACCTGTAAGTGCTAATCAGCGCACTTAAGGGATGTGGTCATATTATCTTTTGAATGGTGAATGACAATGGCTCAACAGAGGATTGGGCCAAATGTGTAATATTTTGCGTTTCATTCTGGTATGTTTTTTTAATAGTATGAGCACTGAAGATATTAACCTCCTTAGCTTATAAGGCTTACCAGGTTGACAAATAGAAAATGTGAGAATCTGTAGTTGATAGGGTAATGAGCATCGACATGAAAGTGCGTCGATTTATCTATTGCCTGTTTAGTTGGTCTGGAGCCAATAATGAAGGAGAAGGTGGCGAATGCCCTCGTCCCGCTAAAGTATAATTATTAACGGGGTTCTGGCTATGATGAGGGTGCTTAGTTACTTTAGGAATGGAAAGGTCAAGGGTCTTGATGAAGACAATTCTACTAGATTAACGTTTGCCATTGTATTGATAGTGAAGCGTACTTTCAGTGGTTTACCAGACTCATAAAAGTATAAGGGGTCATCTGGAAGTATTTCTTGAATGTGGTGATAAAATAAGACGTATGGTTGTATCCACACATCACCGAAACCTGAGTAATATTATAATCGCCTGTACGTAGTAGCCTTGCAGCCATACACATCCTGGCATCGAGATAGATCTCGCTGAAGGATGTTTGTTCTATCGCGAGTTTACGTTTTAGTGTGGAACGGCTCATATACAGCCTGGCTGCAACATCGTCCAGGCTCCATGATTTGGATGGAGCATTTTTTACCATATTATATACTTTTTCTCTCAGGCTTGATTTAACCGTACGAGTTAGTATGCCAATACCGTCCTCGTGAGCGGTAAAGGCCGAAAGCAGAAACATTAACGTAAAATCCAGCGGTGAACCTTCAGTTCCGGTGTCACAGCGTGTGCAATGCCCACACTCACTGCGCTCTGATTTTTGCAGGCAGCCAAAAACATTGTCAAAGGCTTCATTCATCCCTGGACGCAACGGTGAACAAAGCATGCGCGAGCTTATGCTTTTGTGCGCGCCTGACATATATTCCAGTTTGTTATCGGTGATCAGCAATGAGTACATTTTACTCATTAACTCATATGAAATATCGATTAGTTTGAATTCTAAATGATTATCGATATCACTGCACTTTATGTTAATTGTTTGGTTTTTCTCGATAAGAATAAGGCTTTCTCCAGTGCATTTCAGCATATCATTATTGCTGGAGTTAATGGTGAGTTCTCCCTTGCTTAATTTGATGAGTGTTGTATTGGCAACGTAGAGATGATTTAAAACTACGCCTTCGGTTGATTGATAATAGTTACTATTACTCACACTTTGTTGTTTACAATTGACGATGTCTGAACATTTTCTTTGGTTCATCGAATTTTGCATTGCAGCACCTTTGTTTTTATGTGGTTAATATACATATTATCAAGTAATGATTTTTTCTATGGTTATTTGAGAGGGTTGGTCTGATAGTGAAAAAATTACAGCTGATATTAATATACAGAGTTGGTGCTGTAGTATTGCATTAACTAAAACCTCAATATTTGAGTTATGGCCATCTCAGGTGTCATAAAAAAGCACGATCAACGAAAGGTATCTTCTGAATTGTGTGAGGGGATTTTATGAGTGATGGAAGCCATGCATACAGAGTAAAAAAGATACATGCGATTAAAAAAACACCCGATCAGGCCCGGTAATATCGTTGAACCTGAAATTCAAAATGAATTCAACCGTCTTATGATGCGTCGTCGGGCGTTGTACAACCAGGAGTACGCAAATAACTTAAGGGATATGGGTGATGTCGACAGGGATTGTGACGTTCAGAACTGTATCAGTTTCATCACACTCAATCACTGAGCGGGCGAAAAGATTTAATTCAATAATCCGCAATCCTGTTTCAATCATAAAGCGATGGTTTGCATAATCCGAGACAAATTGGATTTTCGGACTGATATTGTTCTCTTTGATAAATCGACTTTGAGCAAATGGAGTATCGATGCTAATGACATAATATTTTGTAGTACTAACATCCTCATGAGTTAGAGACTTACTGAGTTGTTTTATTTGGGACTCACAAACTGGTGTATCTAGTGATGGTACGGTGTAAATAATCTTCCTAACACCTTTCGGTAATTTAAAAACATCCAGTTCTGGAGTCACCAGATCGTGTGCTGCTGGCAGTTTACCGCCTACGGACATGAAACCTTGATCCAGTGTCAGATCGTTTTCACCAAACTTTAATTTGAAATCCTTTCCTAAGTGAATATTGTTAATTGATTTGACAAGTTTCATTAATCTTAATCCTTATAAAATATAAATGCGGATAACCGCTAAAATCGGCATAGCAACTGATAGGGATGAATCATTTGCTGAATAAATTAAATCATATTCAATATTTTATTATTCAGTTGTCTCCCTAAATAAATAATAGCAGATGCGAATTTCAAAAACTTAGCTAAAAAGGAAATGTGTGAAATGAATTTTTAGAACACTTAAAAATTAGAATGTATATCCCCCTATAGAGGTATTTTATCCATGTAAAGAAAATGACTTTAAAAAGCATTGACTTGAGCAAACTTTGTCTTCTTGCGAGTATCAGTAAAGGGGCGAGGGACTAACGATTATCCGATGGGGGGAACCCTCTGTTGCCGTAAAGAAACACTCGCCAATTAGCCATACCCCTCCATCACCGTTAGCGTCGTCAGGTGCGCATGTTAACTGACATGGAAATTTTCTCGAGACTCTATTCCGCACTCATTTCCTGGTAGCTTTCTTTTTTGAGTAACTACTGCCGGAAGATGATAATTGAGACGATTTGGATACAAATGGTATATAGGTCTCTAAAAGAGATTTCTGGTTTTGTGATGACTAGCACAAAACGCTGCGCGATACGTTTTTATCGAGAATAATCGAACGCAATCGATCGCCATCACAAAATTACGCGCTAATAAAGTGTACAAAATTAGTGTTAATGTAATGTTGCATATGATGATTATTTGTATTGTCTAGATTGAATTTTAATAAACGCAATGTTTCTTTACAAACAAATATGGCGAAAAAATGTGATGCATGGCGTTATTTAATCACCACAAACGGTGAAATATAATTATATTTGATAAATTACTCATTAAATTTAAGTGTCATTCTGCCCGATAATTGCGCTGTAATTGATTGAAATATAGCCTTTCCTAGTTTTTAGAAATAACAGATAAAATGGCGATGTTATAGCCATAAAAAATCGTTATCCCCCCATCTTTTTTTGATTAAAGTCAGGGTAAAGTGAGATATGTATTTCATATCCATATGATTTATAAGTGGTTTCATTTTTTATAATAGTCTTACAAAATGTAAGTCAAGGGGATTTGTGAGGGGTAGCACATATCCTTGTTTGCTTAATTTGGTACACTTCCTGCCGTCAACAAAGTAATTAACGCAGGTCGATATGAATACTATTACACTCCCTAAAACACAGCACTTAGTGGTCTTTCAGGAAGTCATTAGAAGCGGTTCTATCGGCTCAGCTGCAAAAGAATTAGGTTTAACTCAACCCGCTGTCAGTAAAATCATCAACGATGTTGAGGCTTATTTTGGTATTGAGTTAGTTGTGCGTAAAAATACTGGTGTGACATTGACTCAGGCAGGTCAGGTGATGCTCTCATGGTCTGAATCAATTACCCGTGAAATGAAAAACATGGTTGATGAGATGAACAGCATGACGAGCAATGCGGTCGTTGATGTGTCGTTTGGTTTTCCTTCACTGATTGCCTTCACCATCATGTCCGGCATGATTAAAAAATTTAAAGAGGTATTCCCGAAAGCACAGGTTTCTATGTATGAAGCTCAGCTCTCCTCGTTCTTACCGGCAATCCGTGACGGGCGTCTGGATTTTGCCATCGGTACGCTGAGCGATGAGATGAAACTGCACGATCTGCATGTGGAGCCGCTCTTTGAGTCAGACTTTATCCTGGTTGCCAGCAAGTCCCGAACATGCACCGGCATCACCTCGCTGAGCGCGTTGAAAAACGAACAGTGGGTGTTGCCACAAACGAATATGGGGTACTACAGCGAACTTCTTACCACGTTACAGAATAATGGCATCAGCAGTGAAAACATTGTTAATACTGACTCCGTCGTCACCATTTATAATCTTGTTCTCAATGCTGATTTCTTAACAGTAATTCCCTGCGATATGACCACACCGTTTGGCTCAAACCAGTTTATTACTATCCCGGTACAAGAAACCTTACCCGTCGCGCGTTATGCCGCCGTGTGGTCGAAAAATTATCGAATTAAAAAAGCAGCATCTATTTTGGTGGAATTAGCCAAAGAGTATTCATCATATAATTGTCGGAGACGAAGGCAATTAATTGAAATTGATTAAAGATTGAAATTGTTTTAACAAAAAATAAACGCCATCTGTCTATATCTGACAATGGTCACGGCTATCTATTTACTTTAATACCCTAGTAAGAGGTTCTAATGCACATTACATACGATCTCCCAGTTGCAATTGAAGATATCCTCGAAGCGAAAAAAAGACTGGCGGGGAAAATTTATAAAACGGGAATGCCTCGCTCTAACTATTTTAGTGAACGTTGCAAAGGGGAAATTTTCCTCAAGTTTGAAAACATGCAGCGTACCGGTTCATTTAAAATCCGTGGCGCTTTTAACAAGCTCAGTTCCTTAACAGAAGCAGAAAGAATGAAGGGCGTGGTGGCTTGCTCTGCAGGTAACCATGCGCAAGGGGTTTCTCTCTCCTGCGCCATGCTCGGTATCGACGGCAAAGTGGTGATGCCGAAAGGCGCACCGAAGTCTAAAGTAGCGGCAACCTGCGATTATTCCGCGGAAGTTGTGCTGCATGGCGACAACTTCAACGACACCATCGCTAAGGTTAGCGAGATTGTGGAAACGGAAGGCCGTATCTTTATTCCACCATATGATGACCCGAAAGTTATTGCTGGTCAGGGCACTATTGGTCTGGAAATTCTGGAAGATCTGTACGATGTCGATAACGTGATTGTGCCAATTGGTGGTGGTGGTCTGATTGCGGGTATTGCGGTGGCAATTAAATCTATTAACCCGACCATTAAAATTATTGGTGTGCAGTCTGAAAACGTTCACGGCATGGCGGCTTCTTTCCACGCTGGAGAAATAACCACGCACCGAACGACCGGCACCCTGGCGGATGGTTGTGACGTCTCCCGCCCGGGTACTTTAACGTATGAAATCGTTCGTGAGTTGGTGGATGACATTGTCCTGGTCAGCGAAGATGAAATTCGCAACAGCATGGTGGCATTAATTCAGCGAAATAAAGTTGTAACTGAAGGTGCCGGTGCGCTGGCATGCGCAGCATTATTAAGCGGGAAATTAGATAGCTATATCCAGAACAGAAAAACAGTCAGCATTATTTCTGGCGGTAATATCGACCTTTCTCGTGTATCTCAAATTACTGGTTTAGTTGACGCTTAATATACTTCGTTGAGGATAGGATATGAGTACTACTGATAGCATTGTATCCAGCCAGACAAAACAGTCGTCCTGGCGCAAATCGGACACCACCTGGACACTGGGTTTATTTGGTACAGCCATCGGCGCTGGGGTGCTGTTCTTCCCTATCCGCGCAGGTTTTGGCGGACTGATCCCCATTCTGATCATGCTGGTGTTAGCATACCCAATCGCTTTCTATTGCCACCGTGCGCTGGCACGCCTGTGTCTTTCCGGTTCTAATCCTTCCGGTAACATCACAGAAACGGTTGAAGAGCACTTTGGTAAAACGGGCGGCGTGGTTATCACGTTCCTCTACTTCTTTGCGATTTGTCCGCTGCTGTGGATTTATGGCGTCACCATTACCAACACCTTTATGACCTTCTGGGAAAACCAACTGCAAATGCCAGCATTGAACCGTGGCTTTGTGGCGCTGTTCCTGTTGCTGCTGATGGCATTCGTCATCTGGTTTGGTAAAGATCTGATGGTTAAAGTGATGAGCTACCTGGTATGGCCGTTCATTGCCAGCCTGGTGCTTATCTCTCTGTCACTGATTCCTTACTGGAACTCAGCGGTTATCGATCAGGTTGATATCAGCAATATCGCTCTGACTGTAGTGGTTTACTGAATTTGGCCACCTGAACAGAGGTGATATGCTCACCTCAGAACATTACAGGTGCCTCAATGAAAAAAAGAAATTTCAGCGCAGAGTTTAAACGTGAATCCGCTCAACTGGTCCTTGATCAGAACTACACCGTTGCAGCTGCGGCCAGTGCTATGGATGTGGGTCTTTCTACCATGACGCGATGGGTAAAGCAGTTGCGGGATGAACGACAGGGCAAAATACCTAAAGCCTCCCCTATAACCCCGGAACAGATTGAAATACGTGAGCTGAAGAAAAAGCTACAACGCATTGAAATGGAAAACGACATATTAAAAAAGGCTACCGCGCTCTTGATGTCAGACTCCCTGAACAATTCTCGTTAATCGGGAAACTCAGAGCGCAGTATCCTGTGGTCACACTCTGCCACGTGTTCGGGGTTCATCGCAGTAGCTACAAATACTGGGAGAAAAGCGCCGAAAAGCCAGACGGCTGGCGAGCTGTGTTACGCAGCCAGGTTCGGGAGCTGCATAACATCAGCCATGGCTCTGCTGGCGCAAGAAGTATCGCCATTATGGCAACCCTGAGAGGCTTCAGAATGGGACGCTGGCTTGCTGGCAGGCTCATGAAAGAACTGGGGCTGGTGAGTTGTCAGCAGCCTACCCACCGGTATAAACGTGTTGGTCATGAACACATCGCTATCCCGAATCGCCTTGAGCGACAGTTCGCAGTGACAGAACCTAACCAGGTGTGGTGCGGCGATGTGACGTACATCTGGACAGGCAAGCGTTGGGCTTACCTTGCAGTTGTTCTCGATCTGTTCGCAAGGAAACCAGTGGGCTGGGCAATGTCATTCTCGCCGGATAGCAAGCTGACCATCAGAGCGCTGGAAATGGCGTGGGAAGCTCGCGGTAAACCAGTCGGAGTGATGTTCCACAGTGACCAGGGTAGCCACTATACAAGCAGGCAGTTCCGGCAGTTACTGTGGCGTTGCCAGATCAGGCAGAGTATGAGCCGACGTGGAAACTGTTGGGACAACAGCCCGATGGAACGCTTCTTCCGTAGTCTGAAAAACGAGTGGGTGCCAGTGACAGGTTATATAAACTTTAGCGATGCTGCTCATGCGATCACAGACTATATCGTCGGGTATTACAGCTCGCTAAGGCCGCATGACTATAACGGTGGGTTGCCCCCAAACGAATCGGAAAACCGATACTGGAAAAACTCTAAAGCCGTGGCCAGTTTTAGTTGACCACTACAGACTGGTCATGACGGCATCCTGGTTACCGTATGGCTGGGTATTTCCATCATGGTGTTCTCTTTCAACTTCTCGCCAATCGTTTCTTCCTTCGTGGTCTCTAAACGCGAAGAGTATGAGAAAGATTTCGGTCGCGAATTTACCGAGCAGAAATGTTCTAAAATCATCTCCCGCGCCAGTATGCTGATGGTTGCGGTGGTAATGTTCTTCGCCTTTAGCTGCCTGTTCACGCTGTCTCCGGCAAACATGGCGGATGCGAAAGCGCAGAACATTCCAGTACTGTCTTATCTGGCGAACCACTTCGCTTCACTGTCCGGGACGAAGTCCACCTTCGCGACCGTTCTGGAATACGGTGCTTCTATTATCGCCCTGGTTGCTATCTTCAAATCGTTCTTCGGCCACTACCTGGGTACGCTGGAAGGTCTGAACGGTCTGGTGCTGAAGTTTGGTTACAAAGGCGATAAGACCAAAGTTTCCGCCGGCAAACTGAACACCATCAGCATGATCTTCATCATGGGTTCCACCTGGGTTGTGGCTTACGCCAACCCGAACATCCTGGACCTTATTGAAGCAATGGGCGCGCCGATTATTGCCTCTCTGCTCTGCCTGCTGCCGATGTATGCCATCCGTAAAGCGCCATCACTGGCGAAATACCGTGGCCGTCTGGATAACGTGTTTGTTACCGTGATTGGTCTGCTGACCATCCTGAACATTGTCTACAAACTGTTTTAATCCTTAAGCTCAGGATGAGCGGAGTAGTGAAATGAATGAGTTTCCGGTAGTACTGGTTATTAACTGTGGTTCGTCTTCCATTAAATTCTCAGTGCTGGATGCAGCTAACTGTGAAGTTTTAATGGCGGGAATCGCGGACGGTATTAACTCTGAAAATGCGTTCATAGCAATTAATGGAGGAGAGCCAGCTAAGCTGGCTCACCACAGCTACGAAGACGCATTAAAAGCAATTGCCGTTGAACTAGAGAAACGTAATTTAATGGACAGCGTGGCCTTAATTGGCCACCGCATTGCACACGGCGGAAATATCTTTACCGAATCAGCAATTATTACTGACGAAGTTATTGATAATATCCGCCGGGTATCGCCGCTAGCTCCGTTACATAATTATGCGAACCTGAGTGGGATCGAATCTGCTCAGCACCTTTTCCCTGGCCGACAGCAGGTCGCGGTATTTGATACCAGCTTCCACCAGACGATGGCTCCTGAGGCCTATCTGTACGGTTTACCGTGGAAATATTTCGAAGAGTTGGGCGTTCGTCGTTACGGCTTCCACGGCACGTCGCATCGCTATGTTTCTCAGCAAGCGCATAACCTTCTTGACCTGCAGAGTGATGACTCGGGTCTGGTTGTGGCTCACCTGGGGAACGGTGCGTCAATCTGTGCGGTGCGTAACGGGCAGAGCGTTGATACCTCAATGGGCATGACGCCGCTGGAAGGGTTGATGATGGGGACACGCAGCGGCGACGTCGATTTCGGCGCGATGGCGTGGATTGCCAGCGAAACCAACCAGACGCTGAGCGACCTTGAGCGCGTAGTGAATAAAGAGTCCGGTTTACTGGGTATTTCCGGTTTGTCCTCTGACTTACGTACGTTAGAAAAAGCCTGGCACGAGGGACATGAGCGTGCGCAGCTGGCGATTAAAACGTTTGTGCATCGTATCGCGCGTCATATCGCCGGGCATGCCGCATCGTTGCATCGTCTTGATGGGATTATTTTCACCGGTGGCATAGGTGAGAACTCGGTATTAATTCGTCGTCTGGTTATTGAGCACCTTGCCGTTTTAGGTGTGAATATCGACAGCGAAATGAATAGCCTGCCAAATTCCCATGGCGAAAGAATTATCTCTAATAAAGATGCGCGTGTTATTTGTGCGGTAATTCCCACAAACGAAGAGAAAATGATTGCGCGTGATGCCATTGCGTTAGGCAAAATTAATACATCAGTAGAATTTGCATAATTAATTTTCAGCAGAGAGATTATTTTTCATGAAGGTAAATATCGATACCAGCGATATGCTGTATGCCGAAGCCTGGAATGGCTTTAAAGGTACGGACTGGAAAGAAGAAATTAATGTCCGTGATTTTATTCAGCACAACTATACGCCTTATGAAGGGGATGAATCTTTCCTCGCCGAAGCAACGCCTGCGACCACTGCATTGTGGGAAAAAGTTATGGCGGGCATCCGTATTGAAAACTCGACGCACGCGCCGGTTGATTTCGATACCAATATTGCTACCACGATAACCGCGCATGATGCGGGTTATATTGAACAAGAACTGGAAAAAATCGTTGGTCTGCAAACGGATAAGCCGCTCAAGCGCGCTCTGCATCCGTTTGGCGGCATCAACATGATCAAAAGCTCTTTTGATGCTTATGGTCGTGAGATGGATGCTGATTTTGAATACCAGTTTACTGAACTGCGTAAAACCCATAACCAGGGCGTATTCGACGCCTACTCTCCGGATATGCTGCGCTGCCGTAAATCCGGCGTACTGACCGGTCTGCCGGATGGCTATGGCCGTGGCCGTATCATCGGTGACTATCGCCGCGTGGCGCTGTACGGTATCCGCTACCTGGTGCGCGAGCGTGAACTGCAGTTTGCCGATCTCCAGTCGAACCTGGAGTGGGGCCAGAATCTTGAAGCCACGATTCGTCTGCGTGAAGAGCTGTCTGAGCACCGTCGCGCTCTGCTGCAAATGCAGGAAATGGCTGCGAAGTATGGCTGCGATATCTCCCGCCCGGCGCGTAATGCGCAAGAAGCGGTGCAGTGGGTGTACTTTGCTTACCTGGCTGCGGTGAAATCGCAGAACGGCGGCGCGATGTCGCTGGGCCGTACCGCATCGTTCCTAGACATCTACATTGAGCGCGATTTCAAAGCGGGGATTTTAAACGAGCAGCAGGCGCAGGAGCTGATCGACCACTTCATTATGAAGATCCGTATGGTGCGCTTCCTGCGTACGCCGGAATTCGACACCCTGTTCTCAGGCGACCCTATCTGGGCGACCGAAGTTATCGGTGGTATGGGGCTTGATGGCCGCACGCTGGTGACGAAGAACTCGTTCCGCTATCTGCATACGCTGCACACCATGGGCCCGGCACCAGAGCCGAACCTGACGGTGCTGTGGTCTGAACAGCTACCAATCGCCTTCAAAAAATACGCCGCCCAGGTGTCGATCATTACCTCGTCTTTACAGTACGAAAACGACGATTTGATGCGTGCCGACTTTGACAGCGATGACTATGCCATTGCCTGCTGCGTCAGCCCGATGGTTATCGGCAAACAAATGCAGTTCTTCGGGGCGCGTGCCAACCTCGCCAAAACGTTGCTGTACGCAATCAACGGCGGTGTGGATGAGAAGCTGAAAATCCAGGTCGGGCCGAAAACGGCACCGCTGATGGATGACGTGCTGGACTACGACACGGTGATGGAGAGCCTGGACCACTTTATGGACTGGCTGGCCGTGCAGTACATCAGCGCGCTGAACATCATCCACTACATGCACGACAAGTACAGCTACGAAGCATCGCTGATGGCGCTGCACGATCGTGATGTCTATCGCACGATGGCCTGTGGTATGGCGGGTCTGTCCGTGGCGGCGGATTCTCTGTCGGCTATCAAATATGCTCGCGTGAAACCGATTCGCGATGAAAACGGTCTGGCGATTGATTTTGAAATCGAAGGAGACTATCCGCAATACGGCAACAACGACGAGCGCGTAGACAGTATTGCCTGCGATCTGGTCGAGCGCTTTATGAAGAAAATTAAAGTGTTGCCAACCTACCGTAACGCGGTGCCGACGCAGTCCATTCTGACCATCACCTCCAACGTGGTGTACGGACAGAAAACTGGTAACACGCCGGACGGACGTCGCGCGGGTACGCCGTTTGCGCCAGGGGCAAACCCGATGCACGGCCGCGATCGTAAAGGTGCGGTGGCGTCGTTAACCTCGGTCGCCAAACTGCCGTTCACCTATGCCAAAGACGGTATCTCGTACACCTTCTCCATTGTACCGGCAGCGCTGGGCAAAGAGGATGGAGTGCGTAAAACCAACCTGGTCGGTCTGCTGGACGGTTACTTCCACCATGAAGCGCATGTGGAAGGTGGGCAGCATCTGAACGTTAACGTTATGAACCGTGAAATGTTGATGGATGCCATTGAGCACCCGGAAAACTATCCGAACCTGACGATCCGCGTGTCTGGCTATGCGGTGCGCTTCAACGCGCTGACCCGTGAACAGCAGCAGGATGTTATTTCACGTACTTTCACCCAGGCGCTCTGACGCCGGAGGGACTATGAGAAAAGTTATTGCAACCGAATGTGCACCAGGGGCGATTGGGCCTTACGTACAGGGTGTGGATCTGGGCAGCATGGTGTTGACGTCAGGTCAAATCCCGGTGTGTCCACAGACCGGTGAAGTGGCTGAAAACGTATCCGATCAGGCGCGTCAAAGCCTGGAAAACGTGAAAGCGATTGTCGAGTCTGCAGGTTTGAAAGTGAGCGATATCGTCAAGACCACCGTTTTCGTTTCCGACCTGAACGACTTCGCCACCATCAATCAGGTGTACCAGCAGTTCTTTGATGAGCATAAGGCAATCTACCCTACGCGCAGCTGCGTGCAGGTCGCCCGCTTACCCAAGGATGTGAAGCTGGAGATTGAAGCCATCGCCGTACGTGGCGACACGCTGTAATCCCTTGCGGGGCGATCTCAGAATCGCCCCGATCCTTAATGAGTGTGAAACCTGGTCTTCACTGAACGGCAATCCGAGGGTGTGGATATGATTAGCGCATTCGATATTTTCAAGATTGGCATTGGACCTTCCAGCTCCCATACCGTGGGGCCAATGAACGCAGGTAAAAGCTTTATCGATCTGTTGGTCAGCAGCGGGGAACTCCCCAAAGCTACGCATATTGTGGTCGATCTTTATGGATCGCTTTCCTTGACCGGAAAAGGTCATGCGACAGATGTCGCCATCATGATGGGACTGGCCGGTAACAGTCCACAAAATGTTAATATAGATTCTATCGCTGGTTTTACTCAGGAAGTGGCCCATACCGGACGTTTACCGGTTGCAGAGGGCACGCATGTTGTCGATTTTTCCCCAGACGAAAATATTCTCTTTCATACCGAAACGCTGCCGCGCCATGAAAATGGCATGCGTATCACCGCGTGGAACGGCACCGAGACACTATTAAGCAAAACCTATTACTCCGTCGGCGGTGGTTTTATCGTTGAAGAGGAGCAATTTGGTCAGGCGCATGATGTTGAAGCACACGTACCCTACAATTTTCATTCCGCCAGCGAACTGCTGAAACTGTGCGAGCGCAACGGGCTGTCTGTTTCCGGCCTGATGATGCAAAACGAACTGGCGATGCGCAGCAAAGAAGAAATCGATGCTGGCTTTGCTGCCATTTGGGACGTTATGCGCGCTGGAATTGAGCGAGGCATGAACACCGAAGGCGTTCTGCCGGGTCCACTGAACGTCCCGCGCCGCGCCGTGGCATTACGTCGGTTGCTGGTTTCCAGCGATAACCTGTCCAGCGACCCAATGAACGTGATCGACTGGATCAACATGTTCGCGCTGGCCGTGAGCGAAGAAAACGCCGCCGGATGCCGGGTTGTGACGGCACCGACCAACGGAGCATGTGGGATTATCCCTGCTGTCCTGGCCTATTACGACAAGTTCCGCCGCCCGGTGAATGCAAACTCCATTGCCCGCTACTTACTGGCCGCGGGGGCGATAGGCGCGCTGTATAAGATGAATGCCTCGATTTCGGGTGCCGAAGTGGGCTGTCAGGGTGAGATTGGCGTTGCTTGTTCAATGGCTGCTGCCGGGCTGACCGAGTTGCTTGGCGGTAGCCCGTCTCAGGTGTGTATTGCGGCGGAAATCGCCATGGAGCATAACCTGGGGCTGACCTGCGATCCGGTCGCCGGACAAGTGCAAATACCGTGTATTGAGCGCAATGCGATCAACGCGGTAAAAGCCGTCAACGCCGCGCGTATGGCGCTACGTCGAACATCTGAGCCACGCGTTTCGCTCGATAAAGTGATCGAGACCATGTATGAAACGGGCAAAGATATGAACGACAAATACCGTGAAACGTCACGTGGTGGTCTGGCTATCAAAGTGATTTGCACTTAACTAAATTTGTGTTTATTTCTCCTTTGGGCGCACTTGAGTGCGCCCTTTTTTTTGTTGTGATCCGCTTCAAAAAGGGAAATTAATCCCATTTTGTAAATATAAAATAGAAAAATTTTATTAAACATTATGAATTGAGGGGGTATTTATGTGAAGTTTTTCTCTGACCCTCGGCGTATGATTTCTCCATTCTAACGAACTCGCCTGCACGACTCGTACCGCGTATCGCATTGATGCGGAACGGAAAAATAATAAAACCTTACCCTACATTTTGAGCGAGATTTTTATGGAAACGGCAACGAATAACAGCGTAATACTCGACGCATCTGCTCCGGCGCGTCGGGCGGGGATGACCGAAAGTGAATGGCGTGAAGCCATTAAATTCGACAGCATGGACACTGGCTGGGTCATTATGAGTATCGGTATGGCGATTGGTGCGGGGATTGTTTTTCTTCCTGTCCAGGTCGGGTTAATGGGGCTGTGGGTGTTCTTGCTGTCCTCTATCATTGGCTACCCAGCCATGTATCTGTTCCAGCGTCTGTTTATCAATACGCTGGCTGAGTCCCCGGAATGTAAAGATTACCCAAGCGTGATCAGCGGTTACCTGGGTAAAAACTGGGGCATCCTGTTAGGTGCGTTGTACTTTGTGATGCTGGTAATCTGGATGTTCGTCTACTCCACCGCCATCACCAACGATAGCGCCTCTTACCTGCATACTTTTGGCGTTACTGAAGGTTTACTGTCCGACAGCCCGTTCTATGGCCTGGTGCTGATTTGCATCCTGGTGGCCATCTCGTCACGCGGGGAAAAACTGCTGTTTAAAATCTCCACCGGCATGGTGCTGACCAAACTGCTGGTAGTGGCAGCGCTTGGCGTATCGATGGTTGGGATGTGGCATTTGTATAACGTAGGTTTACTGCCGCCGATGGCGCTGCTGATCAAAAACGCGATCATAACGTTGCCATTTACGCTGACCTCAATTCTGTTTATTCAGACATTAAGCCCGATGGTTATCTCGTATCGTTCTCGCAACAAATCCATTGAAGTGGCGCGCCATAAAGCCCTGCGAGCGATGAATATCGCGTTCGGCATTCTGTTCGTGACCGTCTTTTTCTACGCCGTTTCCTTCACGTTGGCGATGGGCCATGACGAAGCGGTTAAAGCTTATGAGCAGAATATTTCCGCTCTGGCGATTGCCGCGCAGTTTATCAGCGGTGCGGGTGCTGGTTGGGTGAAAATCGTCAGCGTTGTTCTGAACATCTTTGCCGTTATGACCGCTTTCTTCGGCGTCTACTTAGGTTTCCGTGAAGCGACTCAGGGGATCGTAATGAACGTGCTGCGCCGCAAAATGCCAGCCGAGAAAATCAACGAAACCCTGGTTCAGCGCGGCATTATGGTTTTCGCCATCCTGCTGGCCTGGAGCGCAATTGTGCTCAATGCGCCGGTGCTGAGCTTCACCTCTATTTGTAGTCCTATCTTCGGCATGGTGGGTTGTCTGATCCCGGCCTGGCTGGTCTACAAAGTTCCTTCACTGCACAAATACAAAGGCGCTTCCCTGTATCTGATTATTATCACGGGCCTGCTGCTGTGCGTTTCTCCGTTCCTGGCATTTTCCTGAGTTATCTGAGCAAAGGTTGTTGTTATGTTTGAGACTACATTGAATCCATTATGGGATAGTTTTATCCGCGCGGTACAGGAAGAGGTTAAGCCTGCGCTGGGTTGTACGGAACCTATCTCTCTGGCGCTGGCGGCAGCGGTCGCATCCTCTGAGCTGGACGGCGCGGTTGAACGTATTGATGCGTGGGTCTCACCGAACCTGATGAAAAACGGCATGGGCGTTACCGTGCCGGGTACCGGAATGGTCGGGTTACCTGTCGCGGCGGCGCTGGGTGCGCTGGGGGGAAATGCCCGTGCCGGTTTAGAGGTACTGAAAGATGCGTCGCCCCAAGCGATCGCTGATGCGAAAGCGATGTTGAGCGCTGGCAAGGTCGCGGTGATGCTGCAGGAGCCTTGCGAGGATATCCTCTTTTCCCGCGCGAAGGTTTACAGCGCTGAAGGATGGGCGTGCGTGACGATTGTGGGCGGTCATACCAACATAGTCCACATCGAGACCAATAAGGGTGTAGTGTTCACCACAGAACAGAATGCTCAGGAAGAGGAGCTGGAGTCGCCGCTGGCGGTATTATCTCACACCTCGCTGGAAGAGATTCTGGCGTTCGTGAACGCGGTACCGTTTGAGTCGATCCGCTTTATTCTTGATGCGGCAAAGCTGAACGGTGCGCTGTCTCAGGAAGGGCTGCGTGGTAACTGGGGCTTGCACATCGGAACCACGCTTGAGAAGCAGTGCGCGCGTGGCCTGCTGGCGAACGATCTCTCCACCTCTATTTTGATCCGTACCAGTGCGGCATCGGATGCGCGAATGGGCGGGGCGACGCTGCCGGCCATGAGCAACTCCGGATCCGGCAATCAGGGTATTACCGCGACTGTTCCGGTCATGGTGGTGGCCGAGCACTTTGGCGCGGATGAGGAGAAACTGGCGCGGGCGCTGATGTTGTCTCACCTGAGCGCTATTTACATCCATCATCAGCTTCCGCGTTTGTCTGCGCTATGCGCGGCAACCACGGCGGCGATGGGCGCAGCAGCGGGGATGGCATGGATCGTGGATGGCCGCTACAACACCATCGCGATGGCGATCAGCAGCATGATTGGCGACGTGAGCGGAATGATTTGCGATGGCGCTTCAAACAGCTGCGCGATGAAAGTCTCAACCAGCGCATCTGCGGCGTGGAAAGCGGTACTGATGGCACTGGATGATACTGCCGTAACCGGAAACGAAGGGATTGTGGCGCATAACGTGGAACAATCTATCGCTAACCTGTGTGCGCTGGCGTGTCGTTCGATGCAGGAAACCGACAAGCAGATTATTGAGATCATGGCCAGTAAGGCGCATTAATCTTCAGGTCGGGTAAGGCGTTGCCGCCACCCGGCATAAGTCTAAGCCGCCTTTTCAGGCGGCTTCTTCGTCTTCCAGCCGTAGCTCGGCATCGGCCACAATCGCTTCCAGCTCTGTCAGCATTTCTTCATAGCCGAAGGCAACTGTTTCCTGTTTTTTCAGCTCAACCTGCGGCTGGCGTTTTTTTGATGATTTCTTACTCAATAGTCGTACTCCATTGTTTTCCCTGACTATACGGGCAAATCTATCAGCAAAGCGCGCAGCGGGGTATCGGCGACTAACGTTATGTTAGTTTCGTCACGAATAAATGCCCCATCGCCACAGGTGAGCGCTTCTTTTTCGGCGCCAGACGTCACCGCATGGAATCTGCCGTGAATCGACTGTAAATAAGCGCGTGGCCCATGTAACTGAAAACTCAGCGATTCACCTTGCTGCAGTTCAACGTGGTGCACCCATACCTGTTGGCGCAGATGCAGGCTGCCTTGTTCACCGTCCGGCGAGGCCAGCAGCTGATGCTTACCGGTACCCAGCGTGGCTTTCTGTACGCAGGCGTTTTCACGCTGCGGGCAGGCGTCCAGCCAGAGCTGCATCCGCGTTAACGGTTTGTCTTTGCTGATATTGTGTTCGCTATAGCTAATCCCGGGCTGTGTCGCGAGCAGTAAAACTTCGCCTGCTTTGGCCTTGATATGGTTGCCTTCGCTGTCTCGGTACTCTGCTTCCCCTTCAAGGATCAGATTGACGATATCCACCTTCGGATAGGTCCGCGGCTGGAAAGAGGCCCCCGGTGCCAGAACTTCCTGGTTCAGAACACGCAGCGAGGCATAACCCAGCAGTTTAGGATCAAAATAGTGTCCAAAGGAGAAGGTATAACGGGCCTGCAGCCAGCCGTAGTCTGCTTGCCCGCATTGTTTGGCTGTACGGGTAGTAATCATAGTTCTTGACCTCTCTTTACTTCCTTTTATGTTAAATGGCTAGACGCTGCATTGTTAGCCAGATATTCTGCCTGGTATGTTCAAATTTCCTGAATGAGAACGAGATGGCTAAAGAAAGGGCTTTAACGCTTGAAGCGTTACGCGTCATGGACGCAATAGACAGGCGCGGCAGCTTTGCCGCCGCAGCGGACGAACTGGGGCGCGTGCCTTCCGCACTTAGCTATACCATGCAGAAGCTGGAGGAAGAGCTGGACGTAGTGCTGTTTGACCGTTCAGGCCACCGCACAAAATTCACTAACGTCGGGCGTATGCTGCTGGAGCGTGGGCGCGTACTGCTGGAAGCTGCGGATAAGCTGACTACCGATGCCGAAGCGCTGGCTCGCGGATGGGAAACGCATTTGACTATCGTTACCGAAGCTCTGGTGCCAACGGCGGCGTTTTTCCCGCTGATCGACCGACTGGCCGGGAAGGCCAATACCCAGCTTTCCGTCATTACCGAAGTTCTGGCCGGGGCGTGGGAGCGTCTTGAGCAGGGGCGGGCGGATATCGTGATTGCGCCGGATATGCATTTTCGCTCATCTTCCGAAATCAACTCGCGCAAGCTGTACTCGCTGATGAACGTGTATGTGGCGGCACCGGATCATCCTATCCACCAGGAGCCGGAACCGTTATCGGAAGTCACCCGCGTGAAATACCGTGGGATCGCTGTGGCGGATACCGCCCGTGAGCGTCCGGTACTCACGGTTCAATTGCTGGATAAACAGCCGCGTCTGACGGTGAGTACGATAGAAGATAAACGTCAGGCGCTGCTGGCCGGATTGGGCGTAGCGACAATGCCGTACCCGCTGGTGGAAGAGGATATTGCAGCTGGTCGACTGCGGGTCGTTAGTCCGGAATCGACAAGCGAGATAGATATTATTATGGCCTGGCGTCGTGACAGCATGGGCGAGGCGAAATCCTGGTGTCTGCGAGAAATTCCCAAGCTGTTTGCGGGTAAATAATCTACGTCTGTGAATGATTGCAGTTCGAATTATTTCGGGGGCAGATTTCAGTGCAAATCGGGGCAATAAAATAATTGCCCCGCGAAATAAATTAATTAATTTCGTTTTGCTTCGGATCGTTGCCGTAGCGGTTGCTGCCGGAAGTCCCGTTTTGGCAGAAAAATACCAGCAGAATAATGGAGCCGATGACTGGAATTAACATGAGCCACATCCAGTGACCAGAACGCTCTGTATCATGCAGACGGCGAACGCCAACGGCAATGCTTGGTAGAAGTACGGCCAGGCTATAGATCAGTGAGAGTGCCGGAATTTCCATACCGATTACGGATTGAATGACGTTCAGAATGGCGCTGATAATCACGCTAATCAGAATAAACATCCAGTATTCTTTACGACGCGCGCGACCAGAGAATTCCACATAATTTTTTAAAACCTGTAAATACCACTGCATAAAATATCCCTATTCATCTTAAAAAAACAAAAAAAATGTAGCACATGAACCTGTAAAGATCATGATTATTATTAAAAATAGGATATTTTACTAGTAGTATTTTTTATGTTTATATTTATGGATAAAATATATAAATTAATTATTGTTGGTAGCAGTCTAATAAATATTTTTCTTGTTATGAATAAAAAGGCAGAATAGTTTTCTGCCTTTTTGAATATCTACGAAAGTTGCTTCGGGTTTTCGCCAAATCGGTTTTCACCCGGCGTGCCATCCTGACAGTTGAAAATGATGATGACCAACCAGCCGACGATCGGGATCAATAGCACCAGCAGCCACCAGGCTGAACGGTCGGTGTCATGTAAACGCCGGAACTGTACCGCCCACCACGGGATAAAGACCAGAACCCCGTAAATCGTCGTTAATATGCCTTCTCCTCCGGCGCGCTCCCAGCCAAACATTCTGTCCAGAATGCCCAGCACGAACGTGAAGATGATGTTGACCAGCACAAACATCCAGTATTCTTTACGACGCGCGCGGCCACCAAAACCAAAGTAATTCTTTAATACGTTTAAATACCAATCCATTTTTGCCTCGTTCTGCGTTCAATTACTTGTTTTTAAAGCAATCAAATTAAGAATAGCTGCGAATGGAATGCTGGTAAATGTTTGTGTTGTTAATTATTTGGCCTCCAAACGGGCAATGCCGATCAGTTAAGCATGTATGGTGAACATGTGATTCTTGCTCAGGGTTCCGTTCACCTCATGTGCGTTGCTTCTCTGATATCTTTATACCCGTGAACGGGCAAGGGAGGCTCACCGCCGCCTCCCTTGCAACCCAGGCTCCCGGCGGGAAAATCGTCGCTGCGCGATGTATTCGTCTTATTCCGTCTGCCTGTCGGGTCGGAGCCGAGCCTGCGTCCATGCAGGCCGTCCCCTCTGCCCGCATCCCTGCGGGCAGCCCCGGTCAGCCGTCAACGCCTCATCGATTTTCAGCCGGACCGGGGTCATCGCTGTAATGCTCTGACTTCCAGTTAAATCTGATTTGCTGTTCAGATATATTCAAAAAAACGCAGATGGTCAGGTGTGGGCTGGTCCGGCTGAAAATTGCCGACGTGTTTCCGTAAGGCCGGGAGAACCCGCATGGATGCGGGTTCAGGGCGCGTTTTACAGGGACGTTTCCTCGCGCCCGACCCGGTAGCCTGGAGGAATAAGCGGAGGGTATTGCATAGCAACAATTTTCCTGCCGGGAGCCGGGATTGTAAAGGGCGTGGCGGAGAACGCCCTTTACACGTTCACAGGAATCGGTGCTTCAGAGAAACGATGAACATGAGGTGAACGGAACCCTTTCCCTGAAATAGCATATTCATTACCTCCGCCAGCACATGTTGATGCCTTTCGAAACTGAGGCGTTAACTGAACAGCATTACCCAAACGGAGGCCAGTGTAAATCAGGCGAAACGCTCGTCACGCCCATGAGGTTCGCTGAGATCCTGCCACGGGCCGATTGAAATAATACCGGTCGGGTTGATTGTTTTGTGGCTACGGAAGTAGTGATGACGGATATGGTCAAAGTTGACGGTCTCCGCAATGCCCGGCATCTGGTAGATATCGCGCAGAAAACCGTACAGATTCAGGTAATCACTGATGCGGTGTTTGTCGCACTTGAAGTGGGTGACATAAACCGGATCAAAGCGCACCAGCGTGGTCCACAGGCGAATATCGGCCTCAGTTAGCTGGTCACCGGTCAGGAAGCGATGCTGACCCAGGATCTGCTCCAGTCGTGCCAGAGATTGAAAGACTTTTTCCACGGCATCGTCGTAGGCTTCCTGGCTGGTGGCAAATCCCGCTTTATACACGCCGTTATTGACGTTGTCATAAATCCAGCCGTTCAGCTCGTCGATTTTGCTATGCAGGGCAGGTGGATAGTAATCCCCGGCTTTCGCACCCAGCGCATCAAACGCAGTGTTAAACATGCGGATGATTTCTGCAGATTCGTTGCTGACAATAGTGTGGTTTTTTTTGTCCCACAGTACCGGAACGGTCACCCGACCGCTGTAGTGCGGATCGGCGTGTAAATAGAGCTGATAAAGAAATTCGTGCTGATACAGGGTATCGCCGGTTGCCGCTGGGAAGTTGTCGTCAAAGGTCCAGCCGTTTTCCAGCATTAGCGGATGCACAACGGAAACGGAAATAAACGGTTCCAGCCCTTTAAGTTTACGCAAAATCAGTGTGCGATGCGCCCACGGACAGGCCAGAGAAACGTACAGATGATAACGGTCTTTTTCGGCAGCAAAGCCACCTTCACCGGTCTGGCCAGGCGTGCCATCTGCGGTGAGCCAGTTACGGAAAGCCGATGCAGAACGTTGAAATTTCCCACCGGTTGATTTGGTATCGTACCAGGTGTCATGCCAGATGCCGTCAATCAGTTGTCCCATGATTTTCGTCTCCTCAGATAGCAAAAGCGAGGAGATATCTCCTCGCTTTTTGATGTGTTCAGTATAGTTTGCTTACCACTTTTTATTCAGTACGCGGTCAATACTGAATGCGCCCGGACCGGTGATAGCCAGCAGCAGGAAGCCGCCTGCGATGGTCAGGTTTTTCATAAACATCAGAGAGTTCACACCTTCCGCAAAGTTACTGTGGAAGAGGAATGCCGTCAGCAGCGTGAAGCCTGCGGTGAACAGCGCGGTAGTACGGGTCAGGAAACCGAACAGAATTGCCAGACCGCCGCCAAACTCAAGCAGAATTACCAGCGGCAGCATAAATCCAGGGACGCCCATGGCTTCCATGTACTGTTGGGTACCTGCATATCCGGTGATTTTTCCCCAACCTGCGGTAATAAACAGGATTGGCATCAGAATGCGCGCTACCAGTACACCAACATCTTCTAATTTCTTCATCATACTCTCCAGGAAACCACTCAGGCGGCTTATTGTGTTTTTTTGTGCAACGACGCTGCTGAGCGCGTCGTTGCTGTCGATGAAGAGAATAATAAACGTGGCTAATGAGAATTGTTAGCAAGGAAAACTGTCAGTATTTTTCAAAAATTTTGAGGTTGGGGATAGGGAAGGGATTAGCCGCGCAGTTGCTGCTGTCTGATGGTCGATTTCACCAGACGCCAGATGCTCCAGACGCTAAAGCCGCGTTTGGCCCAGCGGACCAGCAGATTTGGGTTACGGATGGTGCGAACTGCCATAATACTGCTCCCGACTAACACCCAGCCGCGCAGGTTCAACAGCGTCTTCCAGCCACGATCGTAGACCTCGGTGGCTTCCAGCCAGTCGCGGCGAGTAGCAGACAGATCCAGCCGTTGCTGCTGGATCTGTCCAAGCAGTTGCGCCTTACGTTGTTGACGTTCGACTTTACTGCTCATTATGCGTCATCCTCCAGAGCCCGCCTGTCGTTCGCGAGTTCATTGCGCGTATGGCGTAGCAGCGTTGTTTTACGCGCTTTACGCAGCGTCCATATCCCGCCAATCAGCGCTAACAGCAACAGCACTACGGTGGTGGCAATCATGGCGTTCAGTCGGTATTGAGGGTCAATGGCCCAGATGATAAGTACCATCAGGCTCATCAGGCCAAACGCCGCGAACAGCATAGTCAGCCCAAGCATCAGCAGGATCTGGATGAGGTTGGCTTTTTCCTCTTCCAGCTCAACGACGGCCAGCCGCAGCCGCGTCTCTACGATCTCAACGAGAATCGTCAGGATCCGCTGTCCAATACCCAGTACGCCTTTGCCTGGACCTTGTGCGTGTTGAGAATCAGCCATTGTTAACGGCGCGACAGCAGTACACCAAGCACCACACCGACTGCAGCGCCAATGCCGACGCCTGTCCATGGGTTTTCGCGCACGTAGTTATCGGCTTTAGCCGCGGCCTCACGGGTCTGTTTGGCAATCACATCGCTGGTTTCACTCAGACGATGGCGGCTCTCGCGCAGCGCATGTTCGGCTTTGCTGCGAATTTTACTCATCTCTTCCTTCGACTTATCGCCAGAAGAGCTAAGTACTTCTTCAAGCGTATCCGCAAGAGATTTCAGCTCAGCGCGCAGGTTTTCCGTAGCATTATCTTTCGACATAGTTTTCTCCAGTTGAGTGGCTAGTTACCGTACTTAGTAATCGCGGGTCTCGAGTTCTTTTAGCTCTTTCTGAGCTTCAGCAAGCTTGTGTTCGCGCTTTGCTACCTTATCCGCATCGCCTTTTTGCTTAGCTTCGGCTAAGTCACGTTGACGCTCGGCAATCTCATTTTTCTGCTCGGCGATTTTTTTCTGATGGTTGGCGCGCAGTTTGCTGTCAGTACAGTTTGCCCTGACTTCGCTCAGCGCTTTGTTCAGCCCATTGATGCGGCTCTGATTATTGTGTTTTTCGGCATAGCTAATCTCCCGCTGAATGTCTTGTTCTTTTTCCTGACAGAGGGTGTTGGCGTAGCTGCCGGCACTTAGAGCGAAAAGGCTAATTGCCAAAGCGATGCGGTATTTCATTCTTGAACCTTCCATTGTGATTCGACCTCGTCGTTTAGGGTCGATGCTCCAGAATAATAAAACGTTGGGTCATAAGCCCAGTTTATTAATCATAGGCGCTAAACGGTGAAATCACCAAAGTGAGTGATCTAATTCAGATTCCTGGAAATTAACCAAAGCGGTGTGGAGTATCACGTAAGCGGGATAACCACTGCACCGCCTGATTATCATCATCCTGCTGAGCGATAACGAAACCGTGCGGTAACGTTCGATCAAGTACGACCTTTGCCGCTGCGCTCTGCGCGCTGGAATCAAAGGTAATCAGCAGTGCGTCATTTTGCGGAGTGATGCTTTTAAAACGAATGCCGTTGGCATCCAGGTGATGCCAGATAGAGAAGCCATCAGGCATGCTGGCTCCCTGGTTTACGGCACGAATGGCAAGCGTTGATTCCTGCTGGCGAATGACAGACCAGGTCAGGAGCAACGCGCCAATGAACAACATAAAAGTGGTGGACCAGGCAAGTCGTCGGAGCGTTATGCATGATTTCAGCATAATTTACCCTCGGTTCCCGTATTTCTTCTTCCAAAGAACAACCAGTGAACCTGCCAGACCAAACACCAGTAACACCACAGGAAGCAGCATCAGACAAGACATCAGCTGATCTTCATATTTGAGAAACACCGGAGTTTTGCCCAGCAGATAACCAAGCGTTGTGAGAATCAAAACCCAAAGCAGTCCACTCATCCAGTTGAAGAACTGAAAGCGCGCATTGTTCAGGCCGGACAATCCTGCGATGGTCGGCAGTAATGTTCTGACAAACGCGATGAAGCGACCGACCAGCAGCGCAGACAAGCCATGCTTATGGAACAGATGATGCGCGCGCTGATGGTAATGCGCGGGCAGATGAGATAGCCAGTTTTGTACTGTGCGGGTATTCCCCAGCCATCGCCCCTGGATATAGCTAAGCCAGCAACCCAGGCTGGCTGCGGTAGTGAGCAGCAGTACCGTTTGCGGGAAACCCATCGCGCCTTTGGCGATAAGTACGCCGACCAGCACCAGTAGACTGTCGCCAGGTAAAAAGGCCGCTGGCAGCAGTCCGTTTTCCAGAAACAAAATGGTAAATAGTACGAAATAGAGCATGCCAATCATGGAAGGATTGGCCAGCGTTTCAAAATCCTGAGCCCATAAAGCATTCAGTAATTGAGTCAGTAGTTCCATTCAATATTCCTGGAGAATCGGTTGTCGTCATGCCGGTTTTCTGGAGTTTGTAACGCCGCAATTTTATTGGTGTTTTTTACATGGATCGCGGTCTGACACAAATTCACGGCCTGAACTATTCCCTGTAAAGTTGTGAAGTAAGCAAGCTCTCAAACACAAAAATTCAAATAGCATCTAATTGTAACAAAGGTCAACGTTGTCCGTTATAGAAATTACGGTTGTTGAACTGTGATTTTGCTTATCGCAATGGAGGGAGGCGAGAGGATTTACACAGGCTGACACTTTATACCTAATGCTTACCAAGCAGGAGAAACAGGCGCTTTGTCGCGCCTGCATCGAAAAGATTGCTTATTTAGCGCTGTTAACCGCCGTATCGAGATGAACGACCGGATTTTCTGCAAAAAGATAACGATCGGCATTGAACTCAAAATCATCGCTAGTCTCATTGAACAACATGATTTTGGTATTCTCCAGGTGCTGCCACATCGCCAGTTTTGCCGCGTTCGGATCTTTACGGATCAGTGCTTTGAGAATTTGATCATGGTCATCACACCAGTTATCGACGGTACGTGCGTCGATATGTTCGTGCAGTTTTTTCCAGTACGGGTTGTGGCTGCGCTGGGTCCACATTTTTTCTACGATGGCGGCCAGCGCTGAGTTCTGCGTGGCTAGCGCGACCTGAATATGAAACTGCAGATCCCATTCGGAATCGCGGAAGCATTTTTCATTCCGCGCATGCTCTTGAATGTCCATCAGTTTCATGATGTCTTGCTTGGTAACCTGCGTCGCGGCAAATTCAGCGATATTGCTTTCAATCAACTGACGAGCCTGAAGCAGCTCGAAAGGACCATAATTGGCGAATTCAAGCGATTCGTCGGTGGCCTGCTGGTGACGGGCCTGGTTCGAAATGACATGAATGCCAGAACCTTTGCGCACTTCTACATAGCCCTCAACTTCGAGCATGATAATCGCTTCACGAACCACGGTACGGCTGACATTTTTTTCATCGGCGATAAAGCGCTCTGCGGGGAGTTTTTCACCCACCAGATAGACGCCCTGCTCAATGCGTTCTTTCAGATCAGCGGCAAGTTGTTGGTACAAACGTCGTGGTTCAGTGATTTCCATATGCGCTCCAGGCATGATACGGCAGACTCTATTTGTTATACCACTTTTACGATTACGGCTCCACTCGCGACGTCAAAAAAGCCGCCAGATAACTGGCGGCTTAGCATGACAAAACCTTGTTAAATCTTGTCCGGTTAACTTTGCGCAGCGGGATCGCCAGTTTGCGACTCTGACTCTACCTCGCTGGCCGATTTGTTCTGCAATACTGTCCAGATGACTAACGCGCCGAGCAGGTCGAATACCGCCAGTACGGCAAACAGTGGGCTAAAGCCGATGGTGTCAGCCAACGCGCCGACGACCAGCGCAAACAGCGTACTTGCAAGCCAGGCGGACATACCGGTCAGACCGTTCGCCGTTGCCACTTCATTACGACCAAACACGTCAGAAGAGAGTGTAATCAGCGCACCGGACAGCGCCTGGTGAGCAAAGCCACCGACGCACAGCAAGGCGATAGCAATGTATGGGCTGGTGAACAGACCAATCATCCCTGGGCCAATCATCAGCAATGCACCCATGGTGACGACCATTTTACGTGAAACGATCAGGTTAACGCCGAACCAGCGCTGGAACAGCGGCGGTAAGTAACCCCCAACGATACAGCCCAGGTCAGCAAACAGCATCGGCATCCAGGCAAACATCGCAATTTCTTTCAGGTTAAAGCCGTAGACTTTAAACATGAACAGCGGGATCCAGGCGTTGAAGGTCCCCCATGCCGGTTCTGCCAGAAAACGCGGCAGCGCGATGCCCCAGAACTGGCGGTTACGCAAGATCTGACCGAGCGACATTTTTTTCGAGGTCGCGTTTTTATGCTGTGATTCCTGACCATTCAGAATGTAATCACGTTCCTCATCAGACAGTTTTTTCTGGTCGCGCGGGTGTTTGTAGAATACAAGCCAGCACATCGCCCAGATGAAGCTCAGCGCACCGGAAATAATGAATGCCATCTGCCAGCTGTGCATGACGATGGCCCAGACCACCAGCGGTGGAGCAATCATCGCGCCGATAGAAGAGCCGACGTTAAAGTAACCTACGGCAATTGAACGCTCTTTTGCCGGGAACCATTCAGAACTGGCTTTCAGACCCGCAGGGATCATTGCGGCTTCAGCGGCACCTACCGCGCCACGCGCCAGTGCCAGTCCACCCCAACTGCCAGCCAGTGCGGTCGCGCCACAGAAGACGGCCCACAGAACGGCGAACATCGCATAACCCACTTTTGTGCCGAGCACATCGAGCACGTAGCCGGCAACGGGTTGCATTACGGTGTAAGCAGCAGAATACGCTGCGATGATATAGGAATACTGTTGAGTGGAGATGTGTAACTCTTCCATCAGAGTTGGCGCAGCTGCCGCCACAGTGTTACGTGTCAGGTAACCCAGCACGGTGCCAAGTGTCACCAGTGCAATCATGTACCAACGTAACCCTTTAATTTTACGCATGTAAAACCTCATCGTTTTGTTATGTCCGCGAACGAGCGGTCATCTTCCAGTTCAGGGCGGAGGATGTTCTTTTACGAGGGGGGACCGAAAAAAAGCCGGTACTCCCCGAACTTTGCCATGTCAATAATTGTGCTAATTCGGTTTCCGTACCGGTCAATCCGATGGATATCCATCGGTAATTTGCATTCCGTCGGCTTATGTATCGCGACGGCCAAAAGATAACTTGTCATACAGCTTTAAAAGGTGAGTGCCATCACAAAAGTGTGAATCTTCGTGTGGTCATTATTTCGATTCAGCAAAGCCAGAACTGGCGCGGCTTGACGCGTGATTTACCTCTTTGAGAGTAATTTTTTTGTCACCATTTGTTGATCTAACTCACGAAAATATCTTCAGCGTATAGAAATTGGTGTGATAACTTTGTCAACATCAAAACATAAGCAATCTGACGCACTCGTTGAGAGGAAGACGATAATGACCCCGTTTATGACTGAAGATTTCCTGCTGGACACCGAATTTGCCCGCCGTCTGTACCATGATTACGCCAAAGACCAGCCGATTTTCGATTACCACTGCCATTTACCACCGCAACAAATCGCTGAAAACTACCGTTTTAATAACCTGTATGACATCTGGCTGAAGGGTGATCACTACAAATGGCGTGCGATGCGTACCAATGGCGTCGCTGAGCGCTTGTGTACCGGCGATGCGTCCGATCGCGAGAAGTTTGACGCATGGGCCGCCACGGTTCCGCACACTATCGGTAACCCGCTGTACCACTGGACCCACCTCGAATTACGTCGTCCGTTTGGTATTACAGGTAAGCTGCTGTCTCCGGCAACGGCTGACGAAATCTGGAACCAGTGCAACGAGCTGCTGGCGCAGGATAAATTCTCTGCGCGCGGAATCATGCAGCAGATGAATGTGAAAATGGTCGGCACTACCGATGATCCGATCGACTCTCTGGAGCACCATGCGGCCGTTGCTAAAGACGGAAGCTTTGATGTGAAAGTGCTGCCGAGCTGGCGTCCGGATAAAGCCTTTAACATTGAGCTGGCAACCTTTAATGACTACATGGCGAAGCTCGGTGAAGTGTCTGACACGGATATCCGCCGCTTCAGCGACCTGCAAGCTGCACTGACCAAACGTCTTGATCACTTCGCGGCGCACGGCTGTAAAGTCTCGGACCACGCGCTGGACGTGGTGCTGTTTGCCGAATCTAACGAATCTGAACTGGATAGCATTCTGGCGCGTCGCCTGGCGGGTGAAACCCTGAGTGAACATGAAGTGGCGCAGTTCAAAACCGCCGTTCTGGTGTTCCTCGGCGCTGAATACGCCCGTCGCGAATGGGTACAGCAGTACCACATCGGCGCGCTGCGTAATAACAACCTGCGCCAGTTCAAACTGTTGGGCGCGGATGTCGGTTTCGACTCCATCAATGATCGTCCGATGGCCGAAGAACTGTCCAAACTGCTGAGCAAGCAGAATGAACAAAACCTGCTGCCGAAAACCATTCTGTACTGCCTGAACCCGCGCGATAACGAAGTGCTGGGCACTATGATCGGTAACTTCCAGGGCGAAGGTATGCCGGGCAAAATGCAGTTCGGTTCCGGCTGGTGGTTCAACGATCAGAAAGACGGGATGGAACGTCAGATGACCCAACTGGCACAGCTCGGCCTGCTGAGCCGTTTCGTCGGTATGCTGACCGATAGCCGTAGCTTCCTGTCATACACGCGCCATGAATACTTCCGTCGCATTCTGTGCCAGATGATTGGCCGTTGGGTTGCCGCGGGCGAAGCCCCTGCCGACATCCAGCTGCTGGGTGAAATGGTCAGAAATATTTGCTTCAACAATGCGCGCGATTATTTCGCCATTGAACTGAACTAAGGCCTGGGTGAAGGTATGCAATACATCAAGATCCATGCGCTGGATAACGTCGCGGTTGCGCTTGCTGATTTGGCTGAAGGAAACGAAGTCACCGTTGATGGGCAGGCGGTAATCCTACGTCAGGCGGTCTCTCGTGGCCATAAATTCGCCTTATGCGATATTGCGAAAGGCGAAAACGTCATTAAATACGGTTTGCCAATTGGCCATACGCTGGTGGATGTTGCGGCGGGTGAGCATATTCATGCTCACAACACGCGTACCAATCTGAGCGACCTGGATACGTATCGCTACCAACCTGATTTTCAGGCGGAAGTTGCACAACCGGCGGATCGCGATGTGCAGATTTATCGCCGCGCGAACGGCGACGTTGGGGTGCGTAACGAACTGTGGATCCTGCCAACGGTAGGCTGCGTTAACGCGATGGCGCGTCAGATGCAGAACCGTTTTCTGAAAGAGACTAACGACGCCGAAGGAATCGACGGCGTGCATCTCTTCAGCCACACCTACGGCTGTTCACAGCTCGGCGACGACCACATTAATACCCGCACCATGCTGCAAAACATGGTGCGTCACCCGAATGCGGGTGCGGTGCTGGTGGTTGGTCTGGGCTGTGAAAACAATCAGGTGGATGCCTTCCGCGAAACCTTAGGCGAGTACGATCCTGATCGCGTTCACTTCATGGTCTGCCAACATCAGGAAGACGAAGTGGAAGCGGGGATTGAACATCTTCACCAGCTGTACAACGTGATGCGTAACGATAAGCGTGAACCGGGTAAGCTGGGCGAGCTGAAGTTTGGTCTGGAATGCGGCGGCTCTGACGGCCTCTCCGGTATTACCGCCAACCCGATGCTGGGCCGTTTCTCCGACTACGTGATTGCTAACGGCGGAACTACAGTGCTGACCGAAGTGCCGGAAATGTTCGGCGCCGAGCAGCTGCTGATGGACCACTGCCGCGATGAAGAAACGTTTGGCAAGCTGGTCACCATGGTTAATGACTTCAAGCAGTATTTCATTGCCCACGACCAGCCGATCTACGAGAACCCATCGCCGGGCAACAAAGCGGGCGGTATCACCACGCTGGAAGATAAATCTCTGGGCTGCACGCAAAAAGCAGGCTCCAGTCAGGTGGTGGACGTGCTGCGCTACGGCGAGCGTCTGAAAACCCACGGCCTGAACCTGCTGAGCGCACCGGGCAACGACGCCGTCGCCACCAGCGCGCTGGCGGGCGCGGGCTGTCATATGGTGTTGTTCAGTACCGGTCGCGGTACGCCGTACGGTGGTTTTGTACCGACGGTGAAAATTGCCACCAACAGCGAGCTGGCAGCGAAGAAAAAGCACTGGATCGATTTTGACGCTGGACAGTTGATCCACGGTAAAGCGATGCCTCAACTGCTGAGCGAGTTTGTCGATACGATCGTTGAGTTCGCCAACGGTAAGCAAACCTGCAACGAGCGCAACGATTTCCGGGAACTGGCTATTTTCAAAAGTGGCGTAACGTTGTAATAAATGCCTGATGGTGCCTGCAGGTCTGCGCAAATCGTAGGCCTGATAAGCGTAGCGCCATCAGGCACAAACCGTTGCCAGATGGCGGCGAAAACGCCTTATCCGGCATACAAAATGGAGTTGGGGTTGCTTGCATGACCGCGTATTGGCTGGCCCAGGGCGTAGGTGTCATCGCCTTTCTGATCGGCATTACCACCTTTTTCAATCGCGATGAGCGCCGCTTCCGGCTGCAACTTGCTGTCTATAGCGCCACCATTGGCGTGCATTTTTTTCTGATGGGCGCCTGGCCCGCGGGAATGAGCGCAGAACTCAACACCATCCGCACACTTGTCTCAATGCATACCCGCAAACTGTGGGTGATGACCGTTTTTATTATCCTCACCCTGGTTCTCGGTCTGGCGAAATTACAGCATGCGATGGAGCTGTTACCGATAATTGGCACGCTGGCCAGCACCTGGGCGCTGTTTCGCTGCAAAGGGTTAACCGTGCGTTGCGTAATGTGGTGCGCAACCGCCTGTTGGGTTATCCATAATTTCTGGCTGGGATCGATTGGCGGGACGATGATCGAAGGGAGTTTTCTGGTGATGAATGGCCTGAACATTATTCGCTTCCGGCGGATGCAAAAACGCGGAATTGATCCGTTCAAAATTGAAAAAAGCGTACAAGAAAAGAGCCCCTCCGCCCGATGACGGAGGGGCGCAGGGATTAGCCGCGCAGAGCGTTGTTTGCCAGACGCTCGTCTTCAGCCTGGCAGGCTGCCGCGGTAAACAAGACATCTGTAGAAGAGTTCAGCGCCGTTTCACAGGAATCCTGCAATACGCCGATGATAAAGCCGACGGCAACTACCTGCATGGCGATATCATTCGGGATACCGAACATATTACACGCCAGTGGGATCAGCAGCAGAGAGCCACCCGCCACGCCAGATGCGCCACAGGCGCAAAGCGAAGCCACAACGCTCAGTAACAGCGCCGTCGGTAAATCGACCGGAATACCCAGCGTATTCACCGCCGCCAGCGTCAGCACGGTAATGGTGATCGCCGCACCCGCCATATTGATGGTGGCGCCCAGCGGGATAGATACCGAGTAGGTATCACGATCCAGATTCAGCTTCTCACATAGCGCCATATTCACCGGAATGTTGGCGGCGGAGCTGCGGGTAAAGAAAGCGTACACGCCGCTTTCGCGCAGACAGGCCAGCACCAGCGGATACGGGTTACGGCGAATTTTCCAGAAGACCAGCAGTGGGTTGACCACAAACGCCACCAGCAGCATACAGCCTACCAGTACGGTCAGCAGTTGGGCGTAGCCCCAAAGCGTTGCAAAACCGGTGGTTGCCAGCGTGGATGAGACCAGACCAAAGATACCGATTGGCGCGAAACGAATCACCAGCTTTACCATAAAGGTGACGGCGTTGGACATATCATTGACCAGATTTTTGGTCGTTTCATTACCGTGGCGCAGTGCAAAACCCAGACCGACGGCCCAGACCAGAATACCAATATAGTTAGCGTTAAGCAGGGCATCAACTGGGTTAGAAACCATGCTCATCAGCAGGCTACGCATTACTTCAACGATGCCGGACGGCGGCACGATATCGCCAGCGCTGCTGGAAAGGTGCAGTGTCGACGGGAAGGCGAAGCTGAAGACAACGGCGGCTAATGCCGCTGAAAATGTTCCGAGCAGGTAAAGGAACAGAATGGGGCGGATATTGGTTTTTTGCCCGTGTTGGTGGTTGGCGATAGAGGCCATGACCAGCATCAGAACCAGAATTGGCGCGACGGCTTTTAATGCGCCGACGAACAGCGTACCCAGTAAACCAACGGCTTCTGCCGCAGGTTTTGACACCAGTGCGAGTAAAATCCCCAGTACCAGGCCAATCAAAATTTGTTTAACCAGGCTCCCTTGCGCCAAACGCGAGAGTAGCCCCGATGAACGTTGCGTAGTCATGTCGTGATCCTTTCATTGTGTTGTTGCTCATCCATCGTGCGCTCTTACGACGCATCTTTCTGGATGTAACAAAGTGTTTGCGTGGTTGAGTATAAGGAAAGATAAAGCTTCGGGAAGAGAAATATCCTGGATTCCCCGCTGAGATCATATTTTATAACTTTGAATTAACATTGTTTTGACATGATAAACAAAAAGCCCGACGCACGCAGTGTGCTGCCGGGCTTTTCAGCTAGCAGATGAAACTTACTGTATTTGCTGCTTTTTATCGTGCTGGTGGTTGACCCATGCGTTAACAATCAGCGTCACAAACAGAATGCCAAATACCACGCCTAACGAGATAGCGATCGGGATATGGTAGAAATCGACGATCAGCATCTTAATACCGATAAACACCAGAATAACCGACAAGCCGTACTTCAGCATCGAGAAACGCTCCGCCACGCCCGCCAGCAGGAAGTACATTGCACGCAGCCCCAAAATAGCAAACAGGTTCGAGGTCAGCACGATGAACGGGTCGGTGGTAACGGCAAAGATAGCCGGAATACTGTCGACGGCGAAAATCACGTCGCTCAGCTCAACCAGAATCAACACCAACATCAGCGGCGTGACAAACAGCAGACCGTTTTTACGCACGAAGAATTTTTCATCTTCGATGGTATCGGTCATGCGTAAATGGCCGCGCAGCCAGCGTACTAACGGTCTGTCGCCGATACCGGAGGCATCTTCTTTCGCCAGCGCCATCTTCACGCCGGTAAACAGCAGGAACGCGCCGAACACGTAAAGCAGCCACTCAAACTGGGTGATAAGCCAGCTGCCGGCGAAGATCATGATCGTACGCAGAACAATTGCTCCCAGCACGCCATACACCAATACCCGGCGCTGCAACGCAGGCGGCACTGAGAAGTAGCTGAAGAGCATCAACCAGACAAAGACGTTATCTACTGCCAGCGATTTTTCGATCAGATAGCCGGTCAGGAACGCCAGTGCCTGTGGGTCGGCAACGGCGCGGCCCTGGGTTTCCGCCAGGTACCACCAGAAGGCGGCGTTAAACAGTAGCGACAGCGTTACCCAGACGATTGACCAGGCCGCAGCCTGTTTCATCGACATCGTATGTGCGCCGCGACGCCCCTGCAACAGCAGGTCGATGGCCAGCATAATTACCACTACGACAGCGAAGCCACCCCATAACAACGGTGTGCCGACAGTATTCATTGTATTTCCCCATGCATAAAAAAAACGGCCAACGCCGAATGACGTTAGCCGCTGCTTTTTATGCATAGACCTTGCCATTCGGCAAGGTCTCACTTACAACAACAAAGGAATACGATGGCGTATTCCTTTGTTATCGCCCGGTGACCGGATGTGGTTTTTCACACATCGTAATGACGATCAACCGACAACGAAGTTACTCCCCTTTGCGGGTTACAAAATATTACAGGCCATGCATTCAGTCAATGGCCTGCAACATTCCATTTACACACTTTTACGCAGTCAGCGAGGTTACCGTTTCGTCTGCCGGGAAAACCACGCCGGTCTGGCGGCGAATCTCCGTTTGCAGTTTAGCGGTGATACGGCTGACGGCCAGTGCCGGGTGATCCACTTCGCCGGATTCAACCAAATGGGCAAAAGCCTCTGCCTCATACAGCATAGTATTGATGTGTTGAGGCGTCGTCAGATCCTGCGTTTTTCCCCCGCGCGGAACAAAGCACACTTTTTGGCATTCGGAAATATGCTCGATGACCAGCGATCCCGACTCGCCCTGAATTTCACTGGCTAATACTGAATCGCTTACTTTTGAGTGCTGGAGCGTAACGCTGAAATCACCGTAATTCAGCACCACCACACCGTGGGCATCCACGCCGCTTTCCAGCAGGCTGGCGCTGGCCTGAACGCTCTGTGGTTCGCCCCATAGCGCAATCGCCGAGGCCAGGCAGTAAAAACCGATATCCATAATCGAGCCATTGGAGAACGCCGGATTAAACGTGTTCGGATTTTCACCATCCAGATAGCGCTGGTAACGCGAGGAGTACTGGCAGTAATTGATAAATGCTTTCCTGATTTTTCCAACTTTTGGGAGCGATTGCTGTAACAGCAGGAAGTTAGGCAGGCTGGCGGTTTTAAACGCTTCAAACAGCACGACCTGGTTTTTACGCGCGCAGGCGATAGCGGCTTCGACTTGCGCCAAGTTGGAGGCCAGTGGCTTTTCGCAAATAACATGCTTTTTGTGCCGCAAAAACAGCTCGGTCTGCGGGAAGTGCAGGGAGTTTGGACTGGCGATGTAGACGGCGTCGATCGCCTCGCTTTGCGCCATCGCTTCCAGCGAAGTAAACAGATGCTCGACGGGGTAATCGTTGGCGAAGGTCTGTGCCTGCTCAAGGCTACGAGAATAGACTGCGGTTAACTTATACTTGCCGGTTTCATGGGCGGCATCGACAAACTGGCGGGTGATCCAGTTTGTGCCAATTACTGCGAAACGTATCATAAAGGCCTTCAGGCTGCGAAAAGGGATTCTTTCGTCAATTTAGCATGCCCTGAAGACAAAGCCAGTGCGCGACTACGCAGTTTGCTTTAACGATTGTTGCGTTAACCACAGGCGGGTATCGAACTCCAGTTGGTGATACTGAGGCTCCATATGACAGCACAGCTGGTAAAACGCTTTGTCGTGCTCTTTTTCTTTCAGATGCGCCAGTTCATGAACGACAATCATACGCAAAAAGGGTTCGGGGGCATTGCGAAAAACGGTCGCCACGCGGATCTCCGCTTTAGCTTTGAGCTTTCCGCCCTGCACGCGAGAAACGGCGGTATGCAGTCCCAGCGCATTCTTCAGAACGTGGATCTTGCTGTCATACATGACTTTATTCAGCGGCGGGGCGTTACGCAGAAACTGATTTTTCAGATCCTGAGTATATTGCCAGAGCGCTTTGTCGGTCGCGAAGTCATGCGTACCCGGATAGCGCTTCTCCAGCACTGCGCCCAGGCGTTGCTCAGCAATCAGCGTTCTCACCTGAGAAAGTAAATTCTCCGGATATCCTTGCAGATAGATCAACTGACTCATTAGTGCCCCATATAAAGTATAAAAAGTGTATACTCACGCACCCTTTTCAGGGATACGCCGAAATTTTACCATTCAGGAGGGCCGATGAGCCACATAGACAACGGTTTCCGTTCGCTGTCACTTAAACGTTTCCCGGAAACGGATGACGTTAACCCGCTGCTGGCGTGGGAAGCTGCAGATGAATATCTGCTGCAACAGTTGGACGATACCGAAATTAGCGGCCCGGTGCTGATCCTGAATGATACCTTTGGTGCGCTGGGCTGTGCGCTGGCGGAACATACGCCGTACAGCATTGGCGACTCCTATCTCAGCGAGCTTGCCACACGTGAGAACCTGCGTCACAACGATATTGCCGAGTCGAGCGTCAAGTTCCTCGACAGTACCGCTGACTATCCGCAGGCGCCGGGCGTGGTGCTGATTAAGCTGCCAAAAACCATGGCGCTGCTGGAGCAGCAACTGCGCGCCCTGCGTGAAGTGGTCACGCCGCAGACGCGTATCATCGCCGGTGCAAAAGCGCGTGATATCCACACCTCTACGCTGGAGCTGTTTGAGAAAGTGCTGGGACCAACCACCACCACGCTGGCATGGAAAAAGGCGCGCCTGATCAACGGCACCTTTACCAAACCGGCGCTGGCCGATACCGCCCAGACCCTGAGCTGGAAGCTGGAAGGCACCGACTGGACCATCCACAACCACGCCAACGTCTTCTCCCGTACCGGGCTGGACATCGGCGCACGTTTCTTTATGGAACATCTGCCGGAAAACCTTGAAGGCGAGATTGTCGATCTCGGCTGCGGTAACGGCGTGCTGGGCATGACGCTGCTGGCGAAGAACCCAGAAGCCAGCGTGGTGTTTGTTGATGAATCACCGATGGCGGTCGCTTCCAGCCGTCTGAACGTGGAAACCAACCTGCCGGACGCGCTGGATCGCAGCGAATTTATGATTAATAACGCGCTCTCCGGCGTAGAACCGTTCCGCTTCAACGCGGTGTTCTGCAACCCTCCGTTCCACCAGAAGCATGCGCTGACCGATAATATCGCCTGGGAGATGTTCCACCACGCCCGCCGCTGCCTGAAAATCAACGGTGAGCTGTACATTGTGGCTAACCGTCACCTCGACTACTTCCACAAGTTGAAGAAGATTTTCGGCAACTGCGTAACCATCGCCACCAATAATAAATTCGTGGTGCTAAAAGCGGTCAAAACCGGTCGCCGTCGTTAAGCCCTTGTGCCGGATAGCGGCTAACGCCTTATCCGGCCTACACGAGCTGCCTCGTAGGCCTGATAAGCGTAGCGCCATCAGGCAAAGATGTGCGCAGTTGTCTTATCCGACCTACGGGATACAACGTGTTAAATCTCCAGCGCTAAGCGGGTCCCCTGCGCAATAGCGCGTCGGGCATCCAGTTCCATCGCCACATCGCAGCCGCCGATCAGATGCACCGTTTTACCTGCCGCGTGCAGCGGATCGACCAGTTCACGGCGTGGCTCTTGTCCGGCGCAAATCACCACGTTATCCACGTTAAAGATCACCGGTTCGCCGTTCAACACGACGTGTAACCCATCATCATCAATCTTCTGGTAGCTGACTGTCGGGATCATTTTCACGCCGCGTGAGAGCAGGGTGGCGCGATGGATCCAGCCTGTCGTTTTACCTAAACCTTGCCCCGGTTTGCTGGCTTTGCGCTGCAACATCACTATCTGGCGCGGGCTGCGGGATAAGTGCGGACCTTCCGGGCGTAAGCCGCCAGGCTGTTGCAGGCTGGTGTCGATCCCCCATTCCACGCAGAACTCCGCAATGTTCTGGCTGGTGGCTTCACCGGGTTGACTCAGATACATGGCTGTATCAAAACCAATCCCGCCGCAGCCAACGATCGCTACGCGTTTGCCCACTGGCGTTTTATCGCGCAGGACGTCGAGATAGCTCAGCACTTTTGGATGTTCGATCCCCTCGATCGGCGGCATACGTGGCTCGATCCCGCTGGCAAGGATCACTTCGTCGAAAGTGTGCAGATCGTGTGCGCTGACAAAGTGATTCAGCTTCAGGGTCACGCCAGTCACGTCGATCATCCGGCGGTAGTAGCGCAGGGTTTCATAGAATTCTTCTTTGCCGGGGATCTGTTTGGCGATATTAAACTGCCCGCCAATCTCGCCATGTGCGTCAAACAGCGTGACGTGATGCCCGCGTGCGGCGGCATTAATGGCGAAGGCGAGGCCCGCAGGACCCGCACCGACAACCGCCAGATTCTTTGGTACAGCTGCCGCAACGATCGGCATTTTAGTTTCATGGCAGGCGCGCGGATTGACCAGGCAAGAGGTGACTTTGCCGACAAAGATCTGATCCAGACAGGCCTGGTTACAGCCGATACAGGTGTTGATCTCATCCGCTCGTCCGGTTTGCGCTTTTGACAGCAGTTCGGCATCGGCGAGGAACGGACGGGCCATCGACACCATATCGGCATCGCCACGGGCCAGAATGTCATCGGCGACCTGGGGATCGTTAATGCGGTTGGTGGTGACCAGTGGGATTGTCACATGCCCTTTCAGCTTACGCGTCACCCAACTAAACGCGCCGCGCGGTACCGGGGTAGCGATAGTGGGAATACGCGCCTCATGCCAGCCAATACCGGTGTTAATGATGGTGGCCCCGGCGGCTTCTATAGCCTGCGCCAGCTGGACGGTTTCGTCGAAGGTTCCGCCGTTTTCTACCAGATCGAGCATCGACAGGCGGAAGATAATTATAAAGTCATTACCGGCACGCTGACGTACCGCTCTCACCACCTCAACGGCAAAATGCATCCGGTTGGCATACTCACCGCCCCATTGGTCATCGCGCTGGTTGGTACGCAGAGTCAGGAATTCGTTGATGAGATACCCTTCCGACCCCATCACTTCTACGCCATCGTAGCCCGCTTCCCGCGCCAGTTGGGCGCAATGGGCAAAATCTTCAATCAACTGCAGCACTTCATCGTGCGTCAGCTCATGTGGCGTAAAGCGGTTAATGGGGGCCTGAATAGCAGATGGTGCCACCAGATGCGGCTGGTAGCTGTAACGCCCGGTGTGCAGGATTTGCAGGGCGATTTTGCCGCCTTCGTCATGAACGGCATCGGTAATGACACGATGGTGTGCAAGCTGGCTGCTGTCGTTGAGCATCGCGCCGCCTTCCATCCCCACGCCGGAAAGCGCAGGCGCAATGCCTCCGCTCACAATTAACGCTACGCCGTGACGAGCGCGCTCGGCGTAGAACGCGGCCAGCCGTTCTGCACCGTCGGGATACTCCTCCAGCCCGGTATGCATTGAACCCATCAGCACGCGGTTTTTAAGCGTGGTGAAGCCTAAATCGAGCGGGGCGAACAGCGACGGATAGCTCATAAAGGTGTCCAGTATGTAAAATTATTGTTATGTGGTCGGATGAGTTCTAATTTAGCCGTCGCCGCGTAAAAGGGAAAAGGGGAATGCCGTGATTGTGATGGGATTCAAAAAAGGAGTGGGGCCAGAGAATGAATATGCCGGATATCGGTGCAAGCACCTAATCCGGCCTGTGAAAATGTGTCTTTGTAGGCCGGATAAGCGAAGCGCCATCCGGCGGTATGTCACAGATTACTGTTTTTTAAGAAAATCGTTATACAGCATATAGAGATGTGCCGCGCTCCAGGAGAAGTTCGGCGCGCCCTGTTGTGCGCCAGTCAACGGGTTATAGTTTTCCTGAATCGGACCATCTGCGGTAAGGCCTTTGGCGTGGCTGAAGAAGGTATCCGCCAGTTTTAATGCTTCATCGCGATAGCCATAACGCTCCATCCCTTTTAGCCCAAACCAGAACTGATCCACCCAGACGCGCCCGCGCCAGTGGATGTCCGCGCCGAAGGCGGGGTTGGTTAGCGCTGCAGTACCAAGTGGTACAAAGGTGTTGAACTCTTTGGGATCGAGCATCACCTTAACCACCGCATCCGCATGGGGCTGCGTTGCCGCCCCGTTAAACAGCGGCGACCAGCCTTCCGGCCCTTTGCCACGTTCGACGATTGGTTTACCCGCACAGCCGTTGGTCAACGGGGTATCTTCGATCCTCACGTCATAGAAGAATCGGGTGTCTGGGTCGAACATGCAGGTATTGATATAATCCGCCAGTTTTTGCGCCAACTGGCGGTAGCGCTGCGCTTCTTTGTGTTTACCGAGCAGGGTCGCCATCTCCGCCAGATAATGGTTGTCGCTGTACATATAGCTGGCCTGATCGACCGATTCCTGCAGCAGCGAGTAACCCAGCAACTTACCGTCGTTACTGCGGTTTTCGGCAAATTTGACCACCCAGTCGCTGCGTTTCCCACCGTTAGCGACGTATTTATCCAGTTGCTCTTTGTCGATAAAACCAAAGACTGCCGCATCGTCACGCCCGGATTCCCAGGAAGCAGCAACCTGTGCTGGGATCTCGAGGCTGTCATACTGGCCTTTACTGGTGATGTTGGCGTAGTTTTTCAGTCCGGAAAGGGTTTCTTCCTTGTCGCCATTTTTCACCGTAAACAGCATTTCACCGCTGTCGGTATTGTGGGCTTTATCGCGGGTCGCGCCGTATTCCGGTACGCCGTTGCCGTTATGATCGCGGTTTCGCAGCCACCAGTCGTGATATGCGACCAGCTTTGGATACATCTCTTCGAGCCAGGCCTTATCCTTGGTGACGTTGTAGACTTCCATCACCGACCAGGCAGCCAGGCTTGGCTTGGTGTTACGCTCGTTCCAGTTGCCGCCGTCGCCGCCGCGCTCGGGGCTAAGGTTCCAGGCAATCAGGTCGGGAATGAATCCGGCGTCTTGCGGGCGAACGGGATCGCCGGGTTTAATCTGCCATGAAAAGACGGCGCGGATGTTCTCTTTGGCGATTTCCGGGTTAAAGTGCGCCATGGCGAAGGCCTGCTTCCAGGTATCCCACGGCCAGGTCTGGTTGCCGGAGAACCAACGGCCGGTAACCGACGGTGTCACGGTATTGTGTTTTACCGCGCCGCCCGGCGATCGCCAGTTACCGTTCAGCGTTTCGATCGCCTTCACCGCCACTCGGGTTTGTTCTGGCGTGGCGTCCGGGTTGTTTAAGCCTTTCTTGAGATAGTCGTCCCAGCGCTGCTGCGAGGCGAGCATGTAAGAAGAAGGACGCGCCAGAATATCGCGGATCTGCGGCTGCTCTTTTGCCACATCTTCGGCGGTAAGCAGATGAGACCAGGTGGTGTAAATCGTCGTCGAACCGTTGATATGGGTCTTCCCCGTGAAGCGATGACCATTAACCGTGGTTTTCATGGCGACAGATTTATGCACCTGATACTCCGACTCGCCGGAGGTGAGCAGATCCCAGGTTGAACGCACCTTGCCGAAGGTGACTTTCAGGCCGTCGTGCGTGGCGGTGATTTTGCGCTGATAGCCAGGGAACTCGCCATCAATGGTTTTATCCGACAGGGCTTTTCCCTCTTTTGCCTCCAGTTTTTCCAGCAGTTCGCCGTCCCACACCAGATCCAGCGGCGAGTTGCTGGTGATTTTGGTTTCCAGCAGCGAAGTGCGCGGACTGGCGAAGCGTAGCGTCATCTCTACCTGTACATCTTTTGATGACAATTTCTGTACCAGCGCCCCGGGAATGCTGTAAGCCTCAAGGGTGAAATCGACCTTTTTACCGTGCTGATACACCGTCAGTCGGTCAAAATTATTGGCCATAAAGTTGATGTACTCTTCGGTCAGCAGTGCGACGCCAGGAAAGCCGCCCATTGTTGCGGGGCCATCTGGCAACAGATGCCCGTGCCATGAGCCGAGGTCGAAAAATGGATTAAAACGCTGGTGGTCGTCGTGATCGTAGTCATGCATGTAGTCCGGCGCACCGGTGCGATTAATGATGTTTTTGAAGTCATTAACGCTGGCGGCATGCGCAGAGACGTTCATCAGCAGGAGGCAGGCCAGCGGCGTAAGAAGAGGTTTGATATTCATGGGTTCCGGTCCTTGTTACCAATAGAAATATTGCATCAGGAAGATTTGGTCGCTCGGATCACCAGATGCATTCTGCATATAGAACCGGCTGTCGAAGGCGGTAGCGAAACGTCCGCCGCCGTATTCATACCAGATACCGAACTGCATAAAGGACGTGGTTTCTTCCTCAGCGCGATCTGGTCGGTGTTTGGCGTAGCTATATGCGGTGGAGAGGTAAACGCCTTTTAGCGCTTCATACATCGCGCTGACCATATAGCCGGTCTCGGTGCCGGACACATCCAGCCCGTCGGCGCGACCCGTGTGGTGCCACGCGCGGGCGGCGAAGTTGGGCGAGAGGATGCCGGTCAGGAACAGCTGTCCGGTACCGTCCGTTATCTCCAGACCGTTCATCCAGGTTACGCCTTCAGTCAGGTCGTACTGGATGTAACCATTCATCATAGCCGGATAGGTATATTTATCGTCGTAGCGATCGTATTTACCAAAGTGCAACCAGGCTTTGCTTTCATCGTGATGTCCGGCGGGTGTAGCGGTCACGCTATAGCGCAAAGGGCCGGTCAGGTTTTGCACCTTAATGGCGGTCATGATGTCTCGGGTATTCGGAATAACGTAGCCCAGGTCTGGCGTGAAATCCCCCCACCACTGCAGGTCATCCAGCGAGGAGTCCTGGCGCAGGCTGAGCATCACCTCTGTTCCTGCATCGGTACGGTAACCACCGTAAAAGCGGTTGATCCCGCCTTCGAATCCGCCCCAGCTATGGTCAGGAACCCAGGCATTGCCTTGATGGTCGGCCTGTACGGTCCAGCCCTCGCCGTAGATCAGACCAAACCATGAACCGTGTTTTATCTCCAGGCCACCTTCAATGTAAGTACCGTCGCTGTATTTATGCTTATCTTTTCCTTCTAAATCCATATATCCACCCATGCCCAATTCGCCATAAAAACGAAAAGAGGGGGAGGTTATGGCAGGTGTTTTCGTATCGTCGTGTTCAGCAGGGCGAACTTCTTCTGCACCCAGAGAAGAGACGCAGAAAAAGGGCAGGGCAATAATTGCCCTGCAATAATGGCTAATGTTATTCATGCTTCGATCCTAAGCAAATAAAATATAATTTTTATTGTTATATACCCTTCATACTTCAAGCTGCATGTGCGTTAGCTACGTTCGTTCACCCCAGTCACATAGTTATCTATGCTCCTGGGAATTCACTCACTTGCCGCCTTCATGCAACTCGAATTATTTTGGTTATAGCCTTGGAGAATATTGTTTATTGTTATTATGTTTTAGTCATTAATTGACATCTGAAGCGGGAGCAGCCTCAATAGCTTTTTCTTCTTTAGTTAGCCCTTTGATGTATTTACTGTATTTCCACCAGGCAAAACCGAGGAAAATAACAATCCCACCGACGTTATAGAAAATAATGGTTATGATATTTCCGCCGCTCGGGAAGGTAGAGGCAATAAATCCGATAGTGAACAGGACGATCAGCATTGATACCACAATAATGCCGGTTTTTTGCGAACCCATACGGAAGTCGCGCGGTAAGTGGTCCAGTTTTGCGCGCAGATTCAGGTAGGCCAGCATAATAAACAGCGGCGGCAGCATCGATGCGGCGGCGGTCATGTTGATGATGGTGTTCATTAGGTCTTGCACGGTATTGGAACCGAGCGTTGGGATAATCATCAGCGGGATAACGATCAGAAACTGGATCCACGCTGCACGGGCCGGTACGCCGTTTTCATTCAGTTCGACGGTTTTTTTACCGAAAATGCCCGCCGGAATTTCAGAGAAGAAGATCTTCACCGGCGTTGCGGTCCACATCAGCAGAGAGCCGAACATCGCGGTAAAGGAGACCAGGCCGACAAAGCGGTTAACGATCAGTTCCGGCAGACCAAAGTATGCCGCCAGACCGTGGAATACCTGCACCGATCCACCGGTAAACTTCAGCTCTTTGCTGCTGACGAAGACGTTGATCAGCACCGAGGAGATGGAATAAAGCACGCCGATAAAAATCCCGGCAATGATAATGACCTTCACGAACGATTTTGACCCGCCCTTGACGTCGTTGACATATACCGCCACGGACTCCGCGCCGCCTGCCGCCATGAATATCCAGGTGGTAATACCGAGGAACGCCCAGTTAAAATTCGGGATCATTGCATCAACGGTGATGGGGTCAGCAGGCTGCACGCCGCCCACCAACGCAGTACCCGCCAGTAAAATGTAGGACAGCGTCAGCAGCAGCATTAACGTGGAGGTGACGGAGGTAATCGGCCCCAGCATTTTTGCGCCGTTGGTCGAAACCCAGGTCGAGAAGGCAAACAGCACCATACTTAACACGGTTGTGGCGAACGGCGTCAGAATGTATTCGTAGCCTAAAAATGCGTACGAGGCATAGGCGATAACGCGCGGGAGTAACGAGGTAAAAAAGAACAGGTTAACGAACCAGTAGGTGTAGGCGGTAATAAAGGCCCAGCGCCCGCCCAGCGAGCTTTTCACCCATGCGTAGACACCGGCTTCGGAGTTTTTATTCAGCGAAACAAATTCGGCGATGATTAAGCAGAATGGAATAAAGTAGAAAATTGTCGCGAGGAAAAACATCGGTGCGGATGCCAGACCAAGCTCAATATTATTGTTGATAACGTTATTAAAACTATAAACCGCGGCAAAGGTGAGTGAAAGTAAGCCGAACTTGCCGATGGTATTACGTTTGGTATCAGACATAGCACATCTCCGATTCCTGATTATTATAGGGTACTGGCGGCGCAACGTCGGCGCCGCCTGTGTTTTTTATTTATTATGAAAATAACCATCTTCGATGGTGACTTTGAGTACGACTTTCTTCACTACGCTATTACAGATAAAACGATAGGCTTCATGGTTGTCACAAATAACCATTTGTCCTTCGTGCACTTCTACGGTTTTTCCGCAGCCTTTCAAATATTCGCGGTCGGTTTCATCGCGATAATATTCAACCACCTGGAGATCCTCTTTGGCGGCATACTCTATTTTTTGCTGTCCTTGCAGGTAGTAGTGGATCTCAAAATAACGACGATGGCCGGTAAACAGCGCATCGGTTGCAGAGTCCGTCTCTACACGGTAGCTCAGAGAATCACCGATAGAGTGAGCGACGCCTGGCTGAATATTGTCAATATTTTCAATGGCCTCGACGCAGCGTTGCCATTTTCGACCCGAAGCATAGCGTTGCTGGAACTGCTCTAAGTTGTCGATGATCCTCATTTTGTATTCTCGCTGTGCATATTCGTGGAAAAGAACCCGGTGCCAAAGGCACGGTTGGCGGTGGTTTGAGCGCCAGACTCACTGCCGGAAACCGGCAACAACGTGAAGCCGTAGCTGAATGACGTAAACCAGACGCGCCAGGAATCAAGTACCTCGCTTCCCCACGAGTTAGAACCTAAGCCCAGTAGCTGATGGTCCAGATTGAGGGTGATGTCATCGCTGTGCTGCAGCTCATTACAGTGCTGTGCGGCAAAGATATTTTCTGGCGTATAGCGCCAGGCGCTCAGATTGACAGGGCGCTGCGGAATCACTAGCAGACCGTTACCGTGACGATTGGTTAGCGTTGCCCAACGTACGTCCTGACGATTGCCGTTGTTTTGCGGGAACGGATAATTCTCGAACATCTCATCCACGCTGCTGCGCCAAATGTCGATGATGTTGGCCTGCTGACTATCGGCATAGTTTTCACCAGGACCACGTCCGTACCAGGCCACCTGTCCCAAATCACCGCTGATGCCCATCGTGAAGCCGATGCAAGGAATAATGTCCCGGTACTCGCCGTAAGGCTGGCCGGAAAGCTCCACATTCAACTGACCGTCTGCGGCAATCCGCCAGCGATAGGTGCAGCGCATACCGAAATCAAATACCGGCGGGGCGATAATCGTCTGGCTGGTTATCAGCAGCGCATCTTCGGTTTGCTCAAAGGTAAAGTCGCGCAGATGCTCCTGCATTATCTGTATATGATTTGGCTGCCAGAGGCCTTCGAACTCTTGCTTGTGGTTATCTATGGTTGGTTTGAAGAAATTAATCTTCGGCTCGCGGGTAATCAGCTCTTCACCATTGACGTTCCAACTAATGGGTTTACCGGTCAGCTTTGAGAACGTCAGATGGAAGTTATAACCGCGAACGGTGCAGCTCTGGCGGTTCTCTTCCAGCGTCAAAGGGGTGGCGTTTTGCAGACTGAACGGTACGGCAGTCGCCGTTCTGGCTTTCAGCGGGAACTGATAAGTCGCGATGTGATGCCCGGCTTCGCTGTATAACGTGCGGGAATCTTTCGTCACGGTGACGTTGAGGAACGCCTCGCGCGCATCCAGCTCCGGCAACGTGTATTGCAGCAGCGTATCGCTGTTGGGAGGAACGTCGCGCAGTTTTATCTGCTGAGCAGAGAGCGTATCTCCTTCGGCGCGAACCTCAATATGCAAGGTGTAGTCGTCAAGCGTGGTGAACCAGAGTTTGTTTTCTACCCGCAGCTCGCCGCGAGCCAGATCCTGCGCGCGCACTTTCACTGGTGCAATTACCTGCTTGTACTCTTGCAGACCCGGGCCTGGGGTTTGATCGGAATAAATCAGGCCATCAAGGCAGAAGTTGTAGTTGTTCGGGTAGTCGCCGTAGTCACCGCCATAGTTGTACCAGACGTTACCGTCGTCATCTTTGGCCTGAATCCCGTGATCGCACCACTCCCAGACATAGTGTCCCTGAATGCAATCATGCTGATAGAAGACGTTCTGATATTCCGTTAGCCCGCCGGGGCCGTTGCCCATTGCGTGAGCATATTCGCAGATGATGCGCGGTTTAGGATGTGGGTATTCACCAAACTCATTCATCAACGGTACGCGGGTGTACATGGTGGAAATGATATCCACCACTTCGGCGTCACGATCTTCTTCGTAGTGGATCAGACGCGTGTCATCCAGCGCTTTTGCCGCGTGGTACATGGCGCGAATATTACAGCCGTAGCCGGATTCATTGCCGAGCGACCAGATGACGATCGACGGGTGGTTTTTCTGCGCGTGGACGTGGCGTACGATGCGCTCAACGTAGACATTTTCCCACAGCGGATCGTCGGTGATCCGGCTGATATCGCCGATATTAGCGAAGCCGTGAGATTCAACGTCGGTTTCGGCCATGACGAACAAACCGTAGATATCGCACAATTCATAGAAACGTGGATCGTTCGGGTAATGGGCGGTGCGTACGGAGTTGATGTTGTGCTGCTTCATTAACAGCAGATCTTTTTCCACGCGATCCATACCGACCGCGCGACCCTTGAGATGATCGTTATCATGACGGTTGACGCCATGCAGCATGACATAGCGGTTATTGATGTAAAACAGACCGTTGCGAACGTTGATATCGCGGAATCCGACGCGCTGCGGCACAACCTCAAGGATGTTGCCGCTGGCATCTCTCAGGGTCATCACCAGATGATAGAGATACGGCGATTCCGCTGACCACTGCTGTGGTGCGCTGACCTTGAAATTGAACGCGGTGCGGGTGAGTTTATCCACTGTCAGAGCGTTAATCACACCGCTATGCAGTGCCTGCTCACCGTCAAACAAAGTGTATTCGAGCGATGCCATCGTTGGCGTGGAGGCGATGTTTTCCAGCACGATGTCGCAGGAGAGGGTGGCATCGCGATAGTCATCATCGAAATCGGTACGAACGGTAAAATCCTGGATATGGGTCGCCTGTTTGCCGACCAGATAGACGTCGCGGAAAATTCCCGCCGACCACCACATATCCTGGTCTTCAACGTAGGTGGAATCAGCCCATTGCATGACGCGAACGCACAGCAGGTTGTCACCGGTTTTCACCACCGCGCTGATATCAAACTCGGCCGTCAGGCGACTGCCTTTGCTGAAGCCAACGTACTGACCATTCACGTAAACTTCGAAGTAGGTTTCTACGCCATCAAATTTAATCAGCGTCTGTTTGCCCTGCCAGCCTTCGCTGAGAGAGAAAATACGCTGGTAGGCTCCGGTGGGGTTATTGGTCGGCACGTAGGGGACATCAATCGGGAAAGGAAAACCTTCGTCGGTATACTGCAGCTTGCCGTGCCCTTCCATCTGCCACATACCGGGGACGGTGATGTTGCCCCAGTCGCTCATAAACTGCGACGTAAAGGCTTCCGGCACCTGCAGCGGATGCTCAAAGAACTGGAAATTCCACTGACCGCTCAGCAACTGAAAGAGGCTGCTGGTTTCGCGGGCAAACGAGCGAGCCTGCGCAACGGAGTCGTAAGAGAAAAAATATGCGCGTGGCGCCAGTCGATTTTCGTGGGTGAGCTGAATGTTTTCCCAGCGATTCATAAGGCCTCCCGGTGGAGAAAAATCGGAACCATTCATTTTAATGGTGAGTAAGTGTAATTGATGGTGATTTTAGTAAAAGTTTTACTAAAATATAGCGAGTGAGGTGATTTACTTTAACTGGATCACGAAAATAATTCGGGCGCAGAAAAGAATGCATGACAATGCGCGCCCGGCTTCAGCAGAAACCGGACGGATTAACGGGGGATTTTAGCGGGTGGTGCCGCGCAGTTTCAGCTTGCTGGGAACAAAAACCAGCAGGGGAAGTGCACGTCCGTCGCGGGCTTTCTCAAACAGCAGGTTGACGCCCTGACTGCCCATCATTTCTGAATGGATGCGTACGGTGGAAAGCGGAGGAAAGGTGAAGCGCGCCGTCGGGATATCATTAACGCTAATCAGCGAAATATCCTGCGGAATGTTCAGTCCACGCTCGTGAATGGCGCGCAGAACGCCAATAGCAATCGAGTCAGAAGCCACAAACAGGGCGCTGGGATAGTCGGCTTTCGCCAGCATTTTTTTGGCCAGTTCATAGCCTGATGAACTGGAGAAGCCGCCGCGATAAATATCCTGTTCTGAAACGACCTGCTGCAGACGACCGTATTCGACAAACGCGGCTTCGCGGATATCAGCCTTGCCAGGCTGATCTTCGCCGCCGATGAAGCCAATGCGGGTCACGCCCTGGGCGATGAAGTAGTCGATGCTCTCTTTACTGATGCGGGCCAGATCGATATCGACAGCGTCATATTCGCTGCCGGGTTCATGAAAATCGATAAAGCAGATGTTGTCGGTAAGCGCTGTTGCCGCCTCGCGCAGCGCAGGAGAAGGCTTGCCGACAATAAGAATGCCGGTAATGTTTTTGCTCTCCGGCAACCCACTGTGCTCATAGCAGTTGGTCAGTTCAATCCCCAGCTTCTCGCACTGGGTTTCAATCCCATGGCGGATCGCGAGATAGTAAGGATCGTTGATTTCCAAATCCTGCTGATAGCTGTAGAGCGCCAGAATATGCTGGGGGCCGAGTGCGCTGGTCTGGTTCTTACGGGCGCTGCTCGTTTTGTACTCCAGCTTTTCCGCGATCTCCAGAATGCGATGCTTGGTCTCTTCTTTTACATTCAGCGTGGGGTCATCGTTTAAAACCCGGGACACTGTCGCCAGGGACACGCCAGCTTCGATTGCGATGTCTTTAAGTGTTGCCATGTTTGCCTTTTCCCTGAGTTACCTGCGCATTGTAAATGAAGTGCTTATCTATTCATCTGTTTTCAGTAAAAAAAGCACGTTTAATTGACATGCTCGGGGTAAAACTGGGCTTGCAGAGTGTGATGGATACGTCATTTCCCCGCTTTTGAGAACAATGCCCGGAAAATAGTTTGCTAGTATTTAGTAAAATTTTACCAAAGGAGAAAACAATGGATACTGTCGCATTTGCTGATTTTGCCCGCATGGAAATACGTGTTGGAAAAATCGCACAGGTTAAGCGCCATGACAATGCCGATAAGCTGTATATCGTACAGGTTGATGTGGGAGAACGTACGCTGCAAACCGTGACCAGCCTGGTGCCTTATTACAGCGAAGAGGAGCTGATGGGGAAAACGGTGGTGGTGCTGTGTAATCTGCAAAAGGCCAAAATGCGCGGTGAAACATCAGAATGTATGCTGCTGTGCGCTGAGACGGACGATGGCAGCGAAAGCGTGCTGTTAACGCCAGAACGGGTGATGCCTGCAGGCGTGCGGATTGTTTAAATGGTGCTGATGCCGGATGGCGGCTACGCCTTATCCGGCCTACGTTTGCTCACGCAGGCCGGACAGACATCTGTTACATCTGCTCCACGCTCACCCGTAATGCTGCCAGGGCTTTGCGTGTTGATCGCAACACCAGATCGCATTGCTCGATCGTTAACGTTAGCGGCGGTTCGATGCGGATCGTCTTGGCATTGTTCAGCGTCCCGGCGACCAGTACCCGCTGGCGGAACATCTCACTGGCAAAGTTGTAGCCGATTTCATTATCGACAAACTCAATCGCCATCAGCATGCCTTTGCCGCGTACATCATGTACCAGGTCCGGGTATTCCCGCGCAAGCTGACGGAAACCATCCAACAACATGTCGCCTTTCTGCTCCGCCTGAGCCGGTAAATTTTGCTCCAGCAGGACGTTAATGGTGGCCAGCGCAGCCGCACAAGCGAGCGGGTTGCCGCCAAACGTGGTGGTATGCAGGAAAGGATTGTCGAACAGGACGGAGAACACCTCTTCGGTGGCAATGGTTGCGCCAATGGGCATTACGCCGCCGCCCAACGCTTTGGCCAGACACATAATGTCGGGCTGCACATTTTCGTGCTCACAGGCGAACATCTTGCCGGTACGCCCCATCCCGGTCTGCACTTCGTCAAGGATCATCAGTGCGCCGAACTCATCGCAAAGTTTACGAACAGCGGTTAAATAGCCTTGTGGCGGCAGGATCACCCCCCCTTCACCCTGGATGGGTTCGAGGATCACGGCTGCGACATCGTCACCGGTCTTTTTACACTCGCTGAGCATGGTGCGCATCGCGTTAACATCGCCAAACGGCACATGACGGAAGCCCGGCAGCAGCGGCATAAAGGGTTTGCGGAAGGTAGATTTAGCCGTGGCGGACAGCGCGCCCAGTGATTTACCGTGGAATGCGCCGCTGGTGGCAATAAACGTAAATTTACCGCGCGGTGATTGATACGCTTTCGCCAGCTTCAGTGCGGCTTCAACCGACTCGGTCCCGCTGTTACAGAAGAAACTGTATTTCAGTTTACCGGGCGCCAGTGCGGCGAGAGTTTTTGCCAGCATGGCCCGCAGAGGGTCAAGTAACTCCTGGCTGTGCAGAGGTTGTTTCGCGAGTTGATTCTGTACGGCGGAAACCACGACTGGATTACGGTGCCCCACGTTGAAAATTCCAAAACCACCCAGGCAATCGACGAACTCCTGCCCCTGGGTGTCGACAAGCGTATTCAGGCTTCCCGCTTGCCACTCTACGGCTCCGTAATCCCCGCCTGCAGTTACAGATTTTCGATACTCTAAGAACCCCGGATTGACATGCTCCTTGAAGTACTCAATCACCTCTCGGTTTAACGATTTCATTTCCTCATGATCAAGCGTGCGCTTTTCGATGAGATTCAGTGCGTGTGCGCTGCAGGCCAGGGCCGATGCGCTGGAAGGTAACCTGTTCAAAATATGCTCCCGGAGCTCGCGTATCACATGATACTGATTTAAGTATTGCAGGGATTGCGCCATTCCGGCGCGCTTAGCAAAAATCGGGATAAACACCAGGAAACATCTTATTTACGCAACATTTAATGCCATTATTTAACATTTGCTGGCATTTTGCCCAAGTCAGGAGCCTGAAAACAGATCGAATAAACGCAAATTTGCTCTAAAAATGGGCAATATTTGCACTGTGACAGTGCGCTGGTAGAAGTAATATTGAATAGTTACTGGATGAAAGTATTTTAAATCAATGGATTAGAATGCGTACAGTTTTTGAGGTTTAATCGCAAATTGCGATCTAAATCAAATTTAACAACTAAAGATAAAAAAATTATCGCCGAAATAACATAAGCCGAAAGAGTTAACAACCAGATAACCTGCACAGGACGCAATCATGTCTTCTCATCCCTACGTTAGTCAGCAAAATACACCGCTGGATGATGATATCACCCTCATGTCGACCACCGATTTGCAAAGCTATATCACCCATGCGAACGACACCTTCGTTCAGGTCAGCGGCTATCAACTGAATGAGTTGCTCGAAAAGCCGCACAATCTGGTTCGTCATCCGGACATGCCAAAAGCGGCGTTTGCGGATATGTGGTACACCCTGAAGCAGGGCGAGCCATGGAGCGGGATTGTGAAAAACCGGCGTAAGAATGGCGATCACTACTGGGTGAGGGCCAATGCGGTGCCGATGGTGCGGGAAGGACGCGTGACCGGGTATATGTCGATTCGTACCCGGGCAACTGACGAGGAAATTGCAGCGGTAGAGCCTTTATATAAAGCGCTGAACGAAGGACGTTGCAACCGGCGTATCCATAAGGGGTTGGTGGTACGCAAAGGCTGGCTGGGTAAACTGCCGGCGATGCCGATTCGCTGGCGGGTACGCAGCGTGATGGCATTCATGTTTGTCCTGCTAGCGGTCGCATTGCAGCAAATGGGTGCTGAATGGCCGTTACTGTTGATGAGTGCATTGGTGATGCTTTTAGGAACGGCTATTTTCGAATGGCAGATTGTGCGTCCTATTGAGAATGTCACCCGTCAGGCGCTGAAAGTGGCGACCGGTGAGCGGAACAGCGTGTCGCATCTTAACCGCAGCGATGAACTGGGACTGATGCTGCGAGCAGTGGGCCAACTGGGATTAATGTGTCGCTGGCTTATTCATGACGTCTCCAGCCAGGTGAGTTGCGTGCGCAGCGACAGCGAAACGCTGGCAAAAGGTAGCGATGATTTAAATAAGCATACGCAGCAGACCGTTGAGAACGTGCAGGAAACGGTGACCACCATGAATCAGATGGCGGCATCGGTAAAACAAAACTCAGAGACCGCCGCGGCGGCTGATAAGCTCTCTATTGCCGCCAGCAGCGCGGCAACGCACGGCGGTGAGGCGATGGATACCGTCATCAAAACCATGGACGATATCGCCAACAGCACCCAGCGGATCGGCACCATTACCACGCTGATTAACGATATTGCCTTCCAGACCAACATTCTGGCTTTGAACGCCGCTGTTGAAGCCGCGCGGGCGGGCGAGCAGGGGAAAGGGTTCGCCGTGGTGGCGGGAGAAGTGCGTCATCTTGCCAGCCGCAGCGCCAGTGCTGCCAATGATATCCGTAAGCTGATTGATGCCAGCGCCGACAAAGTGCAGTCCGGATCCGACCAGGTTCACGCCGCAGGACGCACGATGGACGATATTGTGGCGCAGGTGCAAAACGTCACTCAGCTGATCGCCCAAATCAGCCACTCAACGCTGGAACAGTCAGATGGTCTTTCCAGCCTGACCCGCGCGGTGAATGAGCTGAGCAACATTACGCAGAAAAACGCCGAACTGGTTGAAGAGAGTGCGCAGATTTCCGCAATGGTGAAACATCGCGCGGGTCGTCTGGAAGATGCGGTCACGGTGCTGCATTAATACTAATAATACAGGCGGAACGTCGGGCAAACGGGTTCCGCCTGCTGTGCAGATTAATCCAGCTGAGTAATATCCAGCGCAGCGCGATCGATAATACCGATGATTTTTTTGATCTGCGCATCGCTGGTATCACCATGATTAACGCGTAGATCCAACACGGCTTTGAAGTTTTCCAGCGCGCGTTTCATCTGTGGATTTTTGCGTAATTCAAAACCCACGCAGCGGGCTTTGATCCGTTCGTGGATATGTTCCAGATGCTCACGGTTTTCATCCAGCCATTGCTGGCCCTGAGTCGTGATCGCAATCTGTTTACGCCCACCTTCCTCGTCGCTGACGGTGATCAGTGCCTGATCCTGCAAGAAATCCAACGTCGGATAGATAACGCCCGGGCTCGGGGTATAGTTACCCTGAGTCAGGGTTTCAATCGCTTTTATCAGCTCATAGCCGTGGCTGGCGTCGCGGGTCAAGATATCCAGAATGACCAGGCGTAATTCTCCGTGACCGAAGAAGCGTTGGCGACGACCACCGCCGCCGCGACCGTGGCGGTGCCCGCAGCCGTGCTCGTGGTGGTGATCTTTGTTACAGCCTTCATGGCGATGTTCTTCACCTTTGCAGCAACCTGCATGGTGCTCGTTGTGGCGGCCTTCGTGGTGATGTCCTTCACCCTTGCAGCAGCCTTCGTGTTGGTGCTCTGTATTTTTGCAGCAACCTTCATGATGGTTTTGCATCATCGTCTCCTGATGTTATTTAGATATATCTAATTTATATCTAAAAAATGGTATTTTGCAAGTCTACAAATTATATTTTGTTTAATATGTTGATTATAAAGTGTTTTTATTGATTTTTGATAGCTGTTTAATCAAACGGTGACTATATCAAAAAAGTGCTTGCAATCTTATTGATTAGCAATCATTATCATTTAAAAATTAATTTAGATATATCTTATTATTTTCACGAAGGCGAAAACATGACAAAAAACACCTCACGCTACCCGCAGCGCGTTCGTAATGAACTGCGTTTTCGAGAACTTACCGTCCTGCGCGTAGAGCGTATTAGCGCGGGCTTTCAGCGCATTGTACTGGGCGGTGACGCTCTGGACGGTTTTAGCTCACACGGCTTTGACGACCATACCAAGGTCTTTTTCCCTGAACCGGGCAGCCACTTTGTGCCGCCTGTCGTCACCGATGAAGGCATTGTCTGGGCTGACGGCGTGCGTCCGCTTTCCCGTGACTACACGCCGTTGTATGACGAAGCGCGCCATGTGCTGGCGCTGGACTTCTATATTCATGATGGCGGCGTGGCGAGTACATGGGCGATGAATGCCCGCGAGGGCGACAAGCTGACAATCGGCGGGCCGCGCGGTTCTTTGGTGGTGCCAGAGGATTATGCGTATCAGGTTTATGTGTGCGATGAGTCGGGAATGCCCGCGCTACGCCGACGCCTGGAGTCGCTCAGCCGTTTAGCGGTACGTCCAAACGTCACGGCGCTGGTCAGCGTGCAGGATGCGGCGTACCAGGATTATCTTGCCCATCTCGACGGGTTTACTATTGAGTGGTTTATCGGCCATGACGCGCAGGCGGTGAATGAACGCTTATCGCGACTAACCGTGCCCGCAGATGATTATTACGTCTGGATCACTGGCGAAGGCAAGGTGGTAAAAAACCTGAGTGCTCGCTTTGAAACCGAGGCGTTTGACCCTCAACGGGTGCGTGCGGCAGCCTACTGGCATCAGCATAAAGCGGCAGATTAATAATTAGATGGCGGAACGCCAAACGCCTGGCGGAAGGCATAGCTAAATGCCGCGGTGCTTGAATATCCTACGTCGAGCGCCACGGCTGTCACGCTTTTATTTTTTTTCAGCATTAATACGGATTCCAGAATACGCATTTTTTGCTTCCAGACGCTGAAAGGCAATCCGGTTTCTTTTTTGAAATGGCGTGAAAAGGTACGGGCAGACATACCCAGATGATGCGCCCAGTATTCAACTGAATGCTCCAGGGCGGGGGATTCTTGTATGGTTCGGCATACTTTGGTTAATTCGCGATCCTGCGGCCAGGGTAATACAAAGGCGACTTCCGGGAGTTGCAGAATAATATCGACCAGTACGCTAACCAGTTTGCCCTCTTTTGACTGGCTATCATAATGACCTGAAATTGAATTCGTGGCGTAATGAATAAACTCTCTGGCGAAATCACTGATAGCCACAACTTTGCATTCATTGATGTTCTCTTCAAGAAAGCCCGGTTTAATATCTAGATTTTCTAAATACACATCATCCAATGCCCAAACTGCATGCTCAGTATTATTGGGGATCCAGATGCCATAATGCGCCGGGATTATCCAGCACTTACCGGCAACATCAATGCGCATGCTGCCTTTGCGGGCGAAATGAAATTGCATAAAAGAGTGTGAATGCTGCGGTACATGGTGGTTGGCTTCCAGGACATAAGAGCGAAAGAATACATCCTGCGGCAGTTCGGTCATGGAGTTATCCGGGAAGGAGTTCCACTGTTTTTGCGCCAGAGTTTCCATAAATGAATCGTCAATGCTCCCGATGATGTGTCCGCTGCTCGATAGATCTTGTCCGCGGATCATAATACATACACTCTTTTTTCCATAATAATCTTGCGTAATAATTTTTAGCCCACTTTTGGTAAATACCATGAACTCGCTTTGTTCAGATGCTGTCATCGTCAATGAAACAAATGATAACTGGACCCGAATGGGAAAAGAGCTGCTTTCACAAGCGGATATCAGAATTAATGGCTCACGCGCCTGGGACATTCAACTTCATCATACCGGTTTCTTTAAACGAGTATTGCAGCAAGGCTCATTAGGGCTTGGCGAAAGCTATATGGAAGGCTGGTGGGACTGCGAACGGCTCGATATTCTGTTCTGCAAAATCCTGAAAGCAAAACTCGACCAGCAGATGCCAGGTAATCTGAAAGATATTTTACGCATTGCCAGCGCGCGCCTGTTTAATTTGCAGTCACGTAGTCGTGCATGGATCGTCGGTAAAGAGCATTATGATATTGGTAACGATCTCTTTGCGCTGATGCTTGATCCGCATATGCAATATTCCTGCGGTTACTGGAAAGATGCAACCACATTAAACGATGCGCAAAATGCCAAATTAAAAATGATCTGCGAGAAGGTGCAGCTTAAACCGGGTATGCGTTTACTCGATATCGGTTGTGGCTGGGGCGGGCTGGCGGAATATGCTGCGCGTCATTATGGCGTGGCAGTAGAAGGCGTTACCATTTCCAAAGAGCAGCAGAAAATGGCGCAGCAGCGCTGTGAAGGGTTGGACGTTAACATTCTGCTGCAGGATTATCGCGATCTTAATAAACACTACGATCGCATTGTCTCCGTGGGGATGTTTGAACATGTCGGGCCGAAAAACTACGACACCTATTTCAGTATCGCCGACCGTTGTTTAAAACCAGACGGACTGTTCCTGCTGCATACCATTGGTAGCAATAAAAAAGGGATGAGCGTCGATCCGTGGATCAATAAATACATTTTCCCAAATGGCTGCTTACCGGCGATTTCCCATATTGCCGAGGCCAGCGAATCACGGTTTGTGATGGAAGACTGGCATAACTTCGGCAGCGATTACGATAAAACGCTGATGGCCTGGCATGAGCGCTTTAATCAGGCATGGCCGGAGCTGTCATCACGTTATTCCGCCACCTTCAGAAGAATGTTTAATTACTATTTATGCGCGTGCGCAGGGGCTTTCCGCGCCAGAGATATTGAGCTTTGGCAGGTGCTGTTTAGCCGCGGCGTAGAGGGTGGGATCCGCGTTTATCGTTAACGTTCCGCCGGATGGCTGTGTTGCCTTATCCGGCCTACAAAGCTTTGCACTCGTAGGCCTGATAAGCGCAGCGCATCAGGCACTTATGGCTTATCCCAACTCACTCTCTGCCAGCGCTTTAAACACCATCGCTACGGCGTGCGCGCCGGGGTCCATATTTCCGAGCAGGCTTTCGCTGCTGAGATACGATGCGCGACCGGCATTGGCTTTGCTCGACAAACAGGTTCGTTCGGCTCCCGCTTGCGCGGCGTCGAATGCGGCCTGCAGATTTTGCGGCTGCGTGAGCAGCGAAGCCAGGGCCGGTTGCAGCGCATCTATCATGGTGCGATCGCCTTCGTCTGCGCCGCCGTAGAACTTCATCTGCGCCAGTCCCGTATTCAGGGATTCGGCAACGCTAGCTCCCTGTTCCAGTTTCTGCCCCGCAGCGGTAAAGAAAATAGACATCAGCACACCGCTGGAACCACCCATCACTACGGTCAGACGTTCGCCAATCAGCGCGAACAGCGTGGCAAGGTTATCCAGCGGCAACTGCTGGCGATGCAACAGACTGGCAATTTCACGCGCGCCAGCGGCAAAGGTCGAACCGGTATCGCCATCGCCGACTTTGGCGTCCAGCGCGTTAAGATGAGTCTCCAGATCGGAAAGGGTTGTGGTGACAAGTTCCACAATCCCGGCCACCATGGCGTTCGCCGAAGGCTGGAATTCCACGCGTGCGCTACGCTGTGATGACGGTACACAACTGATTTCACGCGGCGGGACCGGCGTCGGCCAGTTGCTGGTTTCCACCTCGGTGAGTAACGCTTTTTCGATGCTCTCTTCGAGCACGATAGCAGTTAGTGAAAAGCCTTTCATATCCAGCGCGGTGACCAGTGAGGCCGGGCCAATCAGCCAGTCGATACGTGGGTGCAGCGGGCTGCTGGCCAGTTCGCGGGTAATGATGGCCATTTCGGCAACGGAAACGCCGCCAAGATTGTTAATCATCACCGCCAGACGGCCGGTTTCAGGCAGGGCTGCCATCAGTTTATCCACCATCAGGTTCACCACCTGCGCACTGTTCTGGGTGTCGATAACCGATGCGCCTGGTTCGCCGTGAATGCCCATGCCCAGTTCCGCGTGGCCCGGATGATGACGCGGGGCGGCGTCGGCTTCTTGCGGCAGATGACAGCTGGAAAGCGCAACGCCCAGGCTGAAGGTGTTATTGGCCGCGTACTGCGCTTCACGCAGGACGGTGGCGAGGTTGTAGCCGCGTTCGGCAAAATAGCCTGCGATTTTATGCACCAGGATGGTTCCCGCAATGCCGCGTGGGTGTTTGTTATCAGGCAGGGAGATGTCGTCGCCAACAATCAGCATTTCAACGTTGTAACCAAGGCGACGGGCTTTCTCGGCGGCGAGACCGAAATTAAGACGGTCACCGGTGTAATTTTTCACGATCAATAAACAGCCCGCCTCACCGGTTACCGCCTGGATGGCGGTCAGTACCGCATCCACGCTCGGGGAAGCGAAAACGTCGCCGCAAACCGCAGCGGTTAGCATACCTTTACCGATAAACCCAACGTGCGCGGGTTCGTGCCCTGAACCGCCGCCGGAAATTACCGCCACGTTATTTTTGTTGAGGTCACGACGGACCACGATGCGAATGGCCGGATCGCTTTCCAGACGCGCCAGGTTATTCCACGGGCTGGCGATAATCGTACCGTCGATGACGTCGCTCACGAGATGGGTGCGTTGATTAAAAAAGAATTGAGACATAACGGCTCCTTGAGGTTGAGTGTAAGACAAACCCCCGGAAGCATGGTCATGGTACGGAGGCGATAGAGAGATTCTGGCGAAGTCAGCGCGGAAAAAAACAACGTTAAAATGAGTTCCATTACGGAACGTTGTCATTGTTTTTTGTTCCGTAATGAAACCGAAAAGAACGAGGAACGATCACAATGCGAGCTCGCTCGACTTTTTTCTCTCGCGATGAATGCAGCTGATATGGCACTGTCAGCTTTTTTTTTGCCGGTTTTTTGGCAAGTGAGTAGGTAAAAAGAAAGTGAGATTCGTCTGTGCTGGAGATTTGGTGGCAAATGAGCGGATCGGGATCGCAAACCTTATCATTTTTGTGGATAAGCGTTCCAATATGGAACGTACTCCGTTTTTATCTGTTTCATATCAGAACAAAAAGACGAAAGATTTTTTTGTGCACGCCTCGCCATACAGTTATTGCATCGCTCCGGTACCTCCCGTTTTCGCCGTCTGCATCAGGCCAAACAGGTTAACGCCAGGGCTCACCATGTAAAAACATGTACTTATTTGAGGATGAAAGGAATGCTAAAAGTTATTCAATCTCCAGCCAAATATCTCCAGGGTCCTGACGCTTCCACCTTGTTTGGTCAATACGCTAAAAACCTGGCGGACAGCTTTTTTGTGATTGCGGATGACTTCGTGATGAAGCTGGCGGGAGAGAAAGTACTCAACGGCCTGCACAGCCACGACATTAGCTGCCATGCGGAACGCTTTAACGGTGAATGTAGCCATGTTGAAATTAATCGACTGATTGCCATTCTGAAACAGCACGGTTGTCGCGGCGTGGTTGGTATTGGCGGCGGGAAAACGCTGGATACCGCCAAAGCGATTGGTTACTACCAGAAGCTGCCGGTGGTGGTGATCCCGACTATCGCATCTACCGATGCGCCAACCAGCGCGCTGTCCGTTATCTATACCGAAGCCGGTGAGTTTGAAGAGTATCTGATCTACCCGAAAAACCCGGATATGGTGGTGATGGACACTGCGATCATTGCCAAAGCGCCGGTACGTCTGCTGGTGGCTGGGATGGGCGATGCGCTCTCGACCTGGTTTGAAGCGAAAGCCTGTTATGACGCCAGAGCGACTAGCATGGCGGGCGGACAGTCCACCGTGGCGGCGCTGAGCCTGGCGCGCTTGTGCTATGATACCCTGCTGGCGGAAGGCGAGAAGGCACGCTTTGCTGCGCAGGCTGGCGTGGTGACCGATGCGCTGGAGCGTATTGTCGAAGCTAACACTTACCTCAGCGGCATCGGCTTTGAAAGCAGCGGTCTTGCAGGGGCGCATGCGATCCACAACGGCTTTACGATTCTGGAAGAGTGCCACCATTTGTACCACGGTGAAAAAGTCGCCTTTGGTACGCTGGCGCAACTGGTGCTGCAAAACAGCCCGATGGAAGAGATCGAAACCGTGCTGAATTTCTGTCAGAAAGTCGGCCTGCCGGTAACGTTAGCGGAAATGGGCGTGAAAGAAGACGTTGACGGCAAGATCATGGCCGTGGCGAAAGCGACCTGCGCAGAAGGTGAAACCATCCACAATATGCCGTTTCCGGTAACGCCTGAAAGCGTACATGCCGCTATCTTGACGGCAGATCTGCTGGGACAGCAGTGGCTGGCGCGTTAATCAGTCGTCGGTAGGTTTTTATCCGGCATCTTCTCCCCCTCTGACAGTTTCTGCCGGAGGGGTTGTCTATGGTTAAACAGCGGAAAGGGATATGACGGCGCACACGCATAGCATCGGGAAGGAAGTCTCTTCAGTCATTGCCCAGTCATGGCATCGTTGCAGCAAGTTTATGCAGCGGGAAACCTGGCAGGCGCCGCATCAGGCGCAGGGGCTGACCTTTGAGTCGATTTGTCGTCGCAAGACGGCGTTGCTGACGATTGCTCAGGCTGCGCTGGAAGATGCCTGGGAGTTTATGGACGGCCGCCCGTGCGCGCTGCTGATTCTGGATGAATCAGCCTGTATTCTCAGCCGTTGCGGCGATCCGCAGACGGTAGAACAGCTGGCGGAGCTTGGGTTTCGTGACGGCAGCTACTGTGCGGAAAGCATCATTGGCAGTTGTGCCCTGTCGCTGGCGACGATGCCGGGTCAGCCGACAAAAACCTCTGGCGATCAGCATTTTAAACAGGCGCTGCATCCGTGGTCGTTCTGCTCGACGCCGGTCTTCGATAACCATGGTCGACTGTTCGGCTCCATTTCGCTGTGTTGTCTGGTGGAGCATGAGTGCGTTTCTGATTTATCCCTGACGCTGGCGATTGCCAGAGAAGTCGGCAACTCTTTGCTGACCGACAGCCTGCTGGCTGAATCCAACCGCCATCTGAACCAGATGTACGGGCTGCTGGAGAGTATGGATGATGGTGTGATGGCCTGGAACGAACAGGGCGTATTGCAGTTCCTCAATGCACGAGCGGCGCTGCTTTTGCATCTCGATGCGCAGGCCAGTCAGGGGAAAAACATTCACGATCTGCTTAATCTCCCCATGCTGCTGCGCCGGGCGATCAAACATGCCCGCGGTCTGAATCACGTCGAAGTTACCTTTGAAAGCCAGCATCAGTTTGTTGATGCCGTCATTACCCTGAAGCCGATTGTTGAGGAGCAGGGCAACAGCTTTATTCTGCTACTGCATCCGGTGGAACAAATGCGCCAGCTGATGACCAGCCAGCTCGGCAAGGTGAGCCACACCTTTGAGCAGATGTCGACTGACGATCCGGAAACCCGCCGCTTGATCCATTTTGGACGCCAGGCAGCGAGGGGGAGTTTCCCGATCCTGCTGTGCGGGGAAGAGGGTGTTGGTAAAGAGCTGCTGAGTCAGGCCATCCACAATGAAAGCGAGCGCGCCAGCGGGCCGTATATCGCAGTGAACTGTCAGCTGTATGCCAACAGCGTACTGGGGCAGGATTTTATGGGCAGTGCGCCCACCGACGATGAAAATGGCCGGTTGAGCCGTCTTGAACTGGCGAACGGCGGCACGCTGTTTCTGGAAAAAATTGAATATCTGGCGCCGGAGCTGCAATCCGCGCTGTTACAGGTGATCAAACAGGGGGTATTAACCCGCCTGGATGCCCGTCGGCTGATTCCGGTGGATGTCAAAGTGATCGCCACCACCACGGTTGATCTCGCCAATCTGGTGGAGCAAAACCGCTTTAGCCGTCAGCTGTATTATGCGCTGCACTCTTTTGAGATAGTGATCCCACCGCTGCGGGCGCGGCGCAGTAGTATTCCCTCGCTGATTTTTACGCGGCTGAATAGCCTGAAAAAACGCTTTTCATACAGTTTGAAGATCGACGACGACGCGCTGGCGCAACTGGTGGCCTATTCGTGGCCGGGCAATGACTTTGAGCTGAACAGCATTATCGAAAACATCGCCATCAGCAGTGATAACGGCCATATTCGGCTGAGCAATCTACCGGATTATTTGTTTGCCGAACGTCCGGGTCTGGAGACGGCGTCTTCACTGCTGCCTGCTAGTCTGACGTTTACCGCTATTGAAAAAGAGGCGATTATCCATGCTGCCCGCGTCACCAGCGGGCGCGTGCAGGAGATGTCGCAACTGTTGAATATCGGCCGCACTACCTTGTGGCGCAAGATGAAGCAGTACGACATTGATGCCAGCCAGTTTAAGCGCAAGCATCTGGACTAGTTTCTTCAATTCTCGCCATCGAGAACAGCGCGTCTGACAGTCGGTTGATATAACGCCTGGGTTCATCGCGTAACGTTAGCGATCTGCTCATCGCGATGAGGACCCGCTCCAGTCGGCGCGTCAGGGTTCGCGCAACGTGTAGCTGTGCCGATGCGAGATTTTTCCCCGGAATAACAAACTCTTTGAGCGGGCCGCTTTGCGCCATATTACGGTCAATAAGCTGCTCCAGCGCCTGAGTATCCTCTTCACCAATACGCTGTTGTAAGCGAGCGAGTCCTTTCTCATCGCTGGCGAGTTCCGCACCCAGAACAAACAGCATTTTCTGTATGGCGTGCAGATCCTGGCGTAGCCCGGCCTGACGCGTGCTGGCATAGCAGACGCCAAGTTGGGAAATCAGTTCATCCACCGTGCCATAGGCCTCAACGCGGATGTCGTCTTTGTCGATACGGCTGCCGCCAAACAGTGCGGTCGTGCCTTTATCGCCGGTTCGGGTGTAGATGCGGTACATTTATTTTATCTCGCTGAAGGGAAGCACTTTGACCAGTTGACCAGCATTGGCGCCAAGCGTGCGGATCTGCGCAATTCCGGCGGTGATATGACCACGGATCAGCGCCCGATCCTCGGGCAACTGGGCGTGGGTTAAAGCAATATCACCCGTGGCGTTAAGACCCAGACCGACACGTAGCGTTGAGCTTTTGGCCGCAAGTTTGCTCAATGCCAGTGCGCAGTCATGCTCGTTGCAACAGATTGCCCGACAAGGGACGCCTTGCTCTTCCAGTCCCCAGCACAGCTCATCAAGCACGCGAGTATCCTGCCAGCGCGAGTGATAAAACAGATGTACGCCCGGTGATGAAAGTGACATTGCGCCCCCTGTACTATCAGAATGCCTGACGGAAGATCTCGGCAATTTCTTTCTCGTTCCCTTTGCGCGGGTTAGAGAAGGCGTTGCCGTCCTTCAGCGCCATTTCCGCCATGTACGGGAAATCGGCTTCTTTGACACCCAGATCGCGCAGATGCTGCGGAATGCCGATGTCAGCAGAGAGACGAGCAATGGCGTGAATGGCCAGTTCTGCGGCATCCATGGTGGAAAGTCCGTCAGTGTTTTCGCCCATAAACTCTGCAATGTCAGCAAATTTTTCCGGGTTAGCGATCAGGTTATAGCGCGCCACGTGCGGCAGCAGTACGGCATTCGCCACGCCGTGCGGCATGTCGTACAGACCGCCAAGTTGATGCGCCATCGCGTGAACGTAGCCGAGGTTGGCGTTGTTGAAAGCCATACCTGCCAGCAGGGAGGCGTAGGCCATGTTCTCGCGAGCTTTCAGGTTGCTGCCCAGCGCTACGGCCTGACGCAAGTTGCGTGCGATCAGGCGAATAGCCTGAATAGCGGCAGCGTCGGTGACCGGGTTGGCATCTTTGGAAATATAGGCTTCTACGGCGTGGGTCAGGGCGTCCATACCCGTCGCGGCGGTCAGCGGGGCGGGTTTGCCGAGCATCAGCAGCGGATCGTTAATGGAGACCGACGGCAGGTTGCGCCAACTGACAATCACAAACTTCACTTTGGTTTTTGTATTGGTCAGCACGCAGTGGCGGGTGACTTCGCTGGCGGTACCGGCAGTGGTATTTACCGCAACGATCGGCGGCAGCGGGTTGGTCAGGGTTTCAATCCCGGCATAGCTGTAGAGATCGCCTTCGTGAGTTGCTGCGATACCGATGCCTTTACCGCAGTCATGCGGGCTACCGCCACCGACGGTAACGATGATATCGCAATGCTCTTTGCGAAAGACTTCCAGACCGTCACGCACGTTGGTGTCTTTGGGGTTAGGTTCAACGCCATCAAAAACCACCACGTCAATGCCCGCTTCACGTAAATGGGCGAGGGTTTTATCTACCGCGCCGTCTTTAATGGCCCGCAGACCTTTATCAGTAACCAGCAGCGCTTTTTTACCGCCTAACAGTTTGCAGCGTTCGCCGACAACGGAAATAGCATTGGGGCCAAAGAAGTTCACATTTGGCACCAGGTAATCAAACATACGATAGCTCATAATATACCTTCTTAGATTTAAATTATAATTCAGAGAAACAATTCAGTGCGGTTTCTGCTAATAATCTGTCTTGTTCCACGGTGCCGCCACTAACGCCAACGGCACCAATTAATTTACCGTTTAATATGACAGGTAAACCGCCGCCGAAAATAACAATGCGCTGTTGGTTGGTAAGCTGTAAACCATATAGCGAAGCACCAGGTTGTACCGCGTCGGTAATTTCATGGGTACCCTGGCGCAGACAGCAGGCGGTATACGCTTTATTAAGAGAGATATCACAGCTGGTGACAAACGCATCGTCCATGCGTTGCATTAGCAGCGTATTCCCACCGCGATCCACCACGGAAAAGACCACCGGAACGCTGATCTCAAGCGCTTTAGCCTCAACGGCCTGCGCCATTTTTTTTGCAGCCGCCAGCGTAATGGTGGCAATTTGTTGGCTCTTATTCACAGTTTCTCCTGAAAATGTTGTAGGGCTGAGGTCACGAAACATATCGCGCAACAGCTATTTTTATCATTGGCTTTACCTTATTTTCTCGCCGCACGTTATTAAGTCAATAGGGCGAAAATTTCAAAGATATTAAAATCACCTTCCCGGTTTTGCGTTTATTGATAATGATCATTTAACCTCGTCACAATTCACGATGGATATTCCTGAATTGCGTTTCAATATGAAACGATGCGTTTTTATTAGGTACCAAATTGGAACGAAATTAATTTTATTTTTTTATTGTTCTGCTCATTTAGAGTTCGACCATTGCTGATGAAAGGCGAATGACGGGTGTTGTGTCCCCGGCAATGCGGCCCGGCGTCCCTATTTTTTATCTTTTGAGTCAATAAATCATGAGAAGATCAAAACGATTCGAAGTACTTGCGAAGCGGCCTGTAAATCAGGATGGGCTGATTGGCGAATGGCCTGAAGAGGGGCTGATCGCCATGGAAAGCCCCTACGATCCAGCGTCGTCGGTGAAGGTGGAAAATGGTCGTATTGTTGAGCTGGACGGTAAGAGCCGCGCCGAGTTCGACATGATCGACCGTTTCATTGCCGACTACGCCATTAACGTGGCTGAGGCCGAGCACGCCATGCAGCTCGACGCGCTGGAGATCGCCAGAATGCTGGTGGATATCCACGTCAGTCGGGAAGAGATTATTGCCATTACCACTGCCATCACCCCGGCGAAAGCGGTGGAAGTGATGGCGCAAATGAACGTGGTGGAGATGATGATGGCGCTGCAAAAAATGCGTGCCAGACGCACGCCCTCCAACCAGTGCCACGTGACCAACCTGAAAGATAACCCGGTACAGATTGCCGCCGACGCTGCTGAAGCGGGGATCCGCGGCTTTTCCGAGCAAGAAACGACGGTCGGGATCGCCCGCTACGCGCCGTTTAACGCCCTGGCGCTGCTGGTGGGTTCCCAATGCGGTCGTCCCGGTGTGCTGACACAATGTTCTGTTGAAGAGGCCACGGAGCTGGAGCTGGGCATGCGTGGGCTAACCAGTTATGCCGAAACGGTGTCGGTGTATGGCACAGAATCGGTGTTTACCGACGGTGATGACACGCCGTGGTCCAAAGCGTTTCTCGCCTCGGCTTATGCTTCGCGTGGCCTGAAGATGCGCTACACCTCCGGTACTGGCTCGGAAGCGCTGATGGGCTATTCCGAAAGTAAATCGATGCTATATCTGGAGTCGCGCTGCATTTTTATCACTAAAGGCGCGGGCGTACAGGGGCTGCAAAACGGTGCGGTCAGCTGTATCGGCATGACCGGCGCTGTGCCTTCGGGGATCCGCGCGGTGCTGGCGGAAAACCTGATTGCCTCAATGCTCGACCTTGAAGTGGCCTCCGCCAATGACCAGACCTTTTCTCACTCCGATATTCGCCGTACAGCCCGCACCCTGATGCAGATGCTGCCGGGTACCGATTTTATTTTCTCCGGTTACAGCGCGGTACCCAACTACGACAACATGTTTGCCGGGTCGAACTTCGACGCTGAAGACTTCGATGATTACAACATCCTGCAACGCGATCTGATGGTTGACGGCGGTCTGCGTCCGGTGACTGAAGAAGAAACCATCGCTATACGCAATAAGGCTGCACGCGCCATTCAGGCGGTGTTCCGCGAACTGGGCTTGCCGCTGATTAGCGATGAAGAAGTGGAAGCCGCTACTTATGCTCACGGCAGCAAAGATATGCCTGCGCGCAATGTAGTGGAGGATCTGGCGGCCGTGGAAGAGATGATGAAGCGTAATATCACCGGGCTGGATATCGTCGGCGCGTTGAGTTGCAGCGGTTTTGAAGATATCGCCAGCAATATCCTCAATATGCTGAGACAGCGTGTTACTGGTGATTACCTGCAAACGTCGGCCATTCTGGATCGCCAGTTCGACGTCGTCAGCGCCGTCAACGACATCAATGATTATCAGGGACCTGGTACCGGCTATCGCATCAGTGCCGAACGCTGGGCGGAAATTAAAAATATTGCGGGCGTGGTTCAGCCCGGCTCGATCGAATAAGGCGGAACACTGTGGAATGCACAACTGAACGTAAGCCGGTTTTCACCTTACAGGTGAGCGAAGGCGAGGCGGCTAACGCGGATGAACGCGTGGATGAAGTGGTGATTGGCGTCGGCCCGGCCTTTGGCAAGCACCAGCATAAAACCCTGATTGATATGCCTCACAACGCGATTCTGAAAGAGCTGGTTGCTGGCATCGAAGAAGAGGGATTACATGCGCGGGTAGTAAGGATCCTGCGCACCTCGGATGTTTCTTTTATGGCATGGGATGCGGCAAACCTCAGCGGCTCAGGCATCGGGATTGGCATCCAGTCGAAAGGAACCACGGTGATTCATCAGCGCGATCTGCTGCCGTTAAGCAACCTCGAGCTGTTTTCTCAAGCTCCGCTGCTGACGCTGGAAACCTATCGTCAGATTGGTAAAAACGCCGCGCGATATGCACGCAAAGAGTCGCCTTCGCCGGTGCCAGTGGTCAATGACCAGATGGTGCGCCCTAAATTTATGGCCAAGGCCGCGCTGTTTCATATCAAAGAAACCAAACACGTGGTGCAGGATGCTGCGCCTGTCACGTTGCACATTGCACTGGTAAGGGAATGACCATGAACGACAACATCATGACTGCGCAGGATTACCCATTAGCGACCCGCTGCCCGGAGAAAATCCAGACGCCTACCGGCAAGCCGCTAACCGACATTACCCTTGAGAATGTGCTGGCGGGCCGCGTAGGACCGCAGGATGTGCGTATTTCTCAGCAAACGCTGGAGTACCAGGCGCAGATTGCCGAGCAGATGCAGCGTCATGCCGTGGCGCGCAATTTTCGTCGTGCGGCTGAGCTGATTGCGATTCCGGATGCCCGCATTCTGGAGATCTACAACGCGCTGCGGCCGTTTCGTTCTTCGTTCGCCGAGTTGCAGGCCATTGCCGATGAACTGGAACACACATGGCATGCCACGGTGAACGCCGGCTTTGTCCGCGAATCGGCAGAGGTATACCAGCAGAGAAATAAGCTGCGTAAAGGCAGCCAGTGACGGAGGCAGCATGCCGTTAATTGCAGGGATCGATATCGGCAACGCCACCACCGAAGTGGCGTTGGCGCAGGATGGCCGGTTTATCGGCAGCGGGATTGTCGCCACGACCGGTATGAAAGGCACGCGGGATAATATCGCCGGGGTAGTCGCGTCCCTGCAGCAGGCGCTGAATAACACGCCGTGGTCGCTGCAGGACGTAGCAAAAATTTGCATCAACGAGGCCGCACCGGTGATTGGCGATGTGGCGATGGAAACCATCACTGAAACCATCATTACCGAATCGACGATGATTGGCCATAACCCGCAAACGCCCGGTGGCGTTGGCGTGGGCATGGGAACCACCATCGCCGTGGAGAAGTTGGCGGCGTTGAGCGAGGATCGATTTGCCCAGGGCTGGATCCCGTTGGTAGGTGAGGAGATGGATTTCCTTGAGGCGGTTTGGTTTATCAATGAAGCGCTGGATCGCGGCGTAAATGTGGTGGCGGCCATCCTGAAAAAAGATGATGGGGTGCTGGTGAATAATCGCCTGCGTCGGCCAATGCCGGTGGTTGATGAAGTCACCCTGCTGGAGAAGGTGCCGGAAGGTGTGCTGGCGGCGGTGGAAGTGGCGGCCCCGGGACAGGTGGTACGGGTGCTGTCGAACCCTTACGGCATTGCGACCTTCTTTGCCCTGACGCCCGAGGAAACGCAAGCTATCGTCCCCATCGCCAGAGCGCTGATTGGCAACCGTTCCGCCGTGGTACTGAAAACCCCGCAGGGCGATGTGCAATCAAGAGTGATCCCGGCGGGTAAGATCTTTATCCGTGGTGAAAAGCGTGGCGGTGAAGCCGACGTAGCGCAAGGCGCGCAGGCCATTATGCAGGCGATGAGCGCCTGCGCGCCCGTGCGCGATATTGCTGGGGAAGCTGGTACGCACGCAGGCGGCATGCTGGAGCGGGTGCGAAAGGTGATGGCCTCGCTGACCGGTCATGACATGAACACGGTGCATATTCAGGATCTGTTGGCGGTCGATACATTTATTCCGCGTAAGGTGCAGGGCGGCATCGCCGGAGAGTGTTCAATGGAGAACGCCGTGGGCATTGCGGCGATGGTGAAAGCCGATCGCTTACAGATGCAGGCCATCGCCAGTGAGCTGAGCGCCCGGTTAAACACTTTGGTTGAGGTTGGTGGCGTGGAGGCCAACATGGCTGTAGCGGGTGCGTTAACAACGCCTGGATGCGCTGCGCCCCTGGCAATCCTCGATTTAGGTGCAGGATCTACCGATGCAGCCGTCATCAATAGCGATGGCATAGTGAAAGCGGTACATCTGGCCGGGGCGGGGAATATGGTCAGCCTGTTGATTCAAACAGAGCTGGGCTTAAGCGATGCATTTCTGGCGGAGGAAATTAAAAAATACCCGCTGGCAAAAGTGGAGAGCCTGTTCAGCATTCGCCATGAGAACGGCGCGGTAGAGTTTTTCCGCGAACCGCTCAGCCCGTCGGTGTTTGCCAAAGTTGTGTATTTGAAAGAGGGCGAGCTGATCCCGGTAGATAACCAGACCTCGCTGGAAAAAATACGTCTGGTGCGCCGACAGGCCAAAGAGAAGGTTTTTGTGACCAACTGCCTGCGCGCGTTACGCCTGGTGTCACCCGGTGGATCTATTCGCGATATGACTTTTGTGGTGCTGGTAGGCGGTTCTTCTCTGGATTTCGAAATCCCGCAGATGATCACCGATGCGCTGGCGCATTACGGAGTTGTCGCCGGGCAGGGCAATATTCGAGGTACCGAAGGGCCGCGTAATGCGGTGGCAACCGGACTGGTTTTAGCCGGAGATGCAAAAAAATAGCGCAGAAAACAGCCGCGCAAGCGTTTAGCTGCGGGGTAAGTCAAATAAAGGCGATGTTCTCTTTGATATCCCGGCGGAGTTGGGTACATAGTATAAATGTGTCTCTCACGTGGTTAATTTTAAGGATAAGAGCATGCCAACAGCAATTGAGAAAGCATTGGATTTTATTGGTGGTATGAACACTTCGGCGTCAGTACCCCATTCAATGGATGAAAGCACCGCTAAGGGAATCTTAAAGTATTTGCATGACTTAGGTGTGCCAGCGAGTCCGGAAGTTGTGATGGCACGGGGTGAGCAGGAGGGATGGAATCCCGAGTTCACGAAAAAAGTGGCCGGATGGGCAGAAAAAGTTGCCTCCGGTAACCGCATCCTTATCAAGAACCCAGAGTATTTTTCAACCTATATGCAGGAGCAGCTCAAAGAGCTAGTGTGAGCTGACTATCGAATCAAACTCTAACGGACGTTTCCATCTCGGGATGGCGGCGTCCAAATGGAATGCCAGCGATATGGGCTGGCGTATCGCATGATATATCCTTATTCCCACGCCATCCCCCGCTACGCATTCAGAGCCATCCAATTATTGGCTTTGCCAACAATTGCATATATTTCCAATAACAAAAAGGACCTGCGATTTCTCGCAAGTCCTTGAAATTTGGTGGCCCCTGTTGGGTTTGAACCAACGACCAAGCGATTATGAGAACTATGACAAATATTGGTAAAACAATAAGTTAGTTTAAAATCAGTAAGATAAGAATCCAATATCAACCTATATCCCCCAATATTCTTAAGTTTTCGCGACACTTTTGAGACACTACAACTGCTGTAGTGCTCGTGTTGGTACAATCCTTTCTATTCGTAATCTTTCAAAGCCATTCATCTTCATTGCTTCAATTTTGATAGTTACAGCTACTGCGCATAACCATTCTTTCTCATTAGCTAAAATATTGATAGCAATCCCTCTTGTATATCGATTTATAAGTATATTTCTAATTCTGTCCCATTCTATATAAGGACGGCATAACCATGATAAAACGAAATCTTCATAGGGTATTGTCGATAGGACATCAATGCTTGCGTATTTACCTGGTGTTGAGCCATCACCAATTAAAAGTCTCTTGAATTCATCAATATCATTATCTAAAGCTTGCATTATTTCTTTAGCAAATTCAGGGTAATTATTATGTAATGCTTCTTTTTGTTTACTTTGAAGGTATGATTTAATCTCATAAATAAAAGATTTGTATTCTTCATTTAACCAAAAACCATGTCCATGTGCGCTAGGATTTAAATTGATGTTATAAAAGTTATCACTGGAATTATCGTATGGTAATCTATTTTCAGCCACAAGGTCATCTAAATAAGCCTTGCATTCATCAAAAATTTCTTCAAAACACTCATCAATCACATTAATAGATGACATCAAAAACATAAGATGAAACATGTGCAGCAATGTTCCAATTTCATTTATTTCTCTATGTTTGAACTGTCTGAGCATCTCAGTTATAGAACTATCAACAATATCATCATCAGTGTAGTCAAAGCTTTGAATTTTTAACCATGCTGGTAATTCTGTTTTTGTTTTTTCCTTAAAATATTTTGATTGTTGAATCTTTTTCCTTATTGTTTTTTGTGGGTATATACCATCAACCAACATCAAGTAAATTAGTTCATCATTAAATATGCCGCCAGAAAAAATTTCTTGAGAATAGTTATTGAATAATTTCTTTAATCTTTTTTCTTTAATTTTCTCATCATCATCTTCTTCTTCATCATCCCCTTCGACATTTGGCAATATATATGAAAAAGAAGTGAACTCAGCATCTAATTCCTTTATTTCATTTGCTAAAATATTACTTAATCTAAATTCTATATTCAGTATGGTAAAAGTATTGAATACTTCTTGCATAGCATCATGATTGTTTATTTGGCTATATAACATGCATGATATCAACCTTTCACAGTCTTTAATAACATGCCGAAGAATTCGCAATGACTGACAGTGAGAGCTTTTAAAGGCAGAAATAATGAAATTTTTTATATGATCATAATGTTTTAACTTGTCGGTTTCGCAGAAAAAAGCATTTGAAGCATGATCTATTTGAGGTTTTATCTTTATGGTGTGACCAATTATTTTTTCCTTTGTTGCTATGAATTCTGACTCTATTTCTGAATCGTGTGCTATCACTAATACACGACATTTATGATGCTCAACATACTTATTAATAGCGCCAAGTATATCTTTTAAATTTATTGAACATCGTTCAAGATCGTCAAAGACTATGATTTTTTTATTGTCTACTTTTTCTTTTATAAAAGCATCAGCAAGGCTACTAATGATAGCACCTGCCCCAAATGTTATACCATTCAATTCCGTAGTTGAATCTTTAACTGCACTCGCGGAATTTTTAATGGCATTTCTTCTGGGGTACATTGCAGCAAAAACATTAGCATATATTTCACTTGTAGAACTTAAACCAAACAAACTAATGTAACATACTTGCTCTTTCGGTAATACATTCATTATTTGGTAAGTTTTACCTATTCCCCAATCACCTGTTATTAGAACAGCATAACTTGGTTCATTTTGTTGAATATAATAGTTAAGGTATTCTTGTAAGCTTTTATCAATCATCTTCAACTTCCTTTTTTATTGAATTAGATAATGGATTAAACTTTATAGCTTCATATAAATGAGAGGGCGCAAAATGAGCATACCTCATTGTCATTTTGATATCAGTGTGTCCTAAAATTCGTTGAAGTACTAATATATTTCCACCGTTCATCATAAAGTGGCTTGCAAAAGTGTGTCGCAGGACATGGGTCAATTGTCCTGGTGGCAATTCAATGTTTGCTCTCTCAAGTGCATTTCTAAAAGCATAATAGCAAGGTGTGAATAATGAACCACTCTTATTGGGAAGAGTTGAAATTAAATTGTCATCTATTGGAATAGTGCGATTCCGTTTCCCTTTAGTTTTTACAAAGGTAATCTTTCCTGAACTTATCTGGCTGCGTTTTAATTTCTCAGCCTCTCCCCAGCGCGCCCCTGTTGATAGGCATATTCTAACTATAATTTCTAAATCTTTGGCGGAGCTTCGGCGGCACTCTTCAAGAAGTCGAGCAATCTGATCGCCTGTCAAATAGGCCATCTCACTTTCGTTAGTCCTAAACTGACGCACATTTTCTAATGGATTGGGTGCTTCCCACTCGCCGATCCGTTTTAATTCATTAAATACAGCAAGAAAATAGGCATGCTCCAGATTCATTGTGCGGGGAGAAACCTTAGTAACACGCTTGGTTCGGGAAAAGTCACCTTCAAGTCTTTTAGCCCTGTAAGCGGTGAATAACTGGGCAGTGAATTCTATAGCCCGTGGCGAACCCATGCACTCATCAGCCCAGAGCATGGCTCGTTTGCGTTTCTCACCATCGCTTAACGTTATCCCATGGCGCTCAAACCAAAGATAAATCAGATCTGAAAGGTAGCGCTTGTCTTTACCTTGGCCAAGCCAGGGCGAATTCTCCACTTTTTGTAGAGTGTAATTTTCAAACGCTAACGCCTCGCCTTTGGTCGCGAACTTTTTGCGTACACGCTTGCCTTGCTTGCCATCGCTGCGGTTGACGGTATAGAAATCCGCAACCCATTGGCCATCACTGAGTTTTCTTACGGCCATATCAATGAATCGTCAGAACAACGCGCCCAATCACGTTTATGTCGTCGATACCACAATCAAAAGCCATGCCAACGCCGCTAACTCTGACTTTCTTAATCGGAATACGCGTAAGGGTGCGGATACTCATTTTACCCTCAATCTCTACAAGCCACTGATCGTCATAAACTTCTGTGAATGAGGTATCAACGATGAACTGATTATTACCTTCCACCACACATACGGGAGAGGTTGGCAAAGGGACACCGGGTAAAAAAGAGACTTTATCCAGCATGTACATCCCTGCGTCATACATCAAACCGTCAACGATTTTACGCCGCGGCATTTTGAGGATATCCACTTCTTCATCCTCAAATTTTCTACCTTGACCTGTTGCCAGCCATTCAAGTGTTACGCCTGTTTCAGCCATGCATTTGAGCATTATGTCAGCAGGAAGCCCACCGCGTTTATATCGTGCAGACATTGAACTGGAAGCAATTCCAAGATGTTCGGCAAGCTGTAATTTTTGCGTAAAGCCGTAAGCCTCAAGTACCCGATCAAGTACCGGGGTGCTATCAGATTCTGGGTCTAGTCTAAATCTCGCCATAAAATAAAGGTGTGTAGATAATGTCTACATAATATTGAAATGTAGATTTAATCTAATTAACCTTGCTCCTGTGTTTAGATATTGGCTAATAACGGTGGATATTGGCGTATCCACAACCTGAGGAGTTTGCATTATGCGTCCCAACATTACAATCGTGATCCCCGATCCATACATCCCGCTTGATGAGTATTGCCGCCGTACAGGCATGTCAAAAAGTACTGCTGAGAACCTGATTTCATACGGAAAACTCCCTATCAAGCCTAAAGGAGCACAGAAAAAAGGGCTGGTTGAAGTGAACATGGCCGCCTTAACCGTAATGGCGTTAAGCGAATGCAATGTTTCGCTTAACACGTAATTTATCCTACGGATTAGAGCGGGGCTAACAATGTTTGATTACCAGACCTCTAAACATGCTCACTTTGATGCGGCTTGCCGAGCATTTGCAATTGAACACAATCTGGAAGATGTAGCCGCTGCCGTTGGCATGAGGCCGCAAATCCTGCGCAACAAATTGAATCCAGCACAGCCGCACCGTTTAACCTGTGACGAGCTTTTAGCTATTACGGATTACACCGAAGATGCGCGTTTACTGGATGGGATGCTGGGGCAGATTAACTGCCTTCCATCCGTACCGGTGAACAATGCCACAGAAGGCAACATGCAGTTGTGCGCACTGAGTGCCACCGCCTGTGTGGGCGCAATTGCTGGGGAAGCCGTATCAACTGGTCATATGACCGCCGCCCGCCGTACACAAATTCTGGATCGCGCTCGCGATGCAATCCGTAGCTTATCCGTGCTGGCTTATACCGTTGAAAGTCGTATCCAGTCTGCGCCCGTTCTGGCCGCAGCGGTGGATCTGGTGACGGCTAACGCCACCGGCTTGATGTGAGGGAGCACCATGAAAGCGTTTGTTACTTACCTGAAAAAAGAATCACCAGCTATGCAACGGCCAAGCGGTTCAACGGGCTGGATAGAACTGCCGAACGGTCAGCGCTGGAATCCTGGCCACACGTATAAATTCAATGCGCATGAGTCTGTTCGAATGAAAGGCGAGGTGATTTTACGTTTCTTGCCTACAAAAGTCCGTCGCCTGGTTGGATGTATAGGGGGGCGCTATGGCGATTAGCCAGGAACAACAAAAGCGCGGGCTGGAACATTTAAAACAGATCCGCCGCAAATACTTCAGTGAAAGCAGCGAGGCCGCTGAATGGTGGGACAACCTGACACCGGAGTGGCGCGGTGTGGTGCTTCATGCCGCTGCGGTTACTTCTGGCGCTAGGGCATTTAAAGCCCATTTAAGCAAGTGCTGCTGGCGTGAGCTTTATGAACGCCTGGGCTATCGGGACATGATTCTGCTGCGCCAAGGCATTTCACGGGCGCGGTTAACGTTTGAAGGTTTCGGCAGTTTACGTGACAGCGATTTTTCAAAGCGCACCGCGAACCGCCCGATCAAAAAGGTACATCCAATTTATAGCAGTAGCGGGGTGCAGATGGTTATAGCGCCTCACATCGTCCATAAGTTGCAACAACAGGGGAATCTCTGATGGCCATTATTTCCGTTGAAGGTAAATCGTTAGGTGCTGAGCTGGCCGTGTGGGGCGTTCCACATAATTACGCCGTGGCTTTTGCAGAGAAAAGTACCAGTAAAAATGGTCGCATTGCGCTGCATCCATTCTTCTTTAATGACACTGAGCACATGACTAATCCGCGTCACTGGCTGGCAATCAATGCCGCTTTCTGGTGCTGCGTGTACCGCGAGGCCGAAAGCAAAGAAGCACAGATTGAAGCGCTGGCCGGAATCCGCGCAATTTTCTACACGGCCGGTGCGTTGGGTGTTGGCGAAATTAAAGCACTGATCCAGGAGTGGTGGCGGACAACGTACGAGCTGCACCTTATTCCAGCACCGAACCATTCCGCCGTCACTGTACAACCCGCTTTTCACTAATTAACAACCTGAATTTTTTGGCCACAGCTTAGGTGGCCGGGGATTCTTTTGCCTTAAGGAAACCAAAATGCACATTACACGTCAGGATTTACCCGGAACGAAATCAGGTACTGACCTGCTGGCTATGCTCACCAAAGCTACGCAGGAAGGTAAAGCCGCTGCTGCTGATCTGTGTTCCACCCGTCTGGATAAGCTGGCCACCCATGCAGCCAATGAAGGTTTAAGCGCAACGGAAATCGTTGAGTTAATCCGCGAAGAAGCCGCAGCGATTTGCAGTAAAGGCGGTGCAGTATGGCAGTAAAAACTCCGCTTAAGTGGGTGGGCAGCAAAGCCCGCCTTATGCCGCAGTTGCTTCCCCATCTGCCGGAGGGTAAGCGCCTGATAGAACCTTTTGCTGGTTCCTGTGCTGTCATGATGAATACGGATTATGACGAGTATCTGATTGCTGATGTGAATCCTGACCTGGTTAATCTGTATAAGACAATGGCCTATCAGACTGATGCCTTGCTCATTGAGCTGGAGGCTTTATTTTCTGCCGGTTCATTAGGCGATGAAGAAAGCCGCGCTGTTTTCTATTACGCGGTGCGTGATGCCTTCAACCAATCAGGAAAATCCTTTGGTTCTGAATCTGTGGAAGCTGCGGCGCGTTTTCTTTATCTGAACCGTCACTGCTTCAATGGCCTGTGCCGATACAATCGCCGCGGCCAGTTCAATGTTCCGTTTGGTAAGTACAAAAAAACGTACTTTCCTGCTGATGAAATCCGCGCTTTTGCTGAAAAAGCGAAACGCGCAACGTTCATTACTGCCCATTATTCAGAAACGCTTGATTTGGTAAGGGACGGGCATGACGTTGTTTATTGTGATCCGCCTTACCTGACTGATACCGATAATTTCACCGCTTACCATGAGCGTGGTTTTTCGCACATGGATCAGGGACGGCTGGCGCGTAAGCTGCGCCGCCTGACTGAGCGTGGGATTAAGATTGTCGCGTCAAACAGCGATCTGGAAATGGTGCATTACCTGTATGCAGGATTTGAAGCTGTTCGGGTAAATGCGCCACGTAGTGTGGGTGCAGCAGCTGCAAGCCAGAAAGTGGCTGCTGAGCTGATTCTTAAGTCACCTGCTAACCCTGCGATCGATGTTCGGGCGGTGGTGGCATGATGACGGAAATTATTACCGGCTTTTATGCCTTGTTTGCCTGTATTACTTTCGCCTTTCTCTTATGGGACGAATGCCAGGACGAATTTGATCACGATGCTGAGGACTTAGGGTTAATCACTCTGAGTGCGGTTTTCTGGCTACCACTGGTAGCGGCTGTACTTGTGGCCTTCCTGATTGATTTCTGGCGCAAGTGGGTTAACCGTGGTTGATATGCTGGAGCCTGGCCAACACCATGCCGTCAATGCCTGGCGGCGCGAAACCTTTGCGCCTGGTACCCCGTCAGATGCGACGATCACCGAACGCCGCCTGTGGGCTGTTAACCCACAGGATTATGAATGGCGTTCCCAGTACCTGCATGAGATACCCGACTGGTTAGCCGGGTATTTCGGCAACCGTTACGAAAAGCTGCTGGCTGGCCGTGACGGGCGTCGCCGTGCCAATACATTTCTGCGCAAAACTATCGGTGAGAATGTATTGCCACGTCTGCGCAAAGTGGCTGCACGTTACAAGCTGGCCGCTGATGCACTTGATCTTCCTTTCGGTAAGTCGCTGGAGCGATTGCCGTCACTTGACCGCCAGGACCTCAAAAAACTGGCTGGCCAGATATCTGGCTGGATCTCCCAGTCACTGTATGACTTTACCGATCAGTTTGTGGGCAGCACTGACGATGCCGCAGAGCTGCGCCGCCGTACGCTGGAGTCTTACCGCCATTTATGCACATGTTCCCTGATGCTGAACAATCAACCGCCGTACTGGGCAGAACATGAAGCTAATGGCGGGCAACTGGAAATGCGTAAGGCTGAATCCGGGATTCTCCGCATGATGGCACCTGAATGGTGGTATCTGCGTCTTAAGCGGGCGCGGGATATGCAGCGTGAGCATATGGCCATTGCCGTGGGGCAGGTACAGAAAGCCGCGAGTGCTTATGTGTCCCGTAAAACCCTTGTCGAATGGATAGACCAGAAAAAGCGGAACCTTGAGTTCTTTAAAAAGTTTGACCTGCTGAATGACGAAGGGCTGCGTATTGCACTGGACAGCATGGTGCACCGCAGCGTTGCCAATCCGGCGATCCGTCGTTGTGAGCTAATGGTAAGAATGAGGGGATTTGAAGATATGGCCAATGAAGAAGGGCTGGCTGGTGAGTTTTACACTATCACTGCGCCATCGCGATTCCATGCGGTGTACAGCAAAGGGGGCTTTGTTTCGCAATGGGAAGGATGCACACCACAGGATACACAGCGCTATTTATGCGGCGTCTGGCAGAAAATTCGTGCAGCGCTGTCGCGTAAAGATTTGCGTTGTTTCGGGTTCCGCGTTGTTGAGCCGCATCACGATGGCACACCGCACTGGCATCTTCTGCTGTTTATGCGTCCGGAAGATGCGAAAGCGATTCGTCGAGTTATCCACACATACGCTTGCCAGGAAGATGCACATGAGTTGCGCAGCTATTCAGCAAGAAAAGCCCGCTTCTGCTTTAAAGCTATCGACCCGCAGAAAGGCAGCGCTACTGGCTATATCGCTAAATACATCTCAAAGAATATAGATGGTTACGCGATGGATGGTGAAAAGGATGAGAAGACAGGCGAGGACATTAAAGAAATGGCCAAATCTGTTACCGCATGGGCTTCCCGCTGGCGCATTCGCCAGTTTCAGCAGATTGGCGGTGCGCCGGTAACTGTCTGGCGTGAATTGCGCCGCCTGCGTAACCAACAGCTGCCCAATCCAAAAATGGATGCTGTGCTGGCCGCTGCGGATGTGGGGTGCTGGGCGTCATACACTCAGGCGCAGGGTGGCGCACTGGTTGCCCGCCGTGATCTGGTTGTTCGTCTGGCCTATGAAATCACAGAGCAGGGTAATGAATACGCAGAGGACGTGCAGCGCGTTCAGGGTGTCTATTCTCCATTGGTTCCAGATTCGGCGGTATGTACTCGCCTGGTGAAGTGGCAGAAGGTTGCGAAGTTGGCCGAAGCGCCAGCGGAGGCGGGTTTTTCTGGCGGCAACGCCGCCCCTTGGAGTTCTGTCAATAACTGTACGGAGGGTGGAACCCGCAGACGGTTAAAACTGGAATTGCGCAGCCGGGGTTTTGATGGTTCTGACGACGAAATAGCCATTCTTATGCGGGGTAGTGGTTTGAGATTTGGCCAGGTGGCATTGATTTACCGTAATGGCCGGTTGCAAGAGACACGAAGCGAGCCAATGCACGAGCTGTGGCCGGGGTGGTTGTAGCGGTATAAATCTGTGTAACACGTTCATTTGTCAGTAGATGGCAGGAAAATACATTTCACAATTTGTGCTTTACGGTGTACTGTATGCATATACAGTAATATATTGTTTGTGGGGGCTAAATGGATCTTTTGGAAGCGTCGGCACAGCTGGAGCGCATTGAGTTATTGGCCAAAATTGCCCATGTGTACGAAAGTAACCAGAGAGAAAAAACAATCGCTTTGGCCTGGATTGGTGAGATTGCTGGAGAAATGCGGGAGATGGTCAGAACAGAAGCTAAAAACCCCCAGGAAGGGGGCTTATCAGGCGGCGGGAGTCGCTTTCAGTAGGTCTAATGCCATTTGGCGCTGATCGGGTGAAAGTGCATTCAGTATTTTCTGCACCATCGCATCACCCGTTTTCGCGCTGGGGCTGAGAGTGTGGGAGAACGTCAGATTCATCACAAACGTATGGCCACACTCCACATCTGAACAGGCGCAGTAAATATCCGCAATCTGCCGGTGCTTCCGGTTTGTTTTACGAATAACAGCCTTTGAGCCGCATTCCGGGCATTCGATTTTCAGAACTCGCATATTCCATGCTCCAGCTGTTAAATGATGCCTGGATTTTAGCCTTTTTCGCCTCATGCCGCATCCTTATCCGTTGATTCTGTGTAACTTAAATCAAAGTGAAGGTGCAGACGTTCCGGTATTTCGGGATCGTTATTAACAGCGGTCATAAACCGGCGCTGGATGGGTGCTATCTCGCTTTTCTTGTAAATCCTTTCCGCCTTTTCAACATCCCCCAGACCGGCAGTGTTCTGCGGGACAATTCCGGCCAGCCCAGCGGGAAAGCGGTGCGCGTTGAGAATGTCCTGCGCACTGATGTTTTTGATGTTGGCAAATTCATCTTTTGCAGAGATATCACCCATTTCAATGAACTTGATCGCATCCCCATCCCCGCCTGGTATGTTCACCAGAATAGTGGAGAAGTTGCCAATGCCTTTGCTGTCACGCAGCTGCTGTTCAATTTCTTCTTCCATTTCATCCGTCATGCTGGGATCGCGTGTATAGAGAATGCCGCCAGTATGAGCGCCGTTGTGGTAGTAGCGGCGGCGGAAAATTACGGCTTCACTGTTAAGCAATGCCGAGTGTACGCCGCCGATATAGTCGGGCAGTCCGTAAATATGCTGCTGCGGGTCGTACATCTTGATAAAGATGATATCTTCCTGCGGCCATACCTGCGGTTCACCGTCCTGCAATACCACATAATCGCCGGGCTGGTCTGTGGCGTTGTCCCTGACTTTACGGCGGCGGATATACAGGCCGGGTAAAGGTTCCAGGGCAATCACATCCCCCCATCCGTTGCGGATTTTGCCAATCGCAATATCCCCGAAGGTTGTATAGTCAAACGCTGCGGCTTCCAGTTGGTCGTAAGTCAGGCCACCGCCCAGATAATCAGACACAATCATATTTTTCCGGGCGTGGATGATGCCGCCATGCTGACCGTTCAGATTGATAAGCTGTGCCAGTGCCAGCCGGTCAATCGGCTGGGTGAAGTGATCGGCGGCATTGTCGTACCAGATGTCGCGGTAATCCGTGCCGGTGGTCAGGATGGGTTCCGGTTTGCCGAATGTGATGATGCTCATTTTTTTGGACTTATCGCCGCGCGGGTTGCGCTTAACGAAGCGGTTTTTTTTACTCATGCAGCCTCTTTCCTTACACCCCAGCGGGATTTCGGTTTGTTTTCGTAGTTGAGTGGTTCGTTATGCAGGGCGTGGGTAATCGCCCAGAACGCCTCCGCGTGGCCTGTGTCCTGGCTGCGGTCAGCGACAAATGTCATGGCGTTACCGCTTTGCGTGGTGGTGCGGCGTACAGCCATAAAGCTGGCCGGGATCTCTTTCAGGTTTTTGTCCCATTCGATACGCTGGCTTTCCACCACGTCCGCCGCTTTCAGTACCAGCTGATTTTTCGTGTTCATGTCGTAACGAATGGCGACGGCCACGCGCATGGCAAAATGCTGGATGTTGTCAAAAACACCCTGGCCAATGCCGGTAACGTCCACTCCCAGATAGGTGAAGTTGTATTTTTTAAACAGCAGTTCGATCTGCCTGGCCTGATAGCGGAAGTTCATGCCCTTCCAGTTAATGACCTTCAGAACGCGGAATTTCTCTGCGGCATACATCGGCGGGGCAATAATCACAAAACACGACAAATCGCCGCTACGTGCCGGGTCAAAGCCTCCCCATACTGGCCTGTCACCAAATGGCCGCGCAGCGTCCGGGTTGTGATCCTGCCAGGTGTCCACTTCCACGCCACAGGCTTCCAGGTCTGAAAAGCTGAATACGGAATCCTTGCTGTCCACGAACACGCACATATAAAGCATGTTGAAGGTGGCGGTGTTGTAGCGGTTGCGCAGCTTCTCGATGTTGGCCAGGTTGAAGCCGCCCGCAATGGCATCCTCCATCGTGATGACATAGCGCCACTGACCATCCGGGCAAAGCCGTCCGCCGTTGCGCATTTCATCAAAGGACGGGAACTGAGCGGCCGCGCGTTTTTTGCTGCCCTGTTTCCATTCCTCACCCGTCCAGAACGGGTAGGCCTGGTGCGTTTTGGCCGATGGCGTTGAAAAGTAGGTGGTGCGCCATTTGTCATGGGTGGCCATTGCGCTGGCCACTTCGTTAAGCCTGGCGAAGTTAGGCACCCAGAAATATTCGTCACAGTACAGGTGGCCACTGTAAGACTGGGCCGTGTTTTTGTTGGTTGAGAGAAAACGCAGTTCAGCGCCGTTGCTGAGGCGGATCGGGTTGCCGGTTAGCGTGATGCCAAAATACTGTTCTGCAATGTTGACGATGTAAGACCGGAAGTATTCCGCCTGGACTTTGGAGGCAGACAGGAAGATTTGCGGATCGCCTGTCATGACCGCGTTTTCAAAGGCTTCAAATGCAAAGTACCAGGTGGCACCGATCTGGCGGCTTTTAAGGATGTTCCTGACCTGCTGGCCAATATTCCGGCGCAGGTGTTTCTGGTATTCAAAAAGATGTTCTTCCGCCCAGGTGTCGAAATCCGCCTGGGTCAGAGAGGAAATATCGTTTTTCCTGTTTTTGCGTTTGGGGCGCGGTTCATCGCTGTTGCTGTCCCGTGCAGCTGCCTGACCGTTACTCTGGCCGCTGGCCATCTTTTCTTTATGCTTATTGCTTTGAGCACGCAGCTTTGTGGCGTGGGCAATCAGCATGTCCATTTCTTTCAGGTCGAGATCGGTTTTATTATCGCGGCTGGCCAGCAGCTGGTAGCGGCGTTCAATTGCCTCCTCTGTACTTTCAAAGCTGAGTAAATCCGCCCAGCTGTATTTCTCAGCCCAGTAGTAAACGATCCGCGCATTCGGCAGATTTAATTCTGATGCAATTTCTTTTGGCGTATAGCGGCGCAAATAAAGTGCGCGGACAACGCCTTTTAGTTCTTCTGAGTATTTAGCCATGCGGATAATTATGCCGTGGCTGTTATGAAAAAACGGCGGTGTTAATTCGCGTCTGTTCGGTAATACGTGATAACCGAACTGTTCAGAATAAAGCGTGATGCGGTGGTGGTTTTATTTGGCAATAATTGATTTGCAGCGTCGGTGAATAAATCAGGGGGGATATGTCGCATTTAAAAACTGACTGGCTGTGTGTTGCTACCGAAGGGGATACCGTTGACGGCAGAGAGATTAAACGCCAGTGGATTATCGATATGGGGGAAACCTATGACTATAACCACTATGTCGCTTTGATCTGGCCTGAACACGAGAATGATTGCGGTAATTTTGGGGAGGTGCTGGAGGCCACCTGGCATGATGGCGATGACGGACTGGCGCGGCTTTACGTCAGCCTTTGCCCGAATATGCGTTTAATTTTCGCCAACCATGAAGATCAGCTCCTGTTTTTCTCGATTGAACCGGATGAGAACTGGCGCGGTAGTGGGCGTACATACCTCAAGGGGCTGGCGGTAACAGATACTCCCGCCAGTGTTGGCACCACACGGCTGCGCTTTAGTAGTCGGCGCAAAAAATTATCTAAGCAGGGATATTACAGTTGTGTGATTTCCCGTGATGGAAAAATTAAACAGGAAATACGAATGAAGAACTGGCAAAAATTGTTTGGTATTAAACCGAAGTTTGAAGATGAAACGCCGCCTGATGATACCGCGCAGGGTGATGATAAGTTACAGGCGCTGGCCAACGCGGTAAACGAACTGGAAGGCCGTGTGGCCAAAATTGAAAATCAGCTCAATGATGTTCAGGGTGATGTGGATACCATTGCGGAAGTAGTCGATACCGAAGAATTTGCGGCTATTCGTGATAATGCAAAAGATATCGTTAAACGTTTTAACGATCTGGGTAATAAATCCACCCGTACGCCAGGGCGTAAGATTTCAGAAAAAGCGGGTAAGTTTAATTTCCTGTAATACGTTCTGACGTTAATTAGTACAAAACATTTTTATTATCGCTTAATCGCGAGGGAGTTTTATGCACCTTAATAATCGTGCACGGGATTTACTGGATAAATATTCGAGTGGTATGGCGCAGCAGTTTGGCGCACGTGATACCAGTCGTTATTTCTCCCTGAATGACCCGCAGGAAAACGCGCTGCGTCTGGCGCTGCTGGAGTCCGTGGAGTTCCTGAACATGATCACCTGTCTGGATGTTGACCAGCTGAGTGGCCAGGTGATTTCTGTCGGTTCCTCCGTGCTGCATACCGGGCGCAGTGAAAATGGCCGCTTTGTTCGTCAGGTTGGCGTGGACGGCAATGACTATTCACTGGTTGAAACGGACAGCTGCGCTGCACTGCGCTGGGATCTGCTTTCGGTCTGGGCCAATGCCGGTAAGGACGAAAACGAGTTTTACAACCTGGTCCAGGCGTTTACCACACAGGCGTTTGCGCTGGATATGCTGCGTATTGGTTTTAACGGTAAGAGCCGTGCCAAAACGACGAATCCAACGGATAACCCGAACGGCGAAGATGTCAATATCGGCTGGCATGAGCGTATGAAAACGCTGCTGGGTGGTAATCAGATTATGACCGATCCGGTCGTGCTGGATGAGGCCGGGGATTACAAGTCACTGGATGCAATGGCTTCAGACCTGATTAACGCCAAGATTCCTGCCCAGTTCCGCAATGACCCGCGCCTGGTGGTTCTGGTCGGTGCTGATCTGGTTGCTGCTGAACAATACCGACTGTATCAGGCCGCAGACCGCCCGACTGAGAAAATCGCGGCGCAGATGCTGGGCAGCACTATTGCTGGCCGTCCTGCTGTTATCCCGCCATTTATGCCGGGTAAACGTATGGTCGTCACGCCGCTTTCTAATTTGCATATCTACACCCAGCGCAACACCCGTATGCGTAAGGCGGAATTTGTTGAAGACCGTAAGCAGTTCGAAAACAAATACCTGCGTAATGAAGGCTATGCGGTTGAAGTGCCGGAGCTGTATGCGGCCATTGATGAATCCGCCGTGACCATCGGCAAGGTTTCCGAACCAGCAGAGGGCTGATAAATGGCACTTTCTCCCGCGCAGCGTCACAGCCAGCGCATTGCGATGGAACAAAAGCTGAAACGCAGTCAGGCACTGGAAACCACAGAAAGCATGCACCTGCTGATTAAGGCGCTGGAAACGGATGTGGAACATGCCCGTAACCTGCCGACAATCGCGGATCGCGTTGAGTTTAAGCGGGATGTGTTGCTGCCGCGCTGGACACCGACTGTGGAAGCGTATCTGGAAAGCGGGCAGGTGTACGCCAACCCGGTATTTGCCTGGTGTGTTATCTGGCTGTTTGACGTGGGCGATCTGGATAAGGCGCTGGACTGGGCTGACATTGCAATCAGCCAGCAGCAGGCAACCCCGGATCGGTTGCGCAGCAATTTTCCCACGTTCGTGGCCGATACGATGCTGGCCTGGGCGCAGGAAACATCCGGGCGCGGGGAAAGTGTGGAACCGTATTTTTCCCGCACATTTGAGCGCGTCGCCAGTACCTGGCGGCTGCATGAACAGGTTACGGCCAAGTGGTTCAAGTTTGCCGGGCTGGAGCTACTGCGCGGCGAAGATGGTCAGACAACGGCCGCGAGTGTGGACGATATTGAAACGCTGGAGAAAGCCGATCAACTGCTGGCCACCGCAGAAAAATTCTATTTAAAAATCGGCGTCAGAACGGCACGGCAGACGATTGCCGCCCGTATCCGAAAACTGACGCAGGGGTAAAGACTACCGCAAGCCAGGCGGACGCGGTGGAGGGCAGAACACTCCGTGTGTCACTGTGCCGTGGAAACCGGTCAGTCCGCCTTTTTCGGGGGAATTATGTTTAGCGGAAAACCGCTGGATTATCAGGATGAACCGCTGACGAATAACGGGTTCTGGCCGGATCTGAATCTGAAGGATTTTCAGGCGCAGCGGTCACTGCCAGCCGATATTGATGCGGACACCATTAGTCAGGCGCTGCTGGCTGCTGTCGCGGAGGTGAATGCCGAGCTGGAAAACGTGGAGGCCAGCTGGAAAGCAAAAGGCCACGCGCTGGCGGCAGATGTTCCGGGTGTCAGCATGGGCGGGCTTAACAGCCTGTGCGCCCAGTACATGAAAGCGGTATTTGCCAGGGCGAAAGCGGATTTACTGGGGGAGTTCGCCACTGTCGGGCGGCGTGAAACCCATCCGGGGCAGGAGAGCATGGAAACCCGCGCCGGGTTACTGGCTGAGGCTTCAGTGGTGATTCGCCGCATGAAGGGGCTGAAACGGGCAACGGTGAAAAAAGTATGAGCCAGACGCAGCTTGAGAGCCTGACCGCATTTTTTCGGCAAAACGTGCCACCGCGCGCCATGCAGTCATTTGACAGTGTGCTGGATGAAATGAAGTTCATCCCCGCCGCGAAGGATTACGGGCTGGGGCAGTACCGCCAGGCGGTGATTCGCTATGACGCGGTAATCAGCTGGCAGCGTTTCCCGTATCGCCTGTGTCCGCCGCAGTTGCTCATGTCGCTGCTGGCCGCGTGGCTGGATGAGGCTGACAGGGAATTACTGGATGAAGTCGGCCTGACTGAAGCTGAACCGGACTGGGATGTGTCAGTGGAGGATGAGGAAACTGCCACCATTGTACTGACGGTACCAATGGCGGAAGAGCTGGTGATCAGGGAGGACGAAAACGGGGCGATCCCGTGGCAGGGGAAACGCTGGTCGCTGGTTAACCCTGAAGTCTGGATAGCGATAACCGCCAATATTTATGGCGTGGATGAAACCGGTGCGCCGGTAGGCGGTAACGAATGATTGCCGGTGGCGAGCTGAATAAAAAACAGCTGGCGGAGTTGCGTAAATCACTGGCCAGCATGGAGCTGCCGCCCAAAAAGCGCCAGCGTCTTATCTGGAGGCTGGCCAAATACGGCGTGATTGCCGCTGCAAAACGGCATGTCCGCAATCAGGAAACACCGGATGGCCAGAAGTGGCCGGGGCGTAAAACGAAGCGCAAAGGGAAGATGCTGCGGAACCTGCCAAAACTGCTGCATATCCGTGAAATGCCAGAAATTCAGGCGGTACGGATCTATTTGCAGGGTGGTGGCTACCGGAACGGGGAAACGCCGGTACCGGCCGGGACGGTCGGATATGCGCAACAAAACGGGATGCGTGTCAGTGTCAGCCGTCGCAGCCAGCCACGGAAGGTGGAGGCCGGAAAAATGGCCACGCCAGCCCAGGCCAAAAAACTGCGGGCGCTGGGGTACCGGGTACGCACCGGTAAACGCTGGAAAAAGCCCACGCTGGGCGAGTTAACCCAAACGATGCCATACAGCCGGGCGGGGCTACTGATTCGAAAACTCAGCGGTAAAGCGGTGAAAACCAGCTGGACAGTGGATCTTCCTGCCCGTGTTTTTCTGGGCATGAGTGACGATGAATTTGATAACGCGCTGGCGCGTCAGCTTCAGGCCATTGGCTTTGGCTGGGATGTTAAGGCGCAGGATATTAAGGGGAAAGCATGACCTGGCCAAACGTGACCGTGAACCAGGTAAACCAGCTGCTGGGTGAAACCAATGAAGTGGAACGCACGCTGCTGTTTATCGGTACGGGTACCAAAAATGTGGGGGAAACGCTGGCGGTGAATGCCCAGAGTGATTTTGATGCACTGCTGGGAGAAGGGGAAAGCCCGCTGAAAAACGATGTTCTGGCGGCACTGGCAAACGCCGGTCAGAACTGGTGGGCATTTATGCATGTGCTGCCCGCAGATGCTGAGGACGATGCCTGGGTAAAAGCGGTACTGGCCGCACAGGTGGTGTGTTCGGTGGAAGGGGTGGTGCTGTCCAGTGATGTGACGGCAAAAGCCCAGGTGAATCAGGCGGCGACGTTACGATCCACGCTGATTTCTAAATATGGGCGCTGGGTGTGGTTCATCCTGGCCGTGCAGGGAATGCAGGAAGAAGAAGCCCAGGCGGATTACCTGACCCGTGTGTCTGCCATCCAGGACGGTATTGCAGAGAAGGCCGTGCAACTGGTCCCGCGTCTGTGGGGAAATGAGCCGGGTGTGCTGGCTGGCCGTCTGTGCAGTCGTGCCGTGACTATCGCAGACAGTCCCGCCCGTGTGAAAACCGGGGCGCTGCTCAATCTGGGCAGTGATGAAATGCCGGTTGATGGTACCGGGGCGGTGCTGGAACTGGCCATGCTTCAGGCGCTGGAAGCACAGCGCTTTAGTGTGCCGATGTGGTACCCGGATTATGACGGTTTTTACTGGGCTGACGGGCGGACGCTGGATGTGGAAGGCGGCGATTACCAGTCGATTGAAACCCTGCGTGTTGCCGATAAAGCGGCGCGTCGTGTACGTCTGCTGGCTATCAGCAAAATTGCGGATCGTTCACTGAACAGCACACCGGGCAGCATTGCTGCACACCAGACGCTGTTTGCACGCCCACTGCGTGAAATGTCCACGGCGGCCAGTATCAATGGCGTGTCATTTCCGGGGGAAGTAAAGCCGCCGCAGGAAGGTGATGTGACCATTGTCTGGAAGAACAAAAAGACGGTGGATATTTATCTGGTGGTACGCACCTGGGAAGTTCCGCTGCAAATCACCATCAGTCTGTTACTGGATGCCAGTCTGGAGGGCGCTGCATGAGTAAACGTATTTCGGGTATGTCGTTTGATACCTATCTTGACGGCGATCTGATCCACATCGAGAAAATCACACTCGATATCACGGATAACAGCGCCGCCGCCCAGACCCGTGGTGTGCCGGATGGCCATGTTGATGGCGATGTGGCCGCAGAGGGAGAAATTGAAGTCAGTTCCAAAGTGCTGGGCGTACTGACGGCCAAAGCCCGCGCCGCAGGTTCGTGGCGTGGTATTCCGCCGCTGGATTTTCTTTTCTATGCTAAAGCGGGCAGCGAAGAAATGAAAGTGGAATCGTTCGGCAACAAACTCCAGCTAAGTAATCTGCTGGATATCGATCCAAAGGGCGGCGGTGTGGCGACGCACAAAATCAAATATTTTGTGACCAGTCCCAAGTTCGTGAACATCAACGGTGTGCCGTATCTGGAAGCGGAAGCCACGGAAAACCTGATCGGATAAGGAAGCCGGAATGCAGGAACATGAAAAAAGTCTTTATTCACTGCTGATTATGGGGGCGCTCATTGCTGTTGCGAAGGTGCTGGCCAGTGATGATCCCATTACCCCGCGCCTGTTTATCAGCCGTGTGATCCTGGGCAGTTTTGTTTCAGTCATCGCTGGCGCGGTGCTGATTCAAATCCCGGAGGCCAGCCCGCTGGCAATTCAGGGACTGGGGGCAGCGCTGGGTATTGCAGGTTATCAGGCTGTTGAAATGTGGCTGCGCAGACGTGCAGCGGGAAAGAAGAACGGGAGCGTGACAAATGACCCTGAGTGAAAAGCAGCAGCTGTTTACCGTCATGGTGGCCAACCTGATCCACTGGGCAGAAGAACGCGGCTACCGGTTGACGTTTGGCGAAGCGTACCGCACCCCGGAACAGGCGGCGCTGAACGCGAAGAAGGGCAGCGGTATTTCGAACAGTCTGCATACCCAGCGTCTGGCAGTGGATTTTAATCTGTTTGTGAATGGCCAGTACCAGACCCGTACAGAGGACTATCTGCCCCTGGGTGAATACTGGGAATCACTGGGCGGAAGCTGGGGCGGGCGCTTCAAATCCAGACCGGATGGTAATCATTTCAGCCTGGAACATAACGGGGTGCGCTGATGAATCACGCGCAGTGGCTGGTTGTGGTGGCGCTGGCGTTTGTCTGGGGCTGGCTGACAGCTGACTGGCGGCGCGACAGCCTGGAGCTGGCAATCAACACGGCGGCGCAGGTGGCAGGTAATGAATCGCGCAAGGTGATGCAGGGCATTGCCAGTGATTCCGCCAGGACGCTGGAAGATAAACTGGAGGCGCTAAGAAATGCGCAACCGCGAGAGATCCGCACGGAAGTGCTTAAGCCGGTTTTTACTAACAGATGCCTGTCTGATGAGTTTGTCAGCATGTACAACAGCGCCGTCGCCGGTACCGAACGTGCGTTATCAGGAAAACCTGAAAACACGATGCGCCACGCAGCTGCCGCGCCTGAACGGGGCAACAGGTAAAGATGCAGCGGAACTGCTGACTGTTTACCTTGAAATATATGGTCAGTGTGCGGCGCGTCATAATCAGTTAGTTGATGAAATTAATTTAAGAGAGCGTGTTATTTATGGAACAAATTAAACTGTGTGTTTGTGGTGCGGATATTGTTTTTGAACCTAATCAGACTGCCTACAATAAACTGATTAATGAAATGGCGATGGATAATAAAGTTGCACCTGCAAATAATTATCTGATGCGTATTGTTACCCCGGAAACGAAAGAAACACTGATTGACGTATTAAAACGTCCGGGTGCAGCGTTGCAACTGGTCAGTAAGGTTAATGATATTTACGCGCCAGAACTGGAGATTGAAGTAAAAAACTGACAAAGCGAGTCCATGATATTGAACGAAATGGACTCGAACAGTATTTAATTCTCCGTCGTCATTATTTACCACATGGTCAGGATTCTGTTGACGATATTGCTGCCGCTATATGGCTGGATAACCGTCACTGGGAATATACGGGAATAGCCGTGGCTAATGGTGTGGCTAAAGCATTTAAAGGCACTGAATGAAACAGTTAGATTTTACATTAAGCCTTATTGATAAATTGTCCCGCCCGTTAAAACAGGCGCAGGGCAACGTAACGGGCTTTGCTGAAAAATCAAAAGAAGCCTTTATGCAGATTGGCGGCGGCGTTCTGGCGCTGGCGGCTACAGGGATGGCCATTAAAGGTGCGCTGATGCCCGCCATTGAAATGTATGACGCGCTGAATGATGCGGCTGCAAAAGGGATCGATGATTCTGCGCTTAAGGCCGTTCAGCGTGATGCGCTGCGCTTCAGTACAACCTACGGTGCCAGTGCGGTGGAGTTCGTCCAGTCCACGGAAAGTATAAATGCGTCCATTGCCGGGCTGACCGGGAATGAACTGCCGAAAGTGACGAAAGTCGCCAATACCCTGGCGTTTGCGCTCAAATCCACCGCAGCGGAAACCGCTGAGTTTATGGGGCAGATGTTCGGTAACTTCTCCGCCGATGCCAACCGGCTGGGAAAGGTTGAGTTTGCTGAACAGCTGGCAGGAAAAATGGTGTACATGCGCAAAACCTTTGGCACGGAAATGGCCGCTATCAAGGATTTGATGGAAGGGGCGCGCGGCGTGGGTACCAACTACGGCGTGGGGCTGGATGAACAGCTGGCCGTGCTGGGACAGCTTCAGCGGACACTGGGCACGGAAGCCAGCAGCGCTTATGAAGGCTTTATGACCGGAGCCATTGAGGGCGGTAAAAAGCTGGGGCTGTCCTTCACGGATTCCACCGGCAAAATGCTGTCCATGCCTGAAATGCTGATCAAGTTACAGGGCAAGTATGGCAAAAGCCTGGAAGGGAATCTGAAAGCCCAGGCTGAACTGGATGCAGCATTTGGTGACAGTTCGGCGGTGGTGAAACATCTGTACGGTAATGTGGCGCTGCTTCAGCGCAATATCACCGAGCTGGGCGGTGCTGATGGTCTGAAGCGTACCCAGGAAATGGCGCAGAAAATGGTGAAGCCGTGGGATCGCTTTGTCGCAATCCTGAAGGCTATCCAGACCGTGATTGGCCTGACGCTGATCCCGGTGTTATATCCGGTACTGAATCGCCTGGCTGATATGGGGCAGACCTTTGCCCGCTGGATGCAGCTGTTTCCCAACATTGCGCGTGTTGTCGGGTATGCGGCAATGGCCTTGCTCAGCTTTGCGGCTGTGGGCGCAGTCGCAAACATCGTGATGGGTGTCTCCAGATTCATCATGATGGGGTTGCGCGGGATCTGGGTAGCGCTGACGGCCGTCGCGAAAATCTACACCGCCACTGTCTGGCTGGGGAACATTGCCGTGGTTGCCTGGAACGCCACGCTGAAATTTCTGCGCGGTACGTTGCTGGCGGTTCGTATGGCGGCAATGATGGCCGGGATAGGTATCAATCTGATGAGCTGGCCGATCCTGCTGGTGATTGGTGCCGTTGCCTTACTTGCTGCTGGTTGCTGGCTGCTGATTAAACACTGGGACACGGTAAAGAACGCGGTCATGGATACCGCTGCATTTCTGGCATGCGCCAGGGTAGTGGCATGGCTTGCCGGGGTGTTTGCTTCAGCCTGGCAGTTTATCAGCGAAGGCTGGAACAGTTTTATTTCCATGCTGACCGGGTTTTCCCCTTCCCAGGCATTAAGCGGGCTGGCCACGGGCATTGTGTCATTGTTTGATAATGTCTGGCTGTCCGTTAAAAACGGCTTTCTGAAATCATGGAACTGGATTGTAAGTAAATTAAATAATATTCCGGGTGTTGATATTGAACTGGCGGGCGCTGCTTCAGCGGGTATCGCTAAAAATGAAACAGCGGTGTATCCGGTACCAGAGTTAAAACAATCCGCAAAAGCTGAAGGCGCACTTCCTGCGGTGACGCAAAATAGTTTCACCCCAGACAGGCTTTTAACCGGAGGTGAATTAAAAGGCATTGAGAAGGGCGGAATTACCAAAACGATTAACAGTAATGCTAAGTCCGTGACCGACAATAGCCGGAAAATTGACACGGTAAATATTTATCCGAAAGAAATGATTACACCCGGTCAGTTAATGGAATTTCAGGAGCTGGGCGCATGAGTGAGAGCCTTTATATTGATTTGCTTATTCAGGGCGGTGATTTTGTTCTGAATACCGGATATGAACCTGAACTGTGTAATAACCGTAAAAGTATCGGGCAGGACATTATTCATTCCATTATTGAAAGTGGGCTGGCAACGGAACTGATTGCCGAACGCAGCCCAACAATGCGGGCGGATATTTTTACCCGTATGGAATTACTGATTGAAGATGATGAACGGATTATTCCGGGAACAGTGGAAATCAGTGAGGAAAGCCAGAAACGATTATGGATAACGGCCAGCACCTATGATTTTGGCGGCATTTCTGCGCAGGTGGATTTATGACAGAAAAACCGCAGGTTGATTTTGAGGAAGTGGTGAAGGCCAGCGGGATGCCGGTGACGGAATCTGAAGTACGGGATCGCTTTAATGCGATTGCGGCTGATGAGGGCATGATCACCAACACATCCCGCATGTCACCGTTCTGGCGGTTAATTACGGCCATTGTGACTGCGCCGGTGATGTGGCTGAAAGAGGTTCTGGTGTCCACGGTATTGGCCAATATGTTTGTGGCCACGGCCAGCGGGAGCATGTTGCGTCTGCTGGCCTGGGCGGTGAACGTGACGGCGAAACCCGCCAGCGCAGCGCAGGGTGTGATCCGCTTCTTTAAGGAAGATGCCAGAGCCGTTGTGACGGTTAAGGCCGGGACGGTTATCCAGACTGAACGCATCAACGGCAGGGTGTACGAACTGGCGACCACAGGCGATGTGGTGATCCCTTCCGGCACGGCCAGCGCATTGCTGCCGGTGAAAGCCACCGGAACCGGGGGAGCCTATAACCTTGCACCAGGTTATTACCGCATTTTGCCTGTGGCCGTGGATGGTATCAGCCATGTGGCCAGCGAAGAAAACTGGCTGACGGTGCCGGGTGCCGATGAAGAAAGTGATGATGAACTGCGTGAACGCTGCCGCAACCAGTTCAACCTGGTGGGCAATTACCACACGGATGCGGTTTACCGTTCAATGATTGCCGGTGTTGCCGGGCTGAGTATTGACCGGATTTTCTTTGAGCATGAAGCACCGAGGGGACCGGGTACCGCAAACGCCTATTTATTGCTGGACAGCGGGGTGGCTTCCGCGCCGTTTGTGAATGCAGTGAATGATTACATCAACACGCAGGGACACCACGGCCACGGCGACGATATGCAGTGTTATGCCATGCCGGAAACCCGTCACGATCTGGCCGTTACTGTGTATGTCAGAAATCTGGCCAACCTGACAGACGATGAACGGAACAGCCTGAAGGCCGGGATTGAAAACATGATCCGCTGTGCTTTTCGTGAAAACGCTGATTTTGACGTCAGAAAGACGTGGCCATATTCGCGGTTCTCGTTTTCTCAGCTGGGACGGGAGATCCACAAAACCTTTGCGCTGGCGGATTCGCTGTCCTTTTCACTGGGTGACATTACCAGTGAGCTGAATGTGCCGCGCCTGAAGTCACTGGTAGTGAGTCTTGAGAATGAATGAGTTCATGAAAAAGCTGGCCGGGATGGTGCTTCCCTCCTGGATGAATCAGGGGGAGCCGAACAAGCTGCTGAAAACAGCGCGGCGATTCTGGGCGGAGGTTTACGGCTGGATAACCTGGCCACTGAACCAGTTTGATCCGCTCACCTGCACACCGGCATTACTGAACCTGCTGGCGTATGACCGGGACATAACTCGCTTTGATGGTGAGCCACTGAGTCTGTTTCGTAAGCGTGTGGCGTATGCCTTTGTCAATGCCCGTGATGCCGGTTCCGTAGAGGGATTTATCAACATCTTTGAACGGCTGGGCATTGGATATGTGGAACTGCGGGAGCGTCAGCCGGGTATTGACTGGGATGTGATCCTGGTTCGTGTGACGGACAGCCAGATAGCGGACAACACGCAGCTGCTTATCCAGATAATCCGGCAGTACGGGCGAACATGCCGCCGCTATCAGTTCGAGGTGATCACATCGGAAAAAATGGCCATCAGAGCCGGATGGGATCAGGGGGAATATGTGGTTTATCCGGCTTCGTTAGCAGGGACGGAAACCCACAGCGCGACATTCAGCGCAGGTTTGTAAGGAGTTTTTTATGTCACAGACAGCTATCACGCTGGCGTTTGAACACTGGAAAGCGCAGCAGGGTGCGACCGGCGAGCCGGTGTTACTGGATGAATTTGTGTTTGCGAATGTGCCAGGGCTGAACCCGGATATTCCCGTTGATCGTAGTGAAGCACTGCCGCCTGTGGAGCAGATTGTGCACCGGCAGCCTGTTACCCGCACTGGCGTGGTGAATGATAATGGCGTGGTGTATTCCGCCGTTCTGGGCGCTGACGTGGGCGATTTCAGTTTCAACTGGATCGGTCTGCTGAATAAGGCCAGCGGCACCCTGGCCATGATTGTTCATGCGCCTTTACAGCAAAAGCTGAAAACAGCGGAAGGGCAGCAGGGGAATGTGCTTACCCGTTCGTTTCTGATGGAGTACAACGGCGCACAGACCGAAACCGGGATTATTACACCGGCTGAAACCTGGCAGATTGACTTCACGGCGCGGATGACCGGAATGGATGAACGCCAGCGCCTGGAAAATACGGATATTTACGGCGCTGCGGCATTCTTTGGCGATGGCTGGCTGGTCGGTAAAACGGGCAATCAGTTCTTTGTCACCAAAGGCACCGGCTATGTGGCGGGACTGCGTACGTCACTGGCTGACAATCAGAATATCACCGTGACAACAAAGCCGGTCAAAGTCTGGCTGGATGTATGCTGGACGGGAGCACTGACCAGTGTCTGGAATGTTCAGAGCAAAATCACCGTCGCGGAAAACCTGACGGATTACATGCAGAACGGCGTACAGCATTATGTTTTTGCCGTGGCCAGCATTGATGTGAATGGCAATATCACGGATTTACGGCCAAAAGGGACGCTGAACGAACAACAGGCCAGTGATGCGCTGAAAAAGCATGAACAGTCCCGAAATCACCCTGATGCCACGACCAGCGAGAAGGGATTCACCCAGTTAAGCAGCGCGACAGACAGCACCAGTGAAGGGCAAGCCGCGACGTCGAAAGCGGTTAAAATCGTGATGGATAACGCTAACGCGCGTCTTGCAAAAGACCGTAACGGTGGAGACATTCCGAATAAACCTCTGTTTATTCAAAACATTGGTTTGCAGGAAACAGTTAACAAAGCAGCCGGAGCAGTGCAGCGAAGTGAGGTCCAGACTTCTCAGGATGATATTACTGCCGGAAAATTGCTGGTTAATGGTAGCGCTATTGCTGTTCGTAGCATCAGCGCAATCAATGGAGGACAGGTAGACGATGCTAATAACCTTCCGGTTAACGCAGTATCGTTTGTCTATGGTGATGCTAAAAACTCACCGAGTGGAAATACAGGGACTATCCTGGATGTTTCCGGGCTTGGTAGTGGTTATAGCATCCAGCTATTCGCTAACTACTCGACAGGCGAAATACTGGCGTTTCGTGCGCGTAATGGTGATAACAGAACATGGAATAAATGGAATTATGTGTTTCACACTGGAAATAAACCAACCTCTACAGATGTGGGGGCGCTACCAATAACAGGTGGTGATTTAAAGGGGCAACTTTCCTTTTCATTCTCGCAACCCAGAAATGGCGCTAATCACTTAATATACAACGGCGATGATAACGGAGTACTGGCTTGCGGATATGGTTATTATCAGGACAGATTTGATATTCATTTTTATGACATTAAAGGTGCGTGGGAATCAAATCCATTAACCATAGGACGCAATGGAAATACGACAGTTAGTGGTAATTTGTCAGGTCGTGCTGTTTATGAAGGTAACACTCGCGTTTATTCACCCAACAACCCGCAGCCCGTTAGCTTTGAAGGTTATGCAACGCAAAGCTGGGTGTTGCAGAACTTTGTCCAAAATATTGACCTGACAGCACCTGCTGAAGTTGGATTCCGTGATGGGTGGGGGTATCCACGAGGGACAGATGGCGCAGCCATGTACAACTTTAATATGGTTGGTGGTAGCAGTAACGTCGGTAATTTTATCATTCGTTATATGCGGAAACAGGTGAATAACACCTGGTATGTGATTAATTAAAGGTAAATAAAAATGCAACGCTTCGGCAAATTCACCCCATATACACCAGACACTACTGACAGGCCAAGAATTATAGATGGTCAGAATGTTATGTTTTTGCAGGATGATAAAGGTAATGACTGGTATGACGTTATTGAATTATTTGATGAATCAAAAACGCTGAAAATTGGATATGACGATGATGGTCGTGTAAGAACGTTCACGACAAATATTCATGCGTTTTTCCCGGTCAATCTGAGTGTTGTCGAGCTTCCGGCCACAAAAGCTAATTTGCGCGTCACGCTGGGTGATGACTGGTTTTATAAAGACAGCAAATTACAGCAAATCCGGAATTACCTGGCTGAGGCTGAAGCGGAACGTGGCAACCGTATGGCGGAGGTTACAACGCGTATTGACTGGCTGGAGGATGCGCAAAAAGACGGTGATATTTCATCCGATGAGGAAACAGAACTGGCAACACTACGCGCTTACCGCACTGCTTTGCGCCGTCTGGATTTGAGCTCAGCGCCAGATATTAACTGGCCGGAGGTGCCTGAATATGTGGCGTGAAGCACGTCTGGCTTTTACTGACTCACTGGCCGCGCTGAATTGTTCCGTTGTTCCGGCGCATCCGTGGATAAACGGTCTGGGGCAGCAGACGGATAACGGGGCATATCTCAGCCCGGTGAATGCCGTCCGCTATCTTGCTGAAAGGCTGGCCGGAACGGGCGGGAATGCCGATGTGATGATCATGATGGTGACAGGCCGGACACATGAGAATTTTATGACCCGCCTCAATGGTCTGGTAGATGTTTTCCCGGCACCGGCATTCACGCAGGTCAAGCGCCTGGCACAATCTGCTGCGGCGCTGGCCATCGAAAAAATGCAGATCCCCGCTAAAGCCGGGGCGGGGTTGCCGGTGCCTATTCCGCTGTCTGTACCAACCAGCAGGGCGGCATTGTCTGCGGCGGCTGTCAGCAAGGCACAAAAAGCGGCCAGTGCGGGATTCAGCCTGGACGGATTAAAGCAGCAAATGGGTGAGTTCGCGCAGTTGCGCGACAGCCTGATCAGTGATGTGGCCAGCGGGCTGAATGATTTGCAGGGGAAAAGCGCGAGGGCATGGGTGTTTACCTGCACCGGCGATACGGCCACCACGCTGCTGGAACTGGTAAAGGATATCCCGCAACCGTCAGCCGTCTATACCGCGGCGGTGATGCTGGTCGGTGACAATCTGGATGGAATAAAGGGAATGATTCATGACTTCGATCCCAACGCTGGCGCTTAATGGTGAAGCTATCCAGCTGAAAAATATGCGCGTGACCGTCTCGCAGCAGTTTCAGGATAAAGACCAGTCCGGCCAGACAAGTGCCACAACCAAATCAGAACAGGGGGCAAAAGGGAAAGAACTGCGTATCAGCGGCGAAATTCCTTTTAAAAGCCCGGAGATCCTGAAGCGTATTTTCGAGCTGGCCAGCGCCACGGATGCCGGAGGAAACCGCCAGAAATACCGCGTGGCGCATGAAGTGGCCAGAGCAGTGAATTTTCGTGAGGCGACATTCAGCGGAATGCTAGATGCCCCGCAGCAGGACGGGAAAATGGCCTGGCTGGTCACGTTTACGCTGGCAGAACATATCAGTGTGCAGGAAAAGCGGGAAGCCAGGGCAACAGGTAAAACGTCTGCCAAAAAACAGACGGCCGGCAATGCGGGACAATCTGGCGGTCAGAGTGCCGGGGAAGATGAAGAAAAACTGACGTGGTTTGAAAAACGGGTGCTGAAACCCGTCAATGATGCTTTGGGTTAATGATGAAACCAGTTAAACGCCTGTACCTTTCAACGGATGAAGTACACCTGGCTGATGCCAGCCTGGTACTGGAGCTGAACAGCTGCGGCCGGGGGTTTATCACTGCACAGACCGCCACGGATTACACCGGAAAACTGGTGCGGCTGGATGTGGGATACTCCGATCTGCTTTTGCGCTGGTTTACCGGCTACGTGGAACGCGCACAACCTGCCGAAAACGGTTTTCAGCGCCTGTTTGTGCGCGAGCTGGTCGGCGTATTTGAAAGGATGTGGCCATGTTCATTTCAGCATCCCACTTTGCGCAAGGTAGCCAGCTGGCTGGAGGAAAACAGCGGAATTGCTGTCAGTGTGCCGGATGCCCCTTACAGCGATAAACCGATCCCCCATTTCACCCATAACGGCACGGGCTATCAACTGCTGAATAATCTGGGCAGGGCGTTCAGTATCCAGGATTACATCTGGTACCAGCTGCCGGATGGTTCCCTGTATGTGGGCGGGGCGGAAAAAGCGATGTTTGCCGGTCGCCCGGTCGATATCCCGGCAGAGTTTAGCCAGGGAGTTGCTGGCGGTAACTCTATGACGCTGCCGATGATCCAGAGTCTGCGGCCGGGTGTGGAGCTGAACGGGGAGCGCGTGACTAAAGTTCATCTGACCAATGACACAATGGCTGTCACCTGGACACCCAGAAACCGCGCAACAGGTCAGCCATTACAGAAAACACCGGCACAGCGACAGATTGAAAGCCATTACCCGGAACTGGCTTCCGGGCTGCACCTGCCAAAGCTGGCCAGAGTGGTGGCACCCAGTGAGACTGTGAAAAGCGGTAATTTTGCCGATCCGTTCAGGCCGCGCTATGCCGTTGATGTGCAGCTGCTTGATGCAGACGGCAACCCGGATAACCAGACGCCGGTTTATTCTGCGGTGCCGCTGCCGGTACCTATGGCCGGTAATGATTCGGGTATGTTCCAGTTCCCGCCTGAAGGGACGCTGGTTGAAGTTGCGTTTACCGGAGGGCGCCCGGATAAACCGTTTATCCGGCAGACATTGCCGGATGGCACCAGTCTGCCGGATGTTAAACCCGGCGAGCAGTTGCAACAGCAGCGGGCGGAAGTGTCGCAACGAGTTACCCAGGCTGGTGACTGGGTGAGGCAGACCGATCAGACCATCAGCGAAACATCAATGGCGCGTACGGTCAAAGCCGACACGGAACAGCGCGAGCTGGTCAGCCGTGAAACCACGGTTAAAGCCACGGATAAGACTACGGTTCTGGGTACCACCACCCTGATGGCCGGAGCCATTCAGCAGGTCAGTGCCGGTGATTTTAGCCAGGCGGTGAAGGGCAACAGACTGGCCAGCATTGAGGGGAATGACGAAGCCGATATAACTGGCAAACAATCCACGAAAGTGGCCGGTGCCGTGGATGTTGATGTGGGGGGAACCCTGACTGAAAAGATTGCCGGATTGCGCAAATCGGTGGCGGCGGGCGGCCAGCAGATTATGGGACCAACCGTCCATATTGGCAGTGAGAGCGTTAACACGCTGACCATGATGCTGGACACCATTGATTTACTGGCCGAGCTGGCGCAGCAGTGTGCGAGCCATTCACACCCCAGTGTTGGTACGCCAACCAATGCCGGGGCATTCACGCAGACGGCGGAGAAGGCCGGACAGACCCGAAGTAAGTACCAGAAAATAATCGCCTGACCATCCCATCAGCCCGCGCATAATGCGGGCTTTTTTGTATCCATTCCCAGACCTCACCAGGCGCATTCTAAGCGTTTTTTTTATCTGCCCGCGACCGCGTAACACCACAAAAGGATCTGTGCTATCACGTGACGCTGACGGCGCTACACGCTGACAAAATAAATCTTTCGCAGACAAAAACGGCACTACACCGCACCCGCCTGCGGTTTCTGGATAGATAAAATTTTTCAGTTTTCTTTTTCTACAAATCACCGCCTTGGACTGCGCCAGTACTGGCGGCTTCACAGAGAACGTGAACTGAAAATATTGAAAAGAATTTCAGTGTTTTTCAGTTAGAAGGATCTTTAAAGGAACTGTGTTCTTATGTAACTCATTGATGTGTATGGTATATATTTCATTTATGTATTGCGTGTGATAAATGTCGTAAGGACTCTCTAAAAAATAAAAAAACCGCATAAGCCTTGGCTGATGTGGAATTGAAAGAAACTAATCGTTTATAGGAACTGAAATCTTTGTATCGATCTCATTTCGTGATTTACATTTTTCAACTAAATAAATGAATGAATTTTGATTTTTTTTCAGAACGATGGAAATTGATTTTGAATACAGACTCTGGACCATGTTCACCAGTGCTTTGGAAGCTTATCATACGCATGGTGATATCTAACTGGATATTCTTCTTATTGCCAGATATATCTTCGTATGTAATCTTAAGTTTGCCACATTTTATAGGTTCTAGCATTATATCGGTAAGAGAGTCAGTTTGATCTGCTTCAGTGATTAAAAGCATTGGAATTAAACTTGGTAATTTTATACTAACTACTTCTGGGTTTTGTGTGATTGGCATGATGTACTCTATTTCCTTATTTACCTTAGGGATAGAGTAAGGTTTCATAAAGCCATTGTTAAAAAAATCATAATTATGGTATTGATTTTCATCCTTATCTTCATAGAACACTCCTTTTGTGAATTTTTCTACTGATTGTTTTGAATATATTGGGTGGTCTTCTAATTTAACAAATCCGCATGATGCTATATGTTTGTTATACTCAAAAAACCACTGATACTTTATGTTTAATGCTGTTCCCAGTCCAATATTCAATACAGGAATGTCAATGTCGTATTCAGCGTTCAAGTCAAATGTCTTACATGGGAAAATAGATTTATCAATATAGATTGTCTTTAATTCGATATCTTTAATAATTAATTCAGGTTTTATTGAGATTGTTCTCTGTAAAACTGATTGTTTAACTGCATAAATAGCAGCGATCGCCGAGCATGAGGAAGCAAGGAAACCGCCAATTGTAACCCAACTATCAGTAGCCATTTATATGTCCGCGCCTAATGTTATGAGTCTTTCGGATAAGCAGTACATTTTGAAGAGTCTCATCTTAACCGCATTTGAGTTGTTAGGCTAATGCCTTGCTTAACCGGACCGATTCTAATGAATTTTATGACATCAGCCATCTGAAATGGGGGGGAAGGACTCACGCATGTACTAGTTCGGGATGCTGATATGTTCATCTGCTTCAGGTTGTGCGAAAAGTATTGCGACACTTTTGCGACATTCAACATCATAAACAAAAAGCCACTTCGTATTGAGATGGCTTAACTTGCTGTTATTGAAGCTAAAATTTGGTGGCCCCTGCTGGACTTGAACCAGCGACCAAGCGATTATGAGTCGCCTGCTCTAACCACTGAGCTAAGGGGCCGTGGCGGTGGATTATAAAGTAACTCCGCGTTGCAATCCAGACATAAGCGTACGGATGCTGTTTTTATAAACAATGTATTTTCAGTCCGTTATACTTGTTCCTCTGATGTATTGTTCGGAGTAATTATGGTTAAGGACATACTGGCACCGGGGCTGCGGGTGGTATTTTGCGGCATCAATCCGGGGTTATCTTCCGCAGGTACAGGATTCCCCTTTGCACATCCCGCTAATCGCTTCTGGAAGGTTATCCATCAGGCGGGGTTCACCGATCGCCAGCTTAAACCTGAAGAGGCACAGCATCTGCTGGATTTCCGCTGCGGCGTGACTAAGTTTGTCGACAGACCAACGGTACAAGCCAATGAAGTCAAGCTCCTGGAGATGCGCAACGGCGGTCGTCTGCTTATTGAGAAAATAGAAGAGTATCAGCCAGCCGCGCTCGCTATCCTCGGGAAGCAGGCATTTGAGCAGGGGCTTAGCCAGCGTGGAGCGCAGTGGGGAAAACAGACACTGACCATTGGCGCGACGCAAATATGGGTATTGCCGAATCCCAGCGGGTTAAGCCGGATCACGCTGGATAAACTGGTAGAGGCGTATCGGGAAGTGAATGTGGCGTTGAAGGCGCGCGGCCTGTAACTGCCGGAGCCTTAGGCTCCGGCGTCACTGTCAGAACTCGAAGCGTGCGCCCATGTTGTAGCGGCGTCCTTCCAGGATGGAAGACTGGTTATAGGACGTTTTGTAGATTGGGTTCACGTCGAACAGGTTATAAACCCCCGCCATCAATGTGATGCTCTTGTTGAGATGGTAGCGTGCCCCTAAATCGACCAGCGCATAGGCGTCGGTTGACGTTGATTTGCCGATGTCAGGCGTATTGCTGCGCCAGCTGGCTTTGCTCCACAGTTCAAGATCGTTAAGTGCATTCCATGTCAGAGACAGGTTGGCCATGCTCGTCGGGAACTCGTTCAGTGCCTCTCCCTTGTACTGACCACTCTTTTGCTCGCTGTGGGTATAGGTGTAGTTCGCGTTCGCTTTCAGCGCGGTAGTGACCTGCCAGTCGCCGTTCAGCTCCAGGCCATAGATTTCCGCGTCGCTGACGTTGAAATACTGCGAGACTTCTTCCGCTTCATACCCGTTGTAAATACACTTCTGCGTGGCCGTTGCGGTACAGATGGTGTAGTCGCTGATCTTGTCCTTGAATTTGGTGAAGAACACGGTTGCATCCAGTGCCAGTGTGTCCTGTTGCCAGTAGACGCCCAGCTCGGTGTTGACGCTCTGCTCAGGTTTCAGGTCATCGTTACCGATCCCAATGAAGGAATACGGATACGAACCGTAGACGCTGGTGAAACCTTCATTGTTCTCACGCAGGTCCGGTTTTTTATAGCCCGCCGATACGCCGCCCTTCAGCGCCCAGCTTTCGTCAATCGTCCAGTTACCGTAGAGTTTTGGCGTGACGTGGTAGCCAAAGTAGCTGTCGTGATCGAGACGCGCCGAGGTGGTGAGGGTGAAGTCCGGAACCATCATCCAGGCATCTTCCGCGAAGATGGCCCAGCCGTCACGGGTGATCTTGCTGACTGGCGTTATGCCCGGCACTTCTTTGTTTTCGATGCCGAAAGTGTCGTCCAGCTCATTACGGGTGAAGTTGATCCCCAGCGTCAACTTGTGGTCGCCCAGCGTAAAGGTGTTCGCGCTGTTGGCTTCATAGTTTTTCTGCTTAATGAACTGCGAACTCATGCCCGGCACACGATACTCGGTTTTAGCGTTTTCGTAGCTGATGAAGTTCTTCACTTCCAGCAGATCGTCGCCGTACCAGGCATGCTGCGCAAGTGAAGCGGCATCGCGGTCAAAGTCCCATTGCCAGGCTTTATCATTGTGTGATTTTACCTGATGCCCTTTGACGACGTTCAAATCCCAAAGTTGGGTGTCGGTCGGCGACATGTTGATGGTGGCATCCAGATTGCCAGCCTGGTGCTTCACAAAGCGCTCATCGGAGATGCTGTCGTCATCACGGCGATCAAGATAATCCGCCGCTACGCTCACCCCGAGCTTGCTGGGGATAATTGGCCCCATCAGGAAGACATTAGTCTGGTTGGTGTTACCGTACTCGCTCTTCTCTTGCAGGAAGTAGTTATCTTCCAGCACACCTGTCCATTTATCGAGGTTGTAGCCTTTTTTGGTGATGACGTTGACCACGCCGCCGATGGAGTCAGAGCCATACAGTGAGGACATCGGTCCGCGAATCACCTCTATTCGCTCGATAGCAGCAAGTGGCGGTAAAAAGGCAGCCTCTGTCCCGATATGGTGTCCGTAAGGACGCGATTCGCGGGTGCCTTGTTTGATGCCGTTGACCATGTAGGAGGTATAGGTCGAGTCCATTCCGCGCATCTGCACATCGCCTGTGGCAAGGCTACCGTTGCCATTACCCACCAATACGCCGGGCATCTCGCGAAGGGCTTCGGTGACGTTCTGGTTAGAGCGGGTGTTCAGTTCTTTCTCGCCGACGACGGAGATGGTCGCCGGTGCCTCACGGCGTTCCTGTGCGAAACCGGTGGCGGTGACCACCAGTTGATCTTCATTATCTGGTGTGGTTTCTTCGGCGAAAACGGTCGCCGGGAGGCTGGCAAGGGCGAGCGAAATCGCCAGCGCGGTACGAGTCTGGTTAATCACAACGCATTCCTCAGAACTGGGTTAAATCGAGCTTGAGTACATAGTCAGCCTTGTTGGCTTTTTCATCCTGCTTCACGCTAACGAAGAGCGTTTTGCTGTCAGGAGAAAGCACCATGCTGTTTGGCATTGCTGCCGTTTTGATGGTGTGCTTCAGGCTGTAAGTGTTGGCATCGATAACGCTAATCTGACGGGCATTGCGATGGGTAACATACACTTCGTTGCGGGCAGGGTTATAGACCGCAGCGATAGAGTTTGGCGTGGGAACGCGGTGAACAATTTTACCGCTGTCCAGTTGGACTACCAGCACGTCGGCGGTGTTGGTATCGGCGATAAATCCGACGCCTTTGGCCGTGTTTAATGCGATGTTCAGGAAGTAATGCTTCGGCTCGGAGGGGTCAACCTTCACACGCGACAGAACCTGCGACGTTTTGCCATCCAGGGTAACCAGTTCGCCTTTGCCAGTGACGGCGTAAACTTTATCGCCAGCTTCATCAACGGCGAAACCGACCGGATCCATCCCTTTGAGGGCGTGTAATAGTTTCTGGTTATGCGTGTCGACAACCCACAGCACACCTTTATTTTCACTGCCAATACCGGAGACATACAGACGGTGGTGCTTCTTGTCGAGCACCACTTCACGAACGTGGGCTTTATTTTCTTCGTCTGCAAGCTGAAGCATTTTCACTTCTTTATGGGTGCGGGTATCCAGCAGGGTCAGTGAGCCATCCAGCGCATTACCTAGCCAGAGAATGTGGTTAGGTTCATCCAGTGAGACCGCAAAAGGACGGCGTTCGGTGGCGATCCGCTCATCGACTTTTAATGATTCAGTTGAAAACAGGAACACTTCACCGGCGGTTTTATCTTTGTCGAAAGAGGGGGCAGAGGCTGCATAGATAGCCTGTTGTCCGGCGTCATAAGCCAGTTCGTAAACGCCATGACCAAGCGTCTGAGAGGCGAACTGATCCTCAGTAAAGTCTTTTGCCAGGGCTGAACCGGTATAAAGTGCCAGTGAAATCGCAAGCGCGCAGAGGGACTGATTTTTCAATGTTTTTAAATTCATGTCATTTTTCTTTACAGTTGTTTACGAAAAGAAAATGATAATGAAAATAAATATCATTTACAATTGCATGTATAAGCAATGCCCCCTACCAATTTTTGTACACTGCGGAAAATCCCAAAAAAAAAAGCTCCCCGGAGGGAGCTTCTTAATAACAGAAAGGATTAATCGTCGAGGAAGCTACGCAGTACTTCAGAGCGGCTCGGGTGGCGCAGTTTACGCAGCGCTTTCGCTTCGATCTGACGGATACGTTCGCGGGTAACGTCGAACTGTTTACCGACTTCTTCCAGCGTGTGGTCGGTGTTCATATCGATACCGAAACGCATACGCAGAACTTTCGCTTCACGGGCGGTCAGGCCAGCCAGAACGTCGTGCGTTGCGGCACGCAGGCTCTCGGTAGTCGCAGAGTCCAGCGGCAGCTCGAGGGTGGTATCCTCGATGAAATCACCCAGATGCGAATCTTCATCGTCGCCGATCGGCGTTTCCATGGAGATAGGCTCTTTAGCGATCTTCAGCACTTTACGGATCTTGTCTTCCGGCATCAGCATGCGTTCAGCCAGTTCTTCCGGCGTAGGCTCGCGGCCCATCTCTTGCAGCATCTGACGGGAGATACGGTTGAGCTTGTTAATGGTCTCAATCATATGTACCGGGATACGGATGGTACGCGCCTGATCCGCGATCGAACGGGTGATCGCCTGACGGATCCACCAGGTTGCATAGGTGGAGAACTTGTAACCACGACGGTATTCAAACTTATCAACCGCTTTCATCAGACCGATGTTACCTTCCTGAATCAGATCCAGGAACTGCAGGCCACGGTTGGTGTATTTTTTAGCGATAGAGATAACCAGACGTAAGTTCGCTTCAACCATCTCTTTTTTCGCACGGCGGGCTTTCGCTTCACCGATGGACATGCGACGGTTGATATCTTTAACCTGCTCGATGGTCAGGCCGGTTTCTTCTTCAATCTGCTGCAGTTTCTGCAGGCCGCGGTGAACGTCATCTGCCACATCGTGCAGTTTTTCAGACCACGGTTTGTTCATCGCGATTGCCGCGTTGAACCAGGTTTCGCTGGTTTCGTTGCCAGTGAACAGGGTGATGAAGTTTTTCTTCGGCATTTTGCACTGCTCAACGCAGAGCTTCATGATCAGACGTTCCTGAGTACGCACGCGGTCCATCATGACGCGCATGCTGTTTACCAGGTAGTCGAACTGCTTCGGCACCAGGCGGAACTGTTTGAACACTTCGGACAGCTTCTGAATTTCTTCCTGCGCGGCAGCATGGCTGCGGCCTTTCGCTTTGATGGTGTCGCGAGTGATTTCGTACTGAGTACGCAGTTCACCGAATTTTTCACGCGCTAACTCAGGGTCGATGCTGTTGTCGTCATCGCTGCTGTCGTCGTCGCCATCTTCTTCATCTTCGTCTTCATCGTCATCCATCTCTTCCTGAGAGAGTTCAGAACCGACGTGGGTCGCCGTGGGCGCCATGTCTTCTTCCGCGTTTGGATCGACAAAGCCAGTGATCAGATCGGAAAGACGTGCTTCTTCAGCTTCTACACGATCGTACTGCTCAAGCAGGTAGGTGATAGCTTCCGGGTATTCGGCAACGGAGCATTGAACCTGGTTAATCCCGTCTTCGATGCGTTTAGCGATGTCGATTTCGCCTTCGCGGGTTAACAGTTCAACGGTACCCATTTCACGCATGTACATGCGGACCGGGTCAGTTGTACGACCGATTTCGGACTCAACGCTGGACAGAACCTGGGCAGCCGCTTCTTCCGCGTCTTCATCGGTGCTGTTGGAGGTTTCAGCAAGCAGCAGATCATCGGCATCAGGTGCTTCTTCCATCACCTGAATACCCATGTCATTGATCATTTGGATGATGTCTTCGATTTGATCTGAATCGACGATATCTTCCGGCAGATGGTCATTGACCTCGGCATAGGTCAGATAGCCTTGCTCCTTACCACGTTGGACAAGAAGCTTCAGCTGTGACTGCGGGTTTTGCTCCATAAGACGGTATCCACACTTAATTCGTTTGATTGGTGTTGGGCGGTAAAACCGCCAACGGCAAAACGAGGGCATACTTATATTTTGCCGCTGCCTCTCCGTGCGGCTGTCGGGGGCTTCCCGATCGATATTCGGCAGTTAAGCCGTTAAATACTTCATCTTTCACGTTGTCTCTGCGTTAGCTGCGTTCGTTACTCGGCTCATCCTGAGCCTCGCCCCTTACGGGGCCGCCGCAAGCAGCGTTCAAATCCGCTCCCGGCGGATTTGTCATCCTGGTCATGTACTTATGTACACTCCCAGGCGTTCGTTCACTTGCTGCCTTGATACAACGCGAATGATTTTGTCTTTGTTTTGTCTTTCTCTTATTTCTTGGCCAGTTCCTGGTTCAGCGTCCAGAGTTCCCGGCGTTCTTCGCTGCTTAAACCGTGTGTGCGCTCACGAGCTATCAACTCTTCCTGGCGCAGTTCAAGCATCGAATCAAACATATGGTTGAGTGAGTCGGTGAAGGTTTTTTCTGCGATATCTTTATCTGCTATATCGTCCCACATCGACAGTTTTTCAAGGGTCGCAGCATCATTTGTGCCACGATAGTGTTCTAAAAGTTGCCCGGTGGTCAGACCTGGCTGAGCCAGACAAGTGTTGACCAGTTCTCTGAATAAGCCAAGTCCAGGCAGCTTATTGCTATCCAGTGCGCCTAACGGTGGAACCAGCGGGGCGAGCTCCGGGTTCTGCACCAGCAACCCTATAAGTATACGCATGGTCGTACGTTTTAGCTGTGGAACAGGGCGGGAAGCCCCATTTTCTGCCAGTTTTGGCATTAAACGTTCAAGCTGGCTGTCATCCAGAATGCCGAGCTTGTTTCCCAACTCCTGTCGCAGGTAAATGCGCAACGTTTCGCCTGGTACCTGAGTAATCAGCGGTAATGCCAGCGTGCTGAGCTGTGCGCGTCCGTCTGGGGTACTCAAATCCACCTGCGGCAACAGGCTGTTAAATAAAAACGCAGAGAGCGGCAGCGCCTGCTCCATCCGCGCTTCAAAGGCCTCTTTCCCTTCTTTGCGCACCAGCGTATCGGGATCTTCGCCGTCAGGTAAAAACATAAAGCGTAGCTGGCGTCCGTCTGTCATATAGGGCAGTGCGGTTTCCAGCGCGCGCCATGCTGCGTCGCGTCCGGCACGGTCGCCGTCGTAACAGCAAATTACGTTGTTCGTCGCGCGGAACAACAGTTGGATGTGATCGGCGGTGGTTGACGTCCCAAGGGATGCCACGGCGTAGTTAATGCCGTATTGCGCCAGCGCCACCACATCCATATAGCCTTCTACCACTAACAGGCGCTGTGGATCGGCGTTATCCTGCTGGGCTTCATAAAGACCATACAGCTGGCGACCTTTATGGAAAATATCGGTTTCCGGGGAGTTCAGATACTTCGGCAGGGCATCGCCCAGCACGCGTCCACCAAAACCAATGACCCGACCACGTTTGTCGCGGATGGGGAACATCACCCGTTCGCGGAAGCGATCGTAACTGCGTCCCTGATCGTTGGTGACCAACATCCCCGCATCAACCAGCGATTTGCGATTTTCAGCATTGCCGCCAAACCGTTTCAGGACGTTGTCCCAGCCGGGGGGCGCAAAACCAATAGCAAAACGGGTGATAACGTCGCTACTTAATCCTCGCTTTTCCAGGTACTGGCGCGCAGGGGTAGCGGCGGGTTGCATCAAAGACTGTTGATAAAAAGTGTTCAGGCCATCCATCAATTGATAAAGGCTTTGCCGTTGATGGCGCTCTATCTGACTGGGGCCACTGCCTGCTTCATAGGGCACTTCAAGGTTGTGCATTGCGGCCAGTTCTTCGACGGTTTCCACAAACTCGAGCTTGTCGTAGTTCATGAGAAAGTCGACGGCGTTGCCATGCGCGCCACACCCAAAGCAGTGATAAAACTGTTTTTCACCGTTTACGGTGAAAGAGGGGGTTTTTTCGTTATGGAACGGACAGCACGCGTGATAATTTTTGCCCTGCTTTTTCAGCTTTACCCGCGCGTCGATGAGATCGACGATGTCGGTTCTTGCCAGCAGGTCATTGATAAAAACGCGAGGAATTCGTCCAGCCATAAGCCCCTGTTTTTTGATGACTCATATACACAAAATCATTCAGGATGCATCAAGGCGGCAAGGAAGCGAATCCTCAGGAGCGTACAGCAGTACGTGTCTGGGGTGAGCGACTGCAGCCAACACTGAGGCAGCTTGAATGATGACGTGTATAAACGAAAATAAGCCGCGCATTCCTTCCGGAAGCACGGCCTTACAACTACAACTCAGTCTGAATTGAGAGCTTTGGCTCTCAATAGATTAGTACAGACGAGTACGGCGTGCGTTTTCGCGAGCCAGTTTCTTCGCGTGACGTTTCACAGCAGAAGCTTTAGCGCGCTTACGTTCGGTAGTCGGTTTTTCATAGAACTCACGACGACGAACTTCCGCCAGAACACCTGCTTTTTCGCATGAACGCTTGAAGCGACGCAGTGCTACGTCGAACGGCTCGTTTTCACGTACTTTAATTACCGGCATGTAACTCTCACCTTTAATAAATTCGGTTTGCCGCTGGCATCAACGCCAGCTTATTTCAAAATGGTGCGGAATTTTACTGCAATTGCTGCTGCTTTGTAAAGCACCGACGCGATTTTGAAAGGGACTTTTATAAGGACAAGGAGTATACACGAGCGGAACTCCTGGGGCGAACAAAGTTTTACATCAACCCGCATTGGTCCTACACTGCGCGGTAATAGAGCGAGGTAAAACAAGTCATGCGTGTACTGGGTATTGAAACATCCTGCGATGAAACCGGCATCGCCATTTACGACGATGAAAAAGGTCTTTTAGCCAACCAATTGTATAGTCAGGTGAAATTACACGCTGACTACGGCGGCGTAGTGCCAGAACTGGCCTCGCGCGATCACGTACGTAAAACCGTACCGCTGATCCAGGCCGCGCTGAAAGAGGCGGGACTGACGGCAAAAGAGATTGATGCGGTGGCGTATACCGCAGGTCCTGGTTTGGTTGGCGCGCTGCTGGTTGGCGCAACCGTAGGACGTTCGCTGGCGTTCGCCTGGGGCGTACCAGCAATTCCTGTGCACCACATGGAGGGTCATCTGCTGGCGCCGATGCTGGAAGATAATCCGCCTGCTTTTCCGTTCGTCGCGCTGCTGGTTTCTGGCGGTCACACGCAGCTGATTAGCGTCACCGGTATCGGTCAGTATGAATTACTCGGCGAATCGATTGATGATGCTGCTGGCGAAGCGTTCGACAAAACCGCCAAGCTGCTGGGACTGGATTATCCTGGCGGTCCAATGCTGTCAAAGCTGGCCTCGCAAGGCGTTGAAAAACGCTTTGTCTTCCCGCGCCCGATGACCGATCGTCCGGGGCTGGATTTCAGCTTCTCCGGGCTGAAAACCTTTGCCGCGAATACCATTCGTAATAACGAAAATGACGATCAGACGCGCGCAGATATCGCCCGTGCCTTTGAAGATGCGGTAGTTGATACGCTGATGATCAAGTGCAAACGCGCGTTGGATCAAACCGGTTTTAAACGTCTGGTGATGGCGGGGGGGGTGAGCGCGAACCGTACGCTGCGCGCAAAACTGGCCGAGATGATGCAAAAACGTCGTGGCGAAGTATTTTACGCGCGTCCGGAATTTTGTACCGACAACGGGGCGATGATCGCCTACGCGGGCATGGTGCGTTTTAAAGCGGGCGCAACGGCGGATCTTGGCGTAACCGTGCGCCCACGCTGGCCGCTGGCGGAATTACCGGCGGCGTGATTTTTTGCCCGGTGGCGCAATGTTACCGGGCAAGACGCTACATCCGCAGCATTCCTTTCTCTTCCAGAAACGCGATAATTTTTTCCAGACCCTCTCCGGATTTTAAATTACTGAACGTCCACGGACGCTCGCCGCGCATACGCAGGGTATCGCGTTCCATCACCTCCAGCGAGGCGCCGACGTAAGGGGCCAGATCGGTTTTATTGATAACCAGAAAATCGGATTTAGTGATCCCAGGACCGCCTTTACGCGGGATCTTCTCGCCTTCGGCAACGTCGATCACATAGATCGTCAGATCCGCTAATTCCGGACTGAAGGTGGCGCTCAGGTTATCGCCACCGCTTTCCACAAAAATCAGATCCAGATTGCCGAATTTCTCGCTCAGCGCCTCTACGGCAGCCAGATTCATCGACGCATCTTCGCGGATGGCGGTATGCGGGCAGCCGCCGGTTTCCACACCGACGATCCGGTCTGGCTCCAGTGCGCCCGCCTCGGTGAGAATGCGCTGATCTTCTTTGGTGTAGATATCGTTGGTGACTACCGCCAGTTGATAGCTACTGCGCATGGCTTTGCATAACGCTTCCAGCAGCGCCGTTTTGCCGGAGCCGACCGGGCCGCCAACGCCCACACGCAGGGGATGCTTGTAGTTACTCATTTTTTCTCCTCAGGAGCGGAATAATCGGGAATATTGGGTTTCATGCCGGGCAGACGCGATAGCGGCCAACGGCGTTGCGGAGCCGAGACTGGCGTCAGGCGTCGCCAGCGCCTGTGCCAGACCCTGCGCATAGCGATCGCAGAGCGCAATAATCAAACGCTGGGCCGCCTGTTGTCCAAAAGGAACCAGCTTGACGCCAGCCATCACAGCGCTCTCAATCCAGCTGTAGCCGAGGCTTAACGCCAGTTCGGTCAGGGGAATTCTCCACTGCACGGCCAGCCAGGCCATGCCGCAGAGTTGGCTGTCGGCGAAGAGAGTGCGCCACTCTCGCGAGCAATCCGCCTCCCAGTCGGTGACCAGCCGCGTAAACGCCGCGCCCCGACTGCGTTCTTCATCCCGCAGTTCGCGGGTTTCCCGGCAGGCCAACAGGTAAGCGCTCCAGCGGCGTGCGGCGTCGAGATCGTCCTGCTCGCAGGCGCGATACAGTCTCGCCAGCAGCGGTAGGTCGACGGTAAAAAAGTTCTGCTCCATCTGCTGAATTTGCCAGGCAGAGAAGTCATCGACGCTTTTCACCCAGCCAATCTCCACCGCCCACTCCAGACCCTGGGACCAGGTAAACGACCCCACCGGGAGTGCGCTGCTGGCGAGCTGCATCAGACGCAGTTGTTGGGTGTTATGCATCAGTGCGCATGGCCGTGATGATGCCCGTGTGATTCACTGGCATAAGCGCCTGCTTCCGGTTCAAACGGCAACTGGGCGAACGTCACCTCGAGGTTGAACTGGCGCAGCATGGCGTCCAGCACATGATCGTGGTGGTAGCGCAGCTCATCCGGCAGAATTTGTAGCGGAACGTGGCGATTGCCGAGGTGATAACAGGCTTTGGCGAGCAGGAAAGGATCGGCGCAGCGCACCACGGAAACCGACTCCGGCGCGGCGATCACTTCGATCACCTCGCTTCCATCGTCGGTGGTCAGCAGGTCGCCACCGCGTAACAGCAAACCGCGCGGTAGCATCAGCCCGGCTTCGCGACCGTCGTTCAGCGCCACTCTGGCACGACTTTTTACCCGCATATCAATGGGTAGCGTGACGCTTGCGGTGACGCGGTGAGCGTGGTCAAGGCGTTGGGTCAGGTAGATCATCGTCACTCCTAAAACAGAAAATAGCGTTGTGCCATCGGCAAAACGTTTGCCGGTTCGCTGGTAATCAGTTCGCCATCAATACGCACCTCGTAGGTCTGAGCATCGACGGTGATATTGGGTTGCAGGTCGTTGTGGATCATGTTGGCCTTTTTCACTGTTCTGCAGCCTTTAACGACGGCGATGGCGCTTTGCAGGTTGAGCTGCTGCGCGATGTTTTGCGCATCAGCGGCCTGCGAAATAAAGGTCAGCCGGGTGTGATGCCGCGCTGCGCCAAGTGCGCCGAACATCATGCGGTAATGCACCGGCTGTGGGGTGGGAATCGAGGCATTGATGTCGCCCATCGGCGCACAGACGATCATCCCGCCTTTAACGATCGTCGCCGGTTTTACGCCAAAGAATGCCGGTGACCACAACACCAGATCGGCCAGTTTGCCAGGTTCAACGGAGCCGACTTCATGGGCGATACCGTGGGTTAGCGCCGGATTGATGGTGTATTTGGCGACGTAACGTTTAACGCGCAGGTTGTCGTTGTCACCGGTTTCTTCTGCCAACGGGCCACGCTGAACCTTCATGCGGTGCGCCACCTGCCAGGTACGCAGGATCACTTCGCCCACGCGCCCCATTGCCTGCGAATCGGACGAGGTCAGGGAAAAGGCGCCAATGTCATGCAGCACATCTTCGGCAGCGATCGTTTCCCGGCGAATGCGTGATTCGGCAAAGGCTACGTCTTCGGCGATATCTGGATCGAGATGGTGGCAAACCATCAGCATATCGAGATGCTCGTCGATGGTGTTGATGGTATAGGGCAGCGTCGGGTTCGTAGAGGAGGGCAGGATATTCGGATGTGCGCAGGCGGTGATGATATCCGGCGCATGACCGCCGCCCGCGCCTTCGGTGTGAAAAGTATGAATGGTGCGATCGCCAATCGCCGCCAGCGTATCTTCCACGAAACCGGACTCATTGAGCGTGTCACTGTGCAGCGCGACCTGGATGTCCATTTCGTCGGCCACGGTCAGCGCGCAGTCGATAGCGGCGGGTGTGGCGCCCCAGTCTTCATGGATTTTCAGGCCAATTGCGCCTGCAGTGATTTGCTCGCGCAAGGCGTCAGGATTTGAGCCGTTACCTTTGCCCAGTAAACCGATGTTAACCGGCAACGCGTCCGCCGCCTGCAGCATGCGTGCGATGTACCACGGACCCGGCGTACAGGTGGTGGCGTGAGTGCCCGCGGCCGGACCGGTGCCGCCGCCGATCATCGTCGTCACGCCGGAAACCAGCGCCTCTTGCGCCTGCTGTGGGCAGATCCAGTGAATATGTGTATCCACGCCGCCTGCGGTGACGATCTTGCCTTCCCCGGCGATGACTTCAGTTCCCACGCCTATCGGGATCGTAACGTTGGGCTGAATATCGGGATTACCTGCCTTTCCGATGGCGAAGATCCTGCCGGCTTTGATACCAATATCCGCTTTCACGATCCCCCAGTGATCGACGATCAGCGCGTTGGTTATCACCAGATCCACACATGCATCGGCGCGCATTTGCCCCTGGCCCATGCCGTCGCGGATCACTTTTCCGCCGCCGAATTTGACCTCTTCGCCGTAGGTGGTGAAGTCTTTTTCCACTTCGATCCACAGGTCGGTATCCGCCAGGCGCACTTTATCGCCAGTGGTTGGGCCAAACATGTCGGCGTACGCCTGCCGGGAAATGTCACTCATTATCTGCCTCCAGCGCGCCCATCACTTCGCTGCGAAAACCCACGATCCTTTGTGTGCCAGCAACGCGCACCAGTTCGACTTCGCGTTTTTGTCCTGGCTCAAAACGCACCGCTGTGCCCGCAGCAATGTTCAGACGAAAGCCGCGTGCGGCCAGCCTGTCAAAGTGCAGCGCCGGGTTCACTTCGAAAAAGTGATAGTGCGATCCCACCTGGATGGGCCTGTCGCCATGATTTTCCACCACGATCGTGCAGATCTCTCGCCCCTGATTAAGTGCGATACTGCCTTTTGCGATCTGATATTCACCTGGGATCATTGCCGCTCCTTAGACGATCGGGTTGTGGACAGTGACCAGTTTCGATCCGTCCGGAAAGGTGGCTTCAACCTGAATATCCGGGATCATTTCCGGTACGCCTTCCATCACCTGATCGCGGCGCAGGACGTGACGCCCGTCCTCCATCAGCGCGGCTACAGTTTGCCCGTCGCGCGCCCCTTCCATGATGAAAGCGCTAATCAGCGCCACCGATTCCGGGTAATTCAGCTTCAGTCCGCGGGCCAGGCGACGTTCCGCCACCAGCGCGGCGGTAAACAGCAACAACTTATCTTTTTCTCTGGGGGTCAGTTCCATAAGGGTTCTCTTAGGTGTGCCAGATTCTCGGTAGTACAGGCGTTTTATGTGTCAGCAGCGGGCGCAAAAATTGCCAGATGTCACGCATAACGCGCTGAACAACCAGGTTGTCGTTAGCAAGAAAACGGATTGTCAGCAGCGAGTCGTTAAGCGTTGCCCCGGCGTAATCGCCAAGCGCCATAAGCCGCTCCCGCGTGCCCTCCAGCATGTGTTCGTTGGCCGGATAACACAGCAACGTGCCGACCCAGGGATGATGCGCGACGCCGCTCAGATTCCCCTCCTGCAATATCAAGCGTTCTATCAGCAGCGGCTGCCCATCTCGCCACACTTCCAGGCGATTTTGCAGCATGCCGTGGCTGAAAGTTTCCTGCATAACCGGTCGGCCAAGACACAGCAGATCCCAGGCCAGCAGGCGACTTGCGGATGTCAGATGAAAGACGGTCTGAATAGCGGCGTTGGCGCCGGGAAAGAGGATCGTATCCTGCGGCAGCCACTCCAGCGTGGCGTGCGAGGCGAGGGTAAAATGCTGGCGCAGCAGCGCTTGTGGCCCTCGGCTGCGATAAAACTTGCCCGCGCCGGGCTGGGTGATTAACGCATGGCTGTTTTCGTCGAGCGTGACGGCAATATGAAGCTCATCCCCGCCAACGATCCCCGCAGGTGGATGCAGCAAATAGAGGTGGCAGACGTCCTCTTCCGGGTAAAACGGGCGCTGAACTGTCAATGGACCATGATGACGCGCCGAGGCGAGCACCGTTTTGTGCCTGGTGCAGGAAAAATGCAGTTCCAGTTCGGCCTGCCAGCCTCGTGTGAGTGTCTCGTGCGCAACCGTGTCCAGAGCGTTTCCCCTATCAGCATGAGGGTGTTTGCATACAAAAAAGTATGCCTCAGCGCATCGGGAAATCGATCATATGAGAAGCTTATGGATTAAGGGGCGACAATATGCCGCCCAAGGGAGATTACAGTAAAACGAGGGGCATCCAGATCAGACCGGTGATCACCAGCAGCACGAGGAAAATCAGGCCAAAAATAGCGCCGAGTCGCCAGTAATCCACCGTTGGCAAATAACCGCTGCCGTAGTAGATAGGGCTAGGACCGGTGGCGTACGGGGTCAGAATGCTGCCCAGGCCAATGGCGGCGCCGACCATCAGGCAGAAGACCGGTAGCGGGATTTCCGGCATTGCCAGCGCGGCGGCAATCATCATCGGCGCGAGGGCAGAGGTATACGCCGTGGCGCTGGCAAAGAAGTAGCGCAGCAGATAGAACACCACGATCAGCGCCACCATCACCATCATCGGCGAATAGCCGCTCAGTCCTCCCGCCAGCAGCTTGCCGAACCAGGTAATAAAACCGGTGTTATTGAGCCCGGTGGCGAGCGTTATCAGCGAGGCCAGCCAGAAAAAGACGTTCCATGCGGCTTTATTGCTGACGATGTCATCCCAGCTAATGATGCGTAGTACCAGCATCAACGCCACCACGCTGTATCCGACCATTGCGGCGTCAATGTAGTCGCCGCCGAAGATCCACAGCACTAGCGCGCCGACCATCAGTACCAGCATCTTTTTCTCGCGAGCGCAGAGCGGTCCCATCGCTTTTAGCTCTGTATCTGCCCAACGTGGAACCTGATCGCCGGATTTCAGTACCGGTGGATACAGCAGGTACGCCAGCCACGGCACGATCAGCACCAGTAAAATGCTCAGCGGCAGCATGCCTAAGAACCAGTCGCCCCAGCTCAGCGCCGTGTGGGACGCGCCTTTCATCAGGCCGATCAACAGCAGATTCGGTGCCATCGCCGTTAAGAAAATAGCGCTGGTAACGCAGTCAGCGACAATGCCCATCCACATGATGTACGAGCCAATGGAGCGTGAACTGGCGCTATTGGGCTGCGAGTTATACAGCGGCGGCAGGTTGCGGATAATCGGGTAGATTATTCCGGCTCCGCGCGCGGAGTTGGAAGGCGTGACGGGAGCGAGGATAAGTTCGGAGAACATCACCGCATAGCCGAGAAATAACGTCCGGTGCCCCATCTTTTTCACCAGCATCAGCGCGATTCGCCGACCAAGGCCGGTTTTCTCATAGCCGGTACCAAACATAAAGGCCGCGAAGATCAGCCAGATGACCGAGTTTGAGAATCCAGATACCGCCCACGACAGCGATTTGGCAGTAAATTTAAAACCGTCCTGCGCGAGTTGCTCCGGACTGAACAGCAGCCACGGTGAAAGGACGGCGATGATCGAAATGCCAATCATCGCTATCACCGCGCCCGGTACAGGTTCCAGAATAAGCCCGACAATCACACCGGTAAAGACGGCAAAATAGAGCCAGGTGTGACTCTCAAGACCGGTGGGGACGGGCAGAACAGCAATAATGGCGATGACCACCAGCGGAGCCAGGTATCGCCACCAACCAGCTAAAGGTGCCATTGTTGTATCCCTGCAAAGAGGGAGAGGCGTTACGCCCCTCCGGGAGGGTTATTTGATGTAGTGCACGTGCTCGCAGATTTCTTCGACGATAGGATCGCGACGTTCAGCGAACAGCTTTTTGTTTTCGGCAATCAGGTTATTACCGTGAGTATCGATGGAAACGATCAGCGGGCCGAACTCTTTTACCCGGCATACCCACAGAGATTCCGGCATGCCGAGTTCGGTCCAGTGTACCTCTTCAATTTCTTCAACCTGAGTAGCCGCCACGACCGCACAGCCAGCCGGGAAGATGACGTGCAGTGATTTAAACTGTTTGCAGCCTTCTTCCGTCAGCGGCCCCATGCCGCCTTTGCCGACCACCAGCTTGACGCCCGTCTGCTCGATAAAGTCTTTCTCAAACGCTTCCATACGCATGCTGGTAGTTGGGCCGACGGAGACCATCTCCCATTTTTCACCGTTTTTACGGACGATCGGGCCCGCATGGAAAATGGCTTTGCCGTTCAGGTCATAAGGAATCGGGCGCTTCAGTTCGATCAGGCGACGGTGGCAAACGTCGCGGCAGGTCACCAGCGTGCCGGTCAGGTAAATGACATCGCCAACGCGAATGTCTGCCAGATCTTCGGTTTTGATCGGGGTTGTGAGGATCTTTTTCATAACGCGCTCCGGGTGTGAGACAGGTTTTCGAAGGAGAGGTCGGCATGAACCAACAGCGTGCCGCGACGATGCGCCCAGCAGCCGGTAGAGACGGCAACGCCGATAGTCGACGGGTGGCGCGCGGCGGATTCGATATGTACGCCCATCACTGAGCTATTCCCGGTCAACCCTTGCGGCCCAATGCCCAGACGGTTAAGTCCTTCTTCCAGGCGCAGTTCCAGTTCTGCCGCTTTTGGGTTTGGATGGCGTGATCCGATTGGGCGCAGCACCGCTTTACGAGAAAGCACGGCAGCGGTTTCTACAGAGGTGGCAATACCCACGCCCACCAGCACCGGAGGACAGGCGTTAACTGCCAGCGTGGAGATATTTTCGAAGACAAATTTCACCACGCCTTCATAGCCTTCAGAAGGCATTAACACTTTCGAGCGCCCCGGCAGCGTACAGCCGCCGCCTGCCATGTAGACTTCGATTTCCGCGTCATCGTTATCAGGGATGATGTCCCAGGTGATCCACGGCACACCGGTACCGGTATTTTTTCCGGTATTCACTTCGTCAAAAATCTCAACCGCGTTATGGCGCAGCGGCGCTTTTACCGTGGCATCTTCAACAGCCTGTTTCAGAATGCTTTGCAGTTCGCCAAGTAGAGGAAAACGGGAACCGACCTTCACGAAGAACATAATTTCCCCGGTGTCCTGACAGGCAGGGCGGTTCAGGTCGATAGCTTTCTGCATGTTGTCAAACATGGTGTGGTAGATGATTTTACCCATCGGCGAGGTTTCGCCTTCACGCAGCTGTTTTAATTTATCCACAACATCGTCAGGCATGCGGGTAGAAATCATGGCGGTAAAGTCGGCGACAATGTTCGTCAGCGTAGTTATCGCATGTTGGTTATTTTGATTGCTCATCTTATTAACTCCAGTTCTTTTATTTGTCTGGAAATAAATTCTCCGCCACAAACTACCACTAAAAATGTGGTTTTATATTATTTGGCACTGTGAATATCTAATTAACAGTTCGTGAATGATGTCCAGATAAGGCAATAAAAATTGCGCCAGGGCAGGGTTTAATACGTATGGGAGAATTACACTGCGGTTAATCACATTACGGATTACCGATCATGCTGAATACGTATCCCCTGGCGAAAGACCTACAGGTGCTGGTTGAAATTGTTCATAGCGGCAGCTTTAGCGCCGCCGCTGCGACGCTGGGCCAGACGCCAGCGTTTGTGACGAAGCGCATTCAGATCCTCGAGTCCACGCTAGGGGCTACGTTGCTAAGCCGCTCGGCGCGCGGCGTGGCGCTAACGGAGAGTGGCCAACGTTGCTATGAACACGCGCAAGCGATCCTCGCAGGTTATCAACATTTGGTCGATGACGTTACGCAACTCAAAACGCGTCCGGCAGGGATGATTCGTATCGGCTGTAGCTTTGGTTTTGGGCGCAGTTATATTGCACCGGCAATTACAGAATTGATGCACAGCTATCCTGAATTACAGGTACATTTTGAACTTTACGATCGGCAAATTGATTTGGCGCAGGATAATATCGATTTGGATATTCGTATCAATGATGAAATTCCTGATTATTATATTGCGCATTTGTTAACGAAAAATAAAAGGATATTATGCGCAGCACCGCCGTATTTACAAAAATACGGTGAGCCGACGACGTTACAGGAATTAATTCGGCATGATTGTCTGGTCACCAAAGAACGGGATATGACTCACGGGGTGTGGGAACTGGATAACGGTCAGGAGAAAAAGTCGGTTAAGGTAGCGGGACATCTTTCTTCTAACAGCGGTGAGATTGTGCTGCAGTGGGCACTACAGGGAAAAGGGATCATGCTGCGTTCTGAATGGGACGTACAACCGTTTCTGGCCAGCGGTGAGCTGGTGCGTGTGCTGTCGGACTATGCGCAGAGCGCTAATATCTGGGCGGTTTATCAGGTGCCGCTGTATCGCAGCGTGAAGCTTCGCGTGTGCGTGGAGTTTCTGGCGACGTGGTGTCAGAACCGATTAGGCAAACCGGTGGAGGGGTATCACATCCCCGAGGCCGGATAAGACGCCGACGCGTCGCTATCCGACAATAAAATCACTCGGGGTCTTTTTCGCGTTTTTTCTTTAGCTTGGTCCAGATCTTCGGCTCCTGACGACGCCACAGACGCTGAATGTTGTCATGGTGACGAAGCAGAATTAAGCACGACAACATGGACACCGGGAAAGTGAACTGGGGATTGAACCACCAGACGTAAAAAGGGGCGATCAGCGCACTGACGATAGCGCCTAACGACGAATAGCCGCTTAACAGGACGGTTAGTAGCCAGGTTCCGGCCATCACGCCGGTTAAGTCCCAGCCAATCGGCGCAATTGCGCCAAAGGCGGTGGCAACGCCTTTTCCACCTTTAAAGCCGAAAAATACCGGCCAAATGTGTCCCAGACAGGCGGCGATTGCGATCAATCCCAGCCAGAAGGGGCTGACGCCTAGCGCATAGGCACCCCAGACGGGTAACATACCTTTCAGGACGTCGAAAATCAGTACCGCGACGGCGGCTCCCTTGCCACCGATGCGCAGCACGTTTGTCGCGCCCGGATTCCCAGAGCCGCTGTCGCGCGGGTCCGGCAATCCAGCAAGGCGGCATACCAGAATAGCACTGGAAATTGAGCCACAGAGGTACGCGAAGATAATCATTCCAGGCGCGATTGCACTCATAAGCTGTTCCGTTTTGAAAATGTCGTGTAAAACGCTACTTCTGTGGATAATACGCATATTTCGCCGGAAGTGGTATCCGGGTTAGCCAAAAAGCAGGCAGGTCGTGATGGATATTGTATTTATAGAGCAACTTTCTGTAATCACCACTATTGGTGTTTACGACTGGGAACAAACGATCGAACAACGGTTGGTGTTCGATATCGAAATGGCATGGGATAACCGCAAATCAGCTAAAAGCGATGATGTGGCTGATTGCCTGAGCTATGCTGATATTGCTCAAACGGTTGTTAATCATGTGGAAGGTGGGCGTTTTGCGCTGGTAGAACGTGTAGCGGAAGAGGTGGCGGATTTGCTACTTAACCGCTTTAATTCACCGTGGGTGCGGATCAAACTCAGCAAACCTGGCGCGGTAGCCCGTGCGGCAAACGTCGGGGTCGTCATTGAGCGTGGCAATAATCTGAAAGAAAATAATTAATTTAATAATTTCTAAATCAAACGGGTATAAAAGAGTCCTTTCGTCGGCTCTTTTTTGCCGTGTTTTCTCTATCTAGGGGTTTATTAATGAGTGATATGCACTCGCTGCTGGTGGCGGCAATTTTGGGTGTGGTCGAAGGATTGACGGAATTTTTACCCGTTTCCAGTACCGGCCATATGATTATTGTTGGCCACCTGTTGGGTTTTGAGGGTGATACCGCAAAAACATTCGAGGTGGTGATCCAGTTGGGGTCTATTCTGGCAGTAGTGGTGATGTTCTGGCGACGTTTGTTTGGCCTGATAGGCATTCACTTCGGCAAGGCCCCGCATGAAGGTACTGGCAAAGGTCGGCTGACGCTGGGGCATATCCTGTTGGGGATGATTCCGGCGGTTGTACTGGGACTGGTGTTCCACGACACTATCAAGTCGCTGTTTAACCCGATCAACGTGATGTATGCGCTGGTGGTGGGTGGTGTACTGCTGATTGCTGCAGAATGCCTGAAGCCGAAAGAGCCGCGCGCGCCGGGTCTGGATGATATGACCTATCGCCAGGCGTTTATGATTGGCTGTTTTCAGTGTCTGGCGCTGTGGCCGGGTTTTTCTCGCTCAGGGGCGACGATTTCTGGCGGTATGCTGATGGGCGTGAGCCGTTACGCGGCCTCTGAGTTTTCATTCCTGCTGGCGGTGCCGATGATGATGGGAGCGACGGCGCTGGATCTCTACAAGAGCTGGTCGTTCCTTAGCGCATCAGATTTACCGATGTTTGCAGTCGGTTTTGTGACGGCGTTTATCGTGGCGCTGGTCGCGATCAAAACCTTCCTGCAACTGATTAAGCGTATTTCGTTCATTCCGTTTGCGATTTACCGCTTTGTTGTGGCGGCTGCCGTCTATGTGGTTTTTTTCTGATCGCCACTAAATGCCGGATGGCGCTGCGCTTATCCGGCCTACGGGCGTAATATGTAGGCCGGATAAGGCATTTATGCCGCCATCCGGCAACGTCAGTTTAATGGGCAGGTTTAGGACACCGCTTCTCCTTCCAGTTGGCCACCGCCGCAATGCGACGCCGGGTCAGTTCTTCACGAATTGCCTGACCTTTGAATCCCGCTTCCACGACATCTTTCGTGGGAACCGCCTGTGCAACCAGCCAGGCTTCACGCAACAGCCTGCCTTGCGGGTAATCCGCCGCTTCAAAACCGGTTCGCCCACGCACGTCGGCCTCGCTGGTGAGGGCGATTTGCTCCACGCGCTGCGGTTTGCGCCATGCATCGATGGAATCAAACAGCTTAACGATGGTTTTCGGTTGCAGGATCGGGAAGGTATGAATGAGGTCGTGGAACTCGGCCACCAGTTTGGCTAAATCACGGATGTCATTCGGCACGCGCAGGCGCTGACACAGTTGCTCGACCAGCTTAACGCCCGCCGGACCGTGGCCATGATGGCGCGGCCATAGCGCTTTAGGCGTTAATGCTTTGCCAAGATCGTGGCACAGCGTGGCGAAACGCACGTCGACCTCCGGGCTTAACATGGCTGCCATCGACAGCGTCATCAGCGTGTGAATACCGGTATCAATTTCCGGGTGCCACTGCGCGGGCGCGGGAACGCCGAACAGAGCATCCACTTCAGGAAACAGAACGTGCAGTGCGCCGCAGTCGCGCAGGACCTGAAAAAATACCTGTGGGTTGCGGGTGGTTAAGGCGCCTTCCGTTTCTTTCCACACGCGCTCTGGCGTCAAGTGTTCCAGTTCGCCAGCGGCGTTCATATCGCGCATCAGCGTCATGGTTTCGTTGGCAATACGAAAGCCAAGGTGCGCATAGCGGGCAGCAAAGCGTGCTACGCGCAGCACGCGCAGTGGATCTTCGCTAAAAGCCGGGGAAACATGACGCAGCAGGCGGTTTTCCAGATCGTCGCGTCCGTTATACGGGTCGATAATCTCCCCGTTGTCATCGCGGGCCATTGCGTTGATGGTCAGGTCGCGCCGCTGAAGATCGGCCTCCAGCGTCACATCTGGCGCGGCGTAGCAGGTGAATCCGGTATATCCCGAACCTGATTTACGTTCAGTACGCGCCAACGCATGCTCTTCCCGGGTTTGCGGATGCAGAAACACGGGAAAATCGCGGCCTACTTGTTGGTAACCCGCGTCGAGCATTCCTTGCGGCGTGGCGCCGACAACGACCCAATCTTTATCTTTAATCGGTAGCCCTAATAACGCATCCCGAACAGCACCACCGACCAGATAAATCTTCACGCCACTTTCCTTTTGAAAAAAATATCCCTTAATCATATGTCAGTGTGGCGGAGAAGGCGATTCAGTTCATCCAGCGATCTTTGCGTTTACGGCTTGGGATCATGTGTGGCAGAACCAGACCGAGCAGCAGACCAAGACCCAGCACGCCGCCTCCATACATAAACCATTGCATGATGATAGTACGCTGCTTGTCATCAAGCTGAAGGTTGGCTGCGCTCACCTTCTTTTGCGCCACGATAAGTTCGTTCTTCAGCTTCTGGTTTTCTTGTTTCAGCCCGTCAATCACGCTGTCGCTCTGCGCTACCTTTTGCTGCATGTCGGCGGTACGCTGATTCCATGTGGTATCGATATTATTGAGCTTATCGGTCAAGATCTTAACCTGGTTTTCCAGGTCGGGAACGCGGGTACGCAGGCTCGGCGTACTGTTCAGCTCTTTCAGTGGGATCCAGGCGGTACGTCCGGTGCTGTCTTTCACCTGGGCGTAATTAGTATTGGCATCGGTCTGTAATAGCGTGACTTCCTCGCCGGCGTTAACCGTACCCACGAGGCGATAATTATCTCCCGGACCGCTGCGGACCCAGGTGTTCAGTTCGTCAGAGACATAGCGCTTTTCTTCGGCATGAGAGACTGCAGTGGCGCTAAGTGCGAGTAAAGTTAATCCAATCAGGCGTAATTTTGGCATCAGGCTGTCGTTATTGTCATAGAAAGTGGAACGATAGTAGTGGCATCAGTGTCTCTACGCAAAGCATTCGACATCAATCGGAATCATCTGTGTCCTTTTTGCCACCACTCGAAACTTTTACGCCCGTCAAATTGCTCGTTGCATGGCAATTTGGCGCAAAATACTATCTACTGACCATAAAGAACGAACTTAGTTCGCAGTCAGTTTTCTCAACTGTGACATAACCCATAAGTACAAGACCATGGCCCAGGAAATCGAATTAAAATTTATCGTTAATAGTGACGCTGTCGATGCGCTACGTGAACGTCTGAATACGCTGGGGGGAGAGCATCATGCGCCCAGCCAGTTGCTGAATATTTACTACGAAACGCCGGATGCGTGGTTGCGTGGTCACGATATGGGGCTGCGTATTCGCGGTGAAAACGGTCATTACGAAATGACCATGAAAATTGCCGGACGCGTGACGGGCGGCCTGCATCAGCGACCGGAATTTAACGTTGCGCTGGACGCGCCTGAGCTGGATCTCGCCTTGTTCCCAACGGAAGCCTGGCCTGATGGCAAACTGCCCGCTGAACTTGCTTCTCAAGTGCAGCCGTTGTTCAGCACCGATTTTTTCCGTGAGAAATGGTTGGTTGATGTTGATGGCAGCCGGATTGAAATGGCCCTCGATGTGGGGGAAGTGAAAGCGGGCGAGTTTGCAGAACCTATCTGTGAGCTTGAACTTGAACTGCTAAGCGGCGATACCCGTGCGGTACTGAAGCTGGCAAACCAGCTGGTTTCGCAAACCGGTTTACGCCAGGGCAGTTTGAGCAAAGCCGCGCGCGGTTATCATTTGGCCCTGGGGAATGCGCCGCGCGAACTCAAACCGACGCGGATTTTGAAGGTTCCGGCGAAGGCAAGCATTGAGCAGGGGTTGGAAGCGGCGCTGGAGCTGGCATTATCACAGTGGCAGTACCACGAAGAGCTGTGGGTACGCGGCGTTAAAGGGGCGAAAGCCGAGGTGCTGGCGGCAATGGGGCTGGTGCGTCACATTCTGATGTTGTTTGGCGGTAATGTGCCACGAAAAGCGAGCGCTCACTTACGTGATTTACTGACCCAATCGGAAGCGATCATTGCGTCGGACGTTTCTGCTATTTCGGCGGTTTACAGTACGCAAACGGCAATGGCCAAGCTGGCGCTGACCGAATGGCTGGTGACCAAAGGATGGCAGCCGTTCCTGGATGCGAAGGCGCAGGGCAAAATTGCCGACTCCTTTAAGCGCTTCTCTGATACCCATCTTTCACGCCATGCCGCTGAGCTGAAAACCGCTTTTGCGCAGCCGTTGGGCGATCAGTACGCCGATCAGCTTCCACGTTTGACGCGCAACATTGATAGCATGCTGATGCTGGCGGGATACTACGACGAAAATGTCGCATCAGAATGGATCGCAACTTGGCAGGGCTTACGTCGCGCCATTGCGGCCAACCAATATATTGAAATTGAACACTTCCGCAACGAGGCGATCGCGCTGGAACCGTTCTGGCTGCACAGCGGAAAACGATAATCAGGGCCGAGGCCGGGATGCCTGATGGCGCTGCGCTTATCAGGCCTACGCGATGTGTGTAACTGTCATGTAGGTCGGATAAGGCGAAAAGACGCATCCGGCACCATTCAAAGGATAACCCGTAAATGAAGCAGCTCTCTTCACCGTTACAGCAGTACTGGCCGACCATTGTTGAGCGGCTGCCAGCAGCAATATCTGAGTCCTCGCTTAGCGTTCAGGCGAAGTCAGTACTTACATTCAGTGATTTTGTCCGTGACAGCATTATTGCCCATCCCGAATGGCTGGCTGAGCTGGAAAGCACTCCACCCCTGGCGGATGAATGGCAACACTATGCCAACTGGTTACAGCAAGCATTGGCTGACGTTAGTGACGAAAACACACTGATGCGTGAGTTACGCCTGTTTCGTCGTCGCATTATGGTGCGTATCGCCTGGGCACAGACGCTGTCGCTGGTGACCGAAGAGAGTATTTTGCAGCAGCTAAGTCATCTGGCTGAAACGTTGATCGTTGCCGCGCGCGACTGGTTGTACGCAGCCTGCTGTCGCGAATGGGGAACGCCGTGTAATCCTAAAGGTGTGGCGCAGCCGCTGCTGATTTTAGGCATGGGGAAACTGGGCGGCGGCGAGCTGAATTTTTCCTCCGATATCGACCTGATTTTTGCCTGGCCGGAACACGGCAGCACACAGGGTGGGCGTCGCGAGCTGGATAACGCGCAGTTCTTTACCCGTATGGGCCAGCGGCTTATCAAAGTGCTGGATCAGCCCACAATGGATGGGTTTGTCTATCGGGTGGATATGCGTTTACGCCCGTTTGGCGACAGCGGCCCGCTGGTGCTGAGCTTCTCCGCGCTGGAGGATTATTACCAGGAACAAGGGCGCGACTGGGAACGCTATGCGATGGTTAAAGCCCGCATTATGGGCGATGCCGACGGTACATACGTCAGCGAGCTTCGTGCCATGCTGAGGCCTTTTGTCTTCCGTCGCTATATTGATTTCAGCGTGATCCAGTCGCTGCGTAACATGAAAGGGATGATTGCGCGTGAAGTACGCCGTCGTGGCCTGAAAGATAACATCAAGCTGGGGGCGGGCGGCATTCGTGAAATCGAATTTATCGTGCAGGTATTCCAGCTGATTCGCGGTGGGCGCGAGCCATCGCTGCAATCCCGCTCGCTGTTACCGACGCTTAGCGCCATCAATGCGCTGCACTTGCTTTCTGATACCGACGCGGAACAACTGCGCGCAGCCTATCTCTATTTACGCCGCCTGGAAAACCTGCTGCAAAGTATCAATGATGAGCAGACCCAGACGCTGCCGGGTGATGAACTGAATCGCGCGCGGCTGGCGTGGGGGATGAACGTTGATGACTGGCAGCAGTTAACCGATGTGCTGACCAATCATATGGACAATGTGCGCCGGGTCTTCAACGAGCTGATTGGCGATGACGAAGCTGAAACCCAGGAAGAGTCGCTCTCAGAACAGTGGCGCGAATTGTGGCAGGATGCCTTACAGGAAGATGACACCACGCCAGTGCTGACGCATCTGGCGGATGACGATCGGCGGCGCGTGCTGTCTCTGATTGCTGATTTCCGCAAAGAGCTGGATAAACGCACTATTGGCCCACGCGGACGACAGGTGCTGGATCATTTAATGCCGCATCTGCTGAGCGATGTCTGTACGCGTGACGACGCCTCAGTCCCGCTGTCACGCATTACACCGCTGCTGGTGGGTATTGTGACTCGCACGACCTATCTGGAACTGCTGAGCGAATTCCCCGGGGCGCTGAAGCATTTGATTTCGCTCTGTGCGGCCTCGCCGATGGTCGCCAGCCAGCTGGCGCGGTATCCGTTGTTGCTCGACGAACTGTTGGATCCGAATACCCTGTATCAACCTACCGCGACGGACGCCTACCGTGATGAGCTGCGCCAGTATTTGCTGCGCGTGCCAGAAGATGACGAAGAGCAGCAACTGGAGGCACTGCGCCAGTTTAAGCAAACGCAGCTACTGCGTATTGCCGCGGCTGATATCGCCGGTACGCTGCCGGTGATGAAGGTGAGCGACCATTTAACCTGGCTGGCGGAAGCGATTATTGATGCGGTAGTCCAGCAGGCGTGGACGCAGATGGTTGCTCGCTACGGGCAACCTACCCATCTTGGCGAACGTGAGGGGCGCGGTTTTGCCGTCGTCGGCTATGGCAAACTGGGCGGCTGGGAACTGGGCTACAGTTCGGATCTTGATTTGATCTTCCTGCATGATTGTCCGATGGACGTGATGACGGACGGTGAGCGTGAGATTGATGGGCGACAGTTCTATCTGCGTCTGTCGCAGCGCATTATGCACCTTTTCAGCACCCGCACTTCGTCCGGTATTTTGTACGAAGTGGATGCGCGGCTGCGTCCATCCGGCGCGGCGGGAATGCTGGTGACATCAACCGACGCTTTCGACGATTACCAGCGCAACGAAGCCTGGACATGGGAGCATCAGGCGCTGGTGCGTGCTCGTGTGGTATATGGCGACCCGCAGTTGACCTCTCAGTTTGATGCGATTCGTCGCGATATCATGACCCTCGTCCGTGATGGGAAAACCTTGCAGACCGACGTGCGTGAAATGCGTGAGAAAATGCGCGCCCATTTGGGCAATAAGCATCGGGATCGTTTTGATATTAAAGCGGATGAGGGTGGCATTACCGATATTGAGTTTATTACGCAGTATCTGGTGTTGCGCTATGCGCATGAAAAACCGAAGCTGACGCGCTGGTCGGATAACGTGCGCATTCTGGAATTGCTGGCGCAAAACGACATTATGGACGAGCAGGAAGCGCTGGCGCTTACCCGTGCTTATACGACGTTGCGTGATGAACTTCACCATCTTGCGTTGCAGGAACTTCCGGGCCATGTGGCGCTGGAGCACTTTGACGCTGAACGTACGCTGGTGCGTGACAGCTGGCAGAAGTGGCTGGTTGCCGAGTGAAGTGTGCTATTATCGCGCGCAAATTTTAAGACCCTCAGAGAATCTCTCAGGAGACAGGAATGAAAGTAACGCTGCCAGAGTTTGAACGTGCAGGAGTCATGGTTGTCGGTGATGTGATGCTGGATCGCTACTGGTACGGCCCTACCAGCCGTATTTCACCTGAAGCGCCGGTTCCGGTGGTGAAGGTCGATACCATCGAAGAACGTCCCGGTGGCGCAGCAAACGTGGCGATGAACATTGCCTCTCTGGGCGCAAATTCCCGTCTGGTGGGTTTGACCGGTATCGACGACGCGGCGCGTGCGCTGAGCAAAACGTTGGCGGATGTGAACGTAAAATGCGACTTCGTTTCCGTGCCGACGCATCCGACAATCACCAAACTGCGCGTGCTTTCCCGCAACCAGCAGTTGATTCGTCTGGATTTTGAAGAAGGTTTTGAAGGCGTGGATCCGCAGCCGCTGCACGAGCGTATTAATCAGGCGCTGGGTTCTATTGGCGCTCTGGTGCTTTCCGACTACGCCAAAGGCGCGCTGGCAAGCGTGCAGCAGATGATTGCGTTGGCGCGTAAGGCTGGCGTGCCGGTACTTATCGATCCGAAAGGGACCGATTTTGAACGTTACCGAGGCGCAACGCTGCTAACGCCCAACCTGTCTGAGTTTGAAGCGGTAGTGGGTAAATGCAAAAGCGAAGATGAACTGGTTGAGCGCGGCATGAAATTGATTGCTGATTTCGACCTTTCCGCACTGCTGATTACCCGTTCAGAACAGGGGATGACGTTGCTGCAACCGGGCAAATCGCCACTGCATATGCCGACGCAGGCGCAGGAAGTGTATGACGTGACCGGTGCGGGCGATACGGTAATTGGCGTGCTGGCGGCGACGCTGGCGGCGGGTAACACACTGGAAGAGGCGTGCTATTTTGCCAACGCTGCAGCCGGTGTTGTGGTTGGTAAACTGGGAACCTCCACCGTTTCTCCGATTGAACTGGAAAACGCGGTGCGTGGTCGGGCTGATACTGGTTTTGGCGTGATGAGCGAATCTGAGCTGAAACAGGCCGTTGCCAGCGCCCGCAAGCGCGGTGAGAAAGTGGTGATGACTAACGGCGTGTTTGACATCCTGCATGCGGGCCACGTTTCCTATCTGGCAAATGCGCGCAAGCTGGGCGATCGCCTGATCGTGGCGGTAAACAGCGATGCGTCGACCAAACGTCTGAAAGGCGAAACGCGTCCGGTCAACCCGCTGGAACAGCGCATGATCGTGCTGGGCGCGCTGGAATCCGTCGACTGGGTGGTCTCTTTTGAAGAAGATACACCGCAGCGTCTGATCGCCGGCATCCTGCCGGATCTGCTGGTCAAAGGCGGTGACTATAAGCCAGAAGATATTGCGGGCAGCAAAGAGGTATGGGCGAACGGCGGTGAAGTGCTGGTGCTGAACTTCGAAGATGGCTGCTCAACGACCAATATCATCAAGAAGATCCAGAAAGACAGCGATAAATAACAATTGGAATGTTTGTCGGATGGCGGTGCCCGGCCTACGAGGTTGTAGGCCGGATAAAACGCGTAAGCGTTGCCATCCGGCATTTCTGTTTCTTATTCTTCAGTCGTTTTCTCAACAGGCTGTGGACTGTTTTTCAGCGGATCGGCCAGTGCCGACAGCGAACCGCCGGACAAACCAATTTCATTTAACAGCGAGTCAATCAGCGGCGCTTGTGTACGATAGGCAAGGGCGGCGGATAATGCCTGCTCAGCCAGATTCCCTCCGGTTACGTTACCTGCGGTCACTTCACCGACGGCGCCGCCACGATTCAGACCATCAACCTGGATAATCTTGATCCCATCGATAGACTTCATTGGCTCAACGGATTTCTCAATGACTGCTGGCAGGGACTGCAGCAGGGCCAGCTTAAATTTCAGACTGGTCTGTTCGTCGGAAAGCACGTTGATGGCATCGTTCAGCGCACGCTGGGCTTCGGCTTCCGCCAGACCTTTTTTCCGCGTGGCTTCGGCCAGTTCAACAATTGCTGCCGCCTGCAATTCTGCAGCTTCTTTTTCCGCTTTTGCCCGGACGGTCAGTTCAACCGCCTGGGTTTCTGCATCCTGCGCAGCGGCAATCAACGCCACCTGTTTGGCACGATCCGCTTCTGCGGTCTGGCGGGTGGTTTCTACGTTCTGCTGGGCGCGAACCGCTTCGGCTAGCGCATCGTTAGCGCGTGCTTCAGCCTGAGACTGCTGTTCAGACTTGGCGGCAATAGCGATGGACTTGGTCTGGTTGGCGATCTCCGTTACCTGCTGTTGTTCGATTTCTTTAATGCGAACTTCACGCTCGGCCTCGACTTTTCTGGAACGCACCGCCTGTTCGCGCTCGATTTCTGTTTCCTGAATCTGCCGTTCGGCAAGAATGCGCGTCTGCTCAGCTTCACGATGACGTTCGGCTTCGAAGGCGGCAATTTTGGCGTTTTGCTCGGCCGTGCGGGTCTTCACCTGCTGCTCCTGCTCGAGAGTCATGAAGGCTTCCTGCTGTTCGATTTCCAGCTTGCGTGCCAGCGCATCACGGTTTTTCTCACGAACGGCAACTTCTACGTCCTGCTCGACTTCGTTACGTTCGCGACGACGGCGTTCTGTTTCCTGGGTCAGCTTGGTCAGACCCTCGGCATCAAAGGCGTTATTCGGGTTGAAATGGACTTTTTCGGTCTGGTTAAAGTTGGTGAGTGAAACGCTCTCCAGTTCCAGGCCGTTTTTGGACAGGTCTTCCGCGACGGTATTTTGTACGCCCTGAACGAAGTTTTCACGCGTATCCTGCAGTTCATGCATGGTCATCTGCGACGCAGTGGCACGTAGGGCATCAACAAACTTATCTTCTATTAGCACACGTAAATCCTCTGGTGACAGCGTCCGCTGTCCCAGCGTCTGTGCGGCGGTAGCAATCCCTTCAACAGACGGTTTTACACGCACGAAAAAGGCGACGACGACATCCACGCGCATACGGTCTTTGGTGATGAGACTGTCGACAGTTGAACGGCTCACCTCAAGTTTGAGGGTGTTCATGTTGATAGGAATAATTTCGTGGAAGATAGGCATGACAATTGCGCCGCCGCTCATCACCACTTTTTGTCCACCAAGGCCGGTACGCACAAACGCCTGTTCAGCAGATGCGCGGCGATACAGGCGGGCAAAAATAATCCCGATAATTACTAAGACGACCACCGCCACAATGGCGGTAAACATCCATGAAGGTAACATGCCAAAAACATCATCCATCTATAAGATCCCTCTGTATAAAATTATAAAACAGTCGGCCAGGGGTTTAGCTCGGCCAGGTAACGCGTTGCGGAGAGTCGGCAGATAATCAGCACCTTGTCTCCTTTTTTGAATTCTTTGCCCGCTTCAGGCTCCAGCAGCACATAGTGAGTCTGCCCGAACTTATCGGTAAATTTGCCTTCGCAGGGGGTTCCGGCACTTGCGGAATGTCCGGTAATAATCGCCATGCTGCCGATAAATTCATCTTCAGCGAGGGCGGTGGTTTCATCCCGCGGCAGCCAGGGAGCAATGATTTTTCCGCTGTAATGCACGGCGAAGACGGCAAGAATAAAACTCACCGGAGCAAGCAGCAGGTTGCTGAGCGGTGCTTGCCACAGCGTGACCCAGCCATGCTGAAGGAGGATACCGAAGAGTCCAAAGAAGCCAGCGAGTAAACACAGCACGATCAGTGCCGGGATCCGCCCGATATTGAGATAGTGAAGCGCCTGGCCGATATTGCCGGAAGTCAGGGCATCGTAATGTTCGAGGTGAGCATCAAGCGCACCTGAAAGAAAATGGCCAAAAATAAGAGAGATGATTTCCAGTAGGCCAATCAACAGTACAAATGAAATAGCAAACAGGTAGGGGCTGTTGTAATCCGTGAATAATACCAAGTTGTTTCCTCCTGTTACTGCGTTCCCTGTCCGTGTCAAAAGTAATGGTTTTACCTCTTACTTTTACATGAAGTTACAATAACATGCGTTACCCTGGTCTTTAATCCGAAAAGGGGCTCATCCCCCTCTTAGATTTCGTAGGAAACTGTGAAGCAGGCGGTTTTTTTGCGCACAATATGTACAGAATAACTTCGTATCCAGGGAAATACTGAAATTAGAAAAAGCATATGGCCTTAGCAGATATTCAATAACTGGAGGGTATGCTCATGAACAGCAATATGTATTCAATGAACAATTTCGATTTCCTGGCCCGTAGTTTTGCCAGAATGCAGGCTGAGGGCCATCCCGTTGATATCCAGGCGATAACCGGGAACATGGATGAAGAACATCGAAGCTGGTTTTGCAAACGCTATGCGCTGTACTGCCAGCAGGCGACGGAAGCCAGGAAGCTAGAACTGGAACACTAACAGAAAAACGGGCCTTGCGGCCCGTTGTCGTTTTACTCTTGCGGATCGACTGACGGGATCGCGGGGGCAGGTTTAACTTCTGCCGTTTTTTCACGCGATTCCAGCTCAGTCAGACGTTGCTCAAGCAGCGCCAGCTTTTCACGTGTGCGCAATAAAACCTGAGTCTGTACATCGAATTCTTCACGGCTTACCAGATCCAGACGGGTCAGCTGTGACTGCAGCGTTTGACGAATTTTCTTCTCGACGTCTTCGCCAAACTCGCGGATCCCTTTCGGCATCGACTCGTGAACCTGACGAGCAATCTGCTCAATTTTTTTCGGGTCAATCATTGTGGTTTCCCTGAACTGGTACGTGTTGCTGCCTATTGTAGTGCGAACTGGCACAGGCATAAACCAGAATTGTGTGAAGCTAAGACGAGTAAAGGCGTTGATGAAGGTAATCAATAGCGTTATAGTTAACCCGCTTATTCTCAGGGCGGGGCGAAATTCCCCACCGGCGGTAAATCAACTGATGTTGAAAGCCCGCGAGCGCTTTTTGTTACGGCAAAAAGGTCAGCAGATCCGGTGTAATTCCGGGGCCGACGGTTAGAGTCCGGATGGGAGAGAGTAACGATCCAGTCGGGCATGGACCCGCTCACGTTATTTTTTTGCCGCTTAGACGGTACTCCTAAGACTGCCCTGATTCTGGTAACCATAATTTTAGTGAGGTTTTTTTACCATGAATCAGACGCTACTTTCCTCTTTTGGTACGGCTTTCGAACGTGTTGAACATGCGCTGTCTGCGCTGCGTGAAGGACGCGGTGTGATGGTGCTTGACGATGAAGATCGCGAAAACGAAGGTGATATGATTTTCCCGGCAGAAACCATGACCGTAGAACAGATGGCGCTGACCATCCGTCACGGTAGCGGTATTGTTTGCCTGTGCATCACTGAAGACCGACGAAAACAGCTCGATCTGCCAATGATGGTGGAAAATAATACCAGCGCTTACGGCACCGGTTTTACCGTGACCATTGAAGCAGCAGAGGGCGTGACCACCGGTGTTTCCGCTGCGGACCGTGTGACTACGGTGCGTGCGGCAATTAAGGATGGCGCCAAACCTTCCGATCTTAACCGTCCGGGGCACGTTTTCCCGCTGCGTGCTCAGGCTGGCGGCGTGTTGACCCGCGGTGGTCATACTGAAGCGACCATCGACCTGATGACGCTGGCAGGGTTTAAACCGGCAGGCGTGCTGTGCGAACTGACCAACGACGATGGCACCATGGCGCGTGCGCCAGAGTGCATCGAATTTGCCGGCAAGCATAATATGGCGGTGGTGACTATCGAAGACCTGGTGGCTTACCGTCAGGCGCACGAGCGCAAAGCCAGCTAATAGACTATTACCACGTTAGTTGTGGTAAGCATAAAAAACCGAAGCCATCTTCCAGGCTTCGGTTTTTTTATTTTTGCTCAAATTATTTGGCCCTGGCCAGTTTCAATGCCCATGCGCCGCTCATTATCACCAACAGCAATAAACATAAGCCAAAGGCTAGCAGGCATGCCTGCGCCATGTTCATAAATTGCCACGGTGGAAGCAGATACCAGCCTTCAGACTGTTGGTATAGATCGATAAACCACTTTTGCGTACTGCTGAGTGCCACGCCATCAGGCACTATGGGGGCATCATAGCCGCAATCTCCAGTGGGTTTAAACCACTCCGGAGCCCAGTTTGCCAGCGGCAAATTGAAAGGGAATGTCGGATCAGTGGAACACCCCTGGACGCCAAACAGCGAATCCGGGCTATGTACCGCATGATGAATATCATTGAGTTTGAGCGAGAACTTAATGCCCATGATGCTGCCGTAAAATGCCGCAATGCAGCCAATAAGCTTCAGAACAACATTTTTAGGGTTTATTGCCGCGATCAATCCACCGAAAACCATCACAAACATGGCAAAGCGAATGTAGACACACTGCTCGCAGGGGGCCATATAGAGATAGATTTGGAAAAACGAGTGGGCCAATATTATTAACCCGCCCATCGCGCAGGCCATCAGTAGCCACAGAAAGCGCCGTTCCTGCCATCTCACCAGCGTATCAACCGGCGTGGTACGTAAGTCCCGCCACAATCCTTTTATGAAAACCATAGCCTCGTCCCTGTTTATTTTGTCGCCAGCTCTCTGACAAGCTCAGCCATGGAGTCAATGGATTTGATACTCTTGGTGTAGATCAGGTATTTACCGTTAACGACGTAAGCCGGAACCCCCTGAATTTTGGCGACGTCGTATGCCGCTTTCCATTTCTCCAGCGTTTGCTGAACGGTGGGATCTTGCAGCGCGGCGTCAAAATCTGCCTGGCTCATGCCTGCAGCATCCAGGCCTGTTTTAATGAATGCGGCCGGATCTTTACCATCTGACCAGCGCTCTTTCTTGTCGTGGTAAGCAGCGTAATAAGCGAATTTCGCTTTTTTGAACTGTGATTTGGCATCAAATAATGAAATCCCTGCTGCCTGATCTTTAGCAATCATTACTGCAAAAACTTCACTGGCCTGTTTACCATATTCCCCTTTGGTTTCCAGATGAAATGGTGTGAAGGTGACGAGATCGGCAACTTTTTCAGAAACCGGGCCAGTCACGGCTTTATCATATTTGTAACAGAACGGACAGGCGTAGCTGAATACTTTTATTAACGTCTTATCAGCATTAGGAATCGGTTTCTCTAAAACCATATAATCAGTGCCTTCTGTAAAAGCGGAGGCGGCAAACGACGAGGCAAGTGCGGCGGTTAATATCACGCTTTTAAATAATGAAGTAATCCATTTAGATGACATAATTAATCCTTAATCTAACGCGATTATTTAAACATGTGTTGTGGGCGGACCAGTAATGCACGGTAGTGCGTTTGGTTCGGCTTATCTGAAAGAATATCAATCTCAACTTTGACTTCTTTGGTCTTATAATCAATTTCGTTGATCTTGCCGATGGTTGGTTGTCCAACGTCAAATAAATTAATTGAGCCACCAAAGCCAAACATGGTGTCACGGTCTTTCTGATATTCGATAACCGAGGTGATGGGACTATAGAAATCGTAGCCGCGTTCTTTTCCGTATTCCCAAATTTGCTGAACGGTTCCTTTTTTCTCGTCAACTTTATATTCGACGAAACGGGAATATTTCATCGTCGGCAATGCCGGTTGTTCGAGCCCACGACCATCGCCGTTGTCAAAGATGGTTAATGTCCCTTTGCTCGAGAGCCATGCGGTGTGTTGGGTGTAGGTAAAATCGAAATCAGTATTCTCGCACTTACCGTTTTCGTCACATTTTAGCGCGTTGCCCTTATCATCAACCGGTTTTAACAGCTTGCTTGCCAGCGCCTTATTCCAGCCTTTCGACGGTGCCAGAATCCACTTCACCTGTTTATCGCGACCGATTTTGACAACACCCTGATGGCGGGAAGAGATAATAATGGAGTCATCTTTGGCATCATAGGCAATGGAGTTAACGTGCGCCCAGTTACGACCAGCCCCCACTCCGAGGGCGTCACCGTAAGGAGTATCTGGCTCCAGTTTCGCCTGTTGACCGGCATGAGCGAGGTCAACGTTGACGCATACCGCGCCTGCGTCCAGTGCACCCAAAAGCGCATCACGCATCGGATCGAGTATCTTTGTCAGATCCCACACATCAACCACACGACCGGACTTGTCTACTTCAATTATCTGATCGCGGATGGTTTGCACATGGATGCCATCTTCTTTGCGATAATCGCGTTTGCCCACGCGAAGCAACACGGTGTCGTTGATTGTTTCGATCGATTCATGCGACGCGTCGAGGAAGCCGCGCGGTAGCTTATGATCGGCCAGAATCTGCCCCATCATATCGAATTCGTACCAATGCTGACCCTGAACGGCTGTGAAGGTGCCGCGCGGCGTTTCCCGGATACCCATCAAGTAACCGCGCTTATTGATATCCATGTCATGGCCATCGTAAAAGGCATCTTGATCCAGCCACCAACGATATTCACCTTCCGTATCGACGACAAAGGTAAAGGGTGCGATATCAAAAGGTAATGCGCCACCGGCTGGACCTGCATCCAGGATGCCGGCATTTTTGTCTTTTTCCCCATGCCAGTGGAATTCTGCCCCCTGTGGGGTGAAAGTATGGGTATTCACCAGATAGAGACGGTCTTCAAAGCCAGGCGCTACCTTAATAACTTTCGTTTGCTGTAAATCGGAAATAGAACGGTTATCCATGTAGTGATTAACGATGGCGGACGTTTGCACCACATAATCATCCTTCATGGCTTTGCCATTTTCTTTATATTCAACGGTGACCTTATTGGCAAACTTTTGATAAAGGCCAAAAATAGGTATGCCATCGTAGGTAGCGAGTGACTCTTTGCCCACGGCATATGTCACAGGAATCCCTTTTTCACCTTTACCATGAACGGTGACTTTGACATCTGAAATAACGTGACTATCTAATTCAACCAGTGCGGTAAGCGGGGCGTTTCCGTATGGGTCAACCACTATTGCCCCCAGTTTTCCCGCAGGTTGAGCGGGTTGAAAACCTGCGGCAAACGAATTTCCAGCGGTTAATCCAAACGTCAGTGCGAGTGTGCCAGCGAGAAGTGTTTTTCGGTATTGTCTAAACATGGATATATCTCCTTATATTAACTTTAAATATAATTTCACTGAATATATTATGTTTTTACGATATGGCTAAAAATGAAAATGGTACTACTGATGTCACTTTTATTGTGGGTATATAAATATTGATGAAGTGTATTATTCTACAAAATCTAATTTTTATTGTTTTCTGGATAGTATGAGTGAGGTATTTTAAGGACAATGTTTATTATTGCTTAGTGTGATCTCGTCGACAGAGTTTTATTTTTTTATAACTGTTTTAGCTATTGGCATAGCTGCTGGTTTATATGATCGAAATCATATATTTGTTTCTGAAATATGCCACTATAGGGGTATGTCAGAATAAGTTTATGTAAAATTTTAACGTTAAATGTTTAATGATGTTAAATGTTAAGGGTAAAAGAATGTTTATTGCCTGGTATTGGATCGTATTAATTGCACTCGTTGCATTGGGTTATTATTGCCATATGAAGCGTTATTGTCGGGCATTCCGACAAGACAGAGACGCATTGCTTGAGGCGCGAAACAAACTCTTCCGACGTTCTGGTGAAGATAACAGCGTGATTAAGGAACAGGAATAGTCCTTCACGTTCTGCTATGGATGAGCGGATGCTGTAAAATAGCAGGGTGGCATCCGCCCTCTGGATTATCCGATTCCCATGGACTGGAGGATGACGAGACTTAACCCCATCACCGACATTCCGCACAGGACCCCATAGCTGGGATTATTATTTGGGTCGATCTCTTTTGCCAGTGGCATCAATTCATCGACTGACAGCGCCACCATAATACCCGCGACTGCCGCCATTATTGCCGCCATCACCACAGGCGAGATGAGACTCCCCAGAATTAACCACGCCAGTACGCCGCCCAGTATTTCTGCCATGCCCGAGATCCCGGCCCAGAATATCGCCGTACGTTTGGAGCCCGTTGCTGCATAGACCGGACCTGCAACGGCTAATCCTTCTGGAATATTGTGTAATGCGACGGCAAGCGCAATACCAAAGCCCAGCTCGAGGTTGCTGCTGGCGGTAACAAACGTCGCAATCCCTTCCGGAAAATTGTGCAGGCTGATGCCGAGCGTTAATAAAATCGCGGTGCGTTTAATGGATCCGGGTAGAGGCTGCGTTGTTTTTTGTACCAGATCCTGAGGGTGCGCGTGCGGCAATAGACGGTCCAGGCCAAAGTAGCCCAGCAAGCCGACGATAAACATTCCGTAGCCTAGCACTGGCGACATGCCTTCAGCGGCCAGCGCAGCAGGTAGCATTTCCATTAGAGAGATCAGTAGCATAATCCCGGCAGCGAAGCCTAAAGAAAAGGCGAGAACGCGGTTGGAAGGCTTTTGCCCTAACACGCCGAGAAATGCGCCGATAAACGTGGCGGCACCTGCCAGTAAAGTCAGAAGTAAAGGTACTGACATCGACAAATAAAACTCCTTATCAATCTGCTTTCCGGACTGGATCGTCAAAATAACTGATGATCTTCATCATGGTTATCTGAGTTCTTCATCAACCGAATAAGCGTATTGTAATGGTATCAAAATGACTCCCTCAGTAAGGATATCATCATGTCTTCAACTCGTATGCCAGCATTGTTTTTGGGCCACGGTAGCCCGATGAATGTTCTGGAAGATAACGTTTATACCCGTGCTTGGCAGCAACTGGGGGAAACGTTGCCGCGTCCGAAAGCCATTGTGGTGGTCTCGGCACACTGGTTCACCCGTGGAACGGGTGTGACAGCGATGGAAGCGCCTAAAACGATCCACGATTTCGGCGGTTTTCCGCAAGCGCTGTATGACACCCATTACCCGGCTCCGGGCTCGCCAGAACTGGCGCAGCACCTAGTTGATTTACTTGCTCCTGTACCCGTCGCGTTAGACAAAGAAGCGTGGGGTTTTGACCACGGTTCCTGGGGCGTACTGATCAAGATGTACCCGAATGCCGACATCCCGATGGTGCAGTTAAGCATCGATAGTACAAAACCGGCGGCCTGGCATTTTGAGATGGGCCGCAAGCTGGCGGCACTGCGTGATGAGGGTATTATGCTGGTGGCCAGTGGTAACGTGGTGCATAACCTGCGTACTGCGCGTTGGCACGGTGAGAACACGCCATATCCGTGGGCAACCTCATTCAATGATTATGTTAAGGCTAACCTGACCTGGCAGGGACCGGCTGAGCAGCACCCGCTGGTGAACTATCTCGATCATGAAGGTGGATCGTTGTCGAACCCGACGCCAGATCACTATCTGCCGCTGCTGTATGTTCTCGGGGCATGGGATGGTAAAGAGTCTGTTACGATCCCTGTAGATGGTATCGAGATGGGAAGTTTAAGTATGTTGTCGGTGCAGGTTGGGTGATGAACGCCCGATGGCGCTACGCTTATCGGGCATTAAGTTCGTGCCGTAGGCCGGGTAAGGCGGAGCCGCCACCCGGCACTCTCAATCATTCGACAAAAATATGCGGATAGAAACGTGACAGATCCTGCGTGATCAACGCACGGTCTTCACGAATGCCGATCCCTGCGGGTTGATCGTTGATCAGCCAGCTGCCAATCAGCATATAGCTGTCGCCAAACTTCGGTAGCTGATGGAACTGCTGCACGATCATACCTTCTTCACCGTACGGTCCTTCCACGGATTCGATCGTTTTACCGTTCTCAATGATGGAGACGTTAGCTCCCTCGCGCGAGAAGATCGGTTTGACAACGAATTTATCCATCTGCGGGTAGTCGTCTTCGGCGAAATATGCTGGCAGAAGGTTCGGATGATTCGGGAACATTTCCCATAACAGCGGTAACAGTGCTTTGTTGGAAATAATGCTCTTCCAGGCGGGTTCCAGCCAGCGAACGCCAGCGTCTTCGAGCTTGGTGGAGAACATTTCACGCAGCATGAATTCCCACGGATAGAGCTTGAACAGGTTAGCGATCACCTGATCCTGCATATCGGTGAATTGGCCTTTTTCACCAAGACCAATATCTTCTACATAGAGGAATTCTGTAGCGATCTCTGCTTCGGCCGCGCAATCCTGCAGATACTGGATCGTGCCGCGATCTTCCACCGTATCACGACAGCAGGTCAGATGTAGCAGTTGAAAACCATACTGTTCACGCAGCTCGGTGAAACGCTCGATCAGCTTTTCCTGCAGACTGTTGAACTGATCGCTGCCTTCCGGCAGGTTGCCCGCATTGAGCTGATCTTCCAGCCAGATCCACTGGAAAAACGCAGCTTCGTACAGCGAGGTTGGGGTATCAGCGTTGTTTTCCAGCAGTTTGGGTTCACCGGTTCCATCCCACGCCAGATCGAGACGTGAATACAGCGACGGTTGCTGTGTCAGCCAGGACTGGCGGACAAAACCCCAGGTATGCTTCGGAATGCGAAACTTGGTCATCAGCTCATCGCTGGCAATGACCTTTTCCACCACTTTGAGGCACATTTGATGCAGCTCTGCGGTGACCTCTTCCAGCTTTTCAACCTGAGCAAGGGTGAGTTTGTAGTACGCGTCTTCACACCAGTACGGCTCGCCGTACATAGTGTGAAAATTAAAACCGTATTCGGTGGCTTTATCGCGCCAGTCCGGGCGCTCAACAATACTGACTCTTTCCATGACGATCAGCCACCCATTGAACGTGTGGTGGTGCCGCTTGCGCTACGCTGCATGGTGCTCTGTTTGGCCACAGACTCACCAAATCCGCCACGGGTTACGGTAGAGGTGGTGGCTGGTTTCGGTGCCATAGCGGTTTTCGGTACGGTCATGGTGCGACCCGGCGTTGCTGCGCCGTAGTTTTTACCGCTGGCATCTGTGTATTTGCCGTAAGCCGGGCTGGCTGGGTTTTTCGAGCTAAACAGCGGTTGCTGAGCGCCCATTCCGCCACCCATCAGTCGGCCCATCATGTAGCCTGCCATCAGTGGCATCCAGAAGCTGCCGCTGCTTTGATTCTGCGCCTGAGCCTGACCTTCACCGGTCGGCGCCATACCTGCTTGCGCAGGAGCCTGCTGGCACTGGCCTTCGCCGAATTCAGCGATACAGTCTTCACGAGTGGCGTATTTTGGCGCGGTACGTTCAGCTTCTTTCAGCGCATTGTTAAACGCGGTAGTACATTCGGCGCTTTTACCTGGATTCGCTGCAGAGCAGTCGTCAGCGTTCTGATAAAGCGAAACCGTTTCGTCACTCTTTTCACAGCCCGCGAGCATAAACACTGCGGTAACTGCCAGGGCGACAGGAGTCAGATGGCGCGCGCTCCAGCTTTTGCGGAACGAGGCGTGATGTATAGATTTTGTCCGTTTCATTTTTGTCTTCCAGGACCCAGTGGTAAACACAGTAAATAATGCTCAGGATAGAGGATGACTGGTCGAAATTGAAGCGGGAAGAGGCGAGAATGCGCAGGAAGGGGCGGATCTTTACGTTGTCTTACGTTCAGACGGGGCCGAAGCCCCGTCATCAGCATCAGTTACGGAACGGGTTGTTGCCGTTGCTGCTGGTTGAACGTGCTGCTGTCGGCTGAGCCGCAGGCAAATTGCCAGTGCCGTTAAAGTCATTCACGGCGGCATCTTGTTGTGGATTTTGCGGTGCTACGGTATCCGGCGTTGTGGATACCGGTTTACCCAGCGTATTGTTCAGTGCCACCAAATCCTGCTCGTTCAGCGTACCGAGCGCAGATTTGACGTTTAACTGATTGATAAGATAGGTATAACGCGCATTTGCCAGTTGCTGTTTGGCGTTGTACAGCGTGGTGGTGGCATCCAACACATCCACAATGGTACGTGTACCTACGGAATAACCGGCTTCCATCGCATCCAATGAGCTTTGAGCAGAGACAACCGCTTGTTTGTACGCGTTAATGCTACTAATAGAAGCATTAATATTGTTGAATGAAGAACGAACGGTCTGCACCACGCTGCGGTGTGCGCTTTCCAGTTGTTCACTCGCGCCAACAAAGTTGTACTGCGCTTGTTTCACCTGCGAGTTAACCATCCCGCCCTGGTACAGCGGCAGCGAGAAGCTCAGACCGATTTTGTTCTGGCCCATGTTGCTGTCGTCATACTGGGAGCTGTTGGTTTTAGATCCGCTGTACGAGGTGTCAGATACCCCGGTAGAGGCGGTTAAATCCAGCGTTGGTAAGTGACCATCCTGTGCCTGACGAATCTGCTCACGCGCCAGATCCTGGCTTAAACGCGCCTGCAATAAAGTCAGGTTGCGGTTTTCCGCTTCTTTCAGTAGCGCATTCACCGCCTGCGGTTTGTTGGTTTTGAAACCATCAACATTCAGCGAAGCCAGTTCCGGGTAATAGTTACCGGTCACCTGACGCAGCTGTTCTACCGCGTTATCCAGATTGTTACGCGCGGTCACTTCGTTCGCCAGCACAGTGTCGTATTGTGAACGGGCGTTCTGCACGTCAGTGATGGCGACCAGACCAACGTTAAAACGCTGAGTGGTCTGATCTAACTGACGATAAACCGCATCTTTCTGTGCCTGGGTGTAAGACAGCACATCAATCGCGTTCAGTACGTTAAAATAGGCCGTAGCGGTATTCAGGATCAGCGTTTGCTGATCGGTCTGATACGTTACGTCCTGGATGCCCGCTGATTTTTCTTGCAGCGTCAGGGCACGCCATTTAGACATGTCGAACAGCGTCTGAGTCAATTGTAATGACGCGCTGGTGGCGTTGGAGTTGACGCCGTTTGCATCACGGTAGCCATTGCTGTAGGTGTAATCGGCACCTAAACCCAGTTGCGGCAGTAATGGACTACGCGCTTCGTTAATTTTTTCGAATGCAGCATCGCGATCGGCGGCGGATTTACGCAATTCCGGGTTGCTCAGGCGTGCTTGCTGATAAACCTGCATCAGGTTTTCTGCCTGGCTCAAAGTACTGAACCCCGACAGGCTCAGGCCGATAAGGATGGGGAGCAATTTCTTCATTTGCATTCCTTGTTGTGAAGCAGTATTTAGCGCTGATCAAATTGTAAAAATATTTGCTGATTCTAGCAGAATCCGCCACTGCAAAAAGTTGGCGTTACGTGCCATACGGCGTTAATTTGCATCAATTTAACACAAGGGCGTTCAAACATCAGTCAAACGACCTTGAAATTCACATTTTAATCACTATTGGTTTCAGGACAGCACAATGCGTAAACCAGACAACTTGCCAATGACTTTCACTAAAAATGATGTAGAAATTATTGCACGAGAAACGCTATACCGCGGTTTTTTTTCACTGGATCTTTATCGGTTCCGCCATCGCCTGTTTAACGGTGGTATGAGCGGTGAGGTAAAGCGCGAAATTTTTGAGCGCGGACATGCGGCAGTCTTGCTACCCTTTGACCCTGAGCGGGACGAAGTTGTACTGGTCGAGCAGATACGTATCGCGGCGTTTGATACCAGCGAAAGCCCGTGGCTACTGGAAATGGTAGCCGGAATGATCGAAGAGGGCGAAACCGTTGAAGATGTGGCCCGTCGTGAAGCGATGGAAGAAGCCGGACTGGACGTTAAACGTACGAAACCCGTTCTGAGCTATCTGGCAAGCCCTGGCGGCACCAGTGAGCGCCTGTCTATTTTAGTTGGCGAAGTGGACGCTACGACCGCGAGCGGAATTCATGGTCTGGCTGATGAAAACGAAGATATTCGTGTTCATGTGGTGAGCCGGGAGCAGGCTTATCAATGGGTAGAAGAGGGGAAAATCGACAACGCGGCTTCTGTCATCGCCTTGCAATGGTTACAGCTGCACTATCAAGAGTTAAAAACTGAGTGGAAAAAATGAAGCGTTACACACCTGACTTCCCTGAAATGATGCGCCTGTGCGAAACCAACTATTCGCAATTGCGCCGCCTGCTGCCACGTAATGATGCAGCCGGTGAAACAGTGAGCTATCAGGTAGCAAACGCACAATATCGGTTAACGATCGTTGAATCGACCCGATACACTACGCTTGTCGCGATCGAACAAACGGCGCCGGCCGTCACATACTGGAGCCTGCCGTCATTGACTGTGCGCCTGTATCATGACGCGAGGGTGGCTGAAGTGTGTTCAAGTCAGCAGATCTTTCGCTTCAAAGCGCGGTATGATTATCCAAATAAAAAGTTGCATCAACGCGACGAAAAGCATCAAATTAATCAGTTTCTGGCCGACTGGCTACGGTACTGTTTAGCACATGGAGCGATGGCGATTCCGGTTTATTAGCGTCGTGAAACCTAAGGACACCATTTGGAAAGCCTGTTAACCCTTCCTTTGGCTGGTGAGGCCAGAGTCAGGATCTTACAAATTACAGACACTCACCTGTTTGCCGAAAAGCATGAAACGCTGCTGGGTGTGAATACCTGGGACAGTTATCAATCCGTACTGGATGCCATACATGCAGAGTCGCCTGAGTACGATCTGATCGTCGCGACGGGTGATTTGGCGCAGGATCAATCCGCTGCGGCCTATCAGCATTTTGCTGAGGGCATCGCAAGCTTTCGTGCGCCCTGCGTTTGGCTACCGGGCAATCACGATTTTCAGCCGGCAATGTACAGCGCGCTGCAGGACGCGGGAATTTCCCCTGCCAAGCGTGTTTTCATCGGTGAGCAGTGGCAAATATTGTTGCTCGACAGCCAGGTGTTCGGCGTTCCCCACGGTGAATTAAGTGAATTCCAGCTCGAATGGCTGGAGCGTAAACTTGCTGATGCACCAGAGCGTAATACCTTGCTGCTTCTGCATCATCATCCTCTGCCTGCGGGTTGTAGCTGGCTCGATCAGCATAGCCTGCGCAATGCCGCTGAGCTGGATAACGTGCTGGTGAATTATCCACGCGTGAAGTATCTGCTGTGCGGGCATATTCATCAGGAACTGGATCTGGACTGGAACGGACGCCGCCTGCTGGCGACGCCGTCGACCTGCGTGCAGTTTAAGCCGCACTGTTCCAACTTCACATTGGATACCATCAGCCCCGGCTGGCGGACGCTGGAGCTTTTTGCTGACGGGACGTTGCAGACTCAGGTACGTCGTCTGCAGGGTAATCGGTTCCACCCTGATACCGCTTCAGAAGGCTACTGATGTCTACGCTTCTCTATCTTCACGGATTTAATAGCTCTCCTCGTTCGGCGAAGGCGTGTTTGCTGAAAAACTGGTTGGCGGAGCACCATCCGCACGTTGAGATGATCGTACCGCAGCTGCCGCCGTATCCGGCCCAGGCCGCAGAGATGCTGGAATCGATCATTCTTGAACATGGCGGAGAGTCGCTGGGGATTGTCGGCTCCTCATTAGGTGGTTATTACGCCACCTGGCTGTCGCAATGTTTTATGCTGCCGGCAGTGGTGGTGAACCCTGCTGTACGGCCTTATGAACTGCTGGTCGACTATCTCGGTCAAAACGAGAACCCCTACACGGGGCAGCAATATGTGCTAGAGTCACGCCATATTTACGATCTTAAAGTCATGCAGATTGACCCGCTGGAAGCGCCGGATTTGATCTGGCTGCTCCAACAAACGGGCGATGAAGTGTTGGACTACCGCCAGGCGGTGGCGTATTACGCCTCCTGCCGTCAGACAGTTATTGAGGGCGGAAACCACGCATTCACGGGCTTCGAAGATTATTTCAACCCGATTGTCGATTTCCTTGGACTGCACAGTTTCTGACGATCAATTCGAATTGCTTATTTAAACCATGACGCAAACTTATAACGCTGATGCCATTGAGGTACTCACTGGGCTTGAGCCGGTACGCCGTCGCCCTGGGATGTACACCGATACGACCCGTCCGAACCATCTTGGACAGGAAGTGATTGATAACAGTGTGGATGAAGCACTGGCGGGCCACGCGAAACGCGTGGACGTGATCTTACATGCCGACCAGTCTCTGGAAGTCATTGATGACGGACGCGGCATGCCAGTAGACATTCACCCTGAAGAGGGCGTTCCGGCGGTTGAGCTGATCCTCTGTCGTCTGCACGCGGGCGGCAAGTTCTCCAACAAGAACTACCAGTTCTCCGGTGGTCTGCACGGTGTGGGGATCTCCGTTGTTAACGCCCTGTCCAAACGTGTGGAAGTGAACGTACGCCGCGATGGGCAGGTATACAACATCGCGTTTGAGAATGGCGATAAAGTGCAGGATTTACAGGTTGTCGGTACCTGCGGCAAACGCAATACCGGGACCAGCGTGCACTTCTGGCCGGATGAAAGCTTCTTTGACAGCCCGCGTTTTTCTGTTTCGCGCTTAACGCACGTACTGAAAGCCAAAGCGGTACTGTGCCCGGGCGTTGAAATCACCTTCAAGGATGAGGTCAACAACAGCGAACAGCGCTGGTGCTACCAGGATGGTCTGAATGACTATCTGAGCGAAGCGGTGAATGGCCTACCGACGCTGCCGGAAAAACCGTTTATCGGTAATTTCAGCGGTGAGACGGAGACGGTGGACTGGGCGCTGCTCTGGCTGCCGGAAGGCGGTGAGCTGCTGACCGAAAGCTATGTGAACCTGATCCCAACTATGCAGGGCGGGACGCACGTCAACGGTCTGCGTCAGGGTCTGCTGGATGCGATGCGCGAGTTCTGCGAATACCGCAATATTTTGCCGCGCGGCGTGAAGCTGTCGGCGGAAGATATCTGGGATCGCTGTGCTTACGTGCTGTCGGTAAAAATGCAGGATCCGCAGTTTGCCGGACAAACCAAAGAACGCCTCTCTTCGCGTCAGTGTGCGGCGTTTGTTTCTGGCGTGGTGAAAGATGCCTTCAGCCTGTGGCTGAACCAGAACGTACAGTCAGCCGAACTGCTGGCTGAGATGGCGATTTCCAGCGCCCAGCGTCGTCTGCGCGCGGCGAAAAAAGTGGTGCGTAAAAAGCTGACCAGCGGCCCGGCGCTGCCGGGTAAACTGGCGGACTGTACTGCACAGGATCTTAACCGCACCGAACTGTTTCTCGTCGAAGGTGACTCCGCAGGTGGTTCCGCCAAACAGGCGCGCGATCGTGAATATCAGGCGATCATGCCGCTCAAAGGTAAGATCCTCAATACCTGGGAAGTATCTTCTGATGAAGTTCTGGCGTCTCAGGAAGTGCACGATATTTCGGTGGCGATCGGTATCGATCCGGACAGCGACGATCTGAGCCAGTTGCGTTACGGTAAGATCTGTATCCTGGCGGATGCGGACTCCGATGGTCTGCACATCGCCACGCTGCTGTGCGCACTGTTTGTGAAGCACTTCCGCACGTTGGTGAAACACGGTCACGTGTACGTGGCGCTGCCGCCGTTATACCGTATCGACCTCGGTAAAGAGGTGTATTACGCGCTGACGGAAGAAGAGAAAGCGGGCGTACTGGAGCAGTTAAAGCGCAAGAAAGGTAAGCCGAACGTGCAGCGCTTTAAAGGACTGGGTGAAATGAACCCGATGCAGCTTCGTGAAACCACGCTGGATCCGAACACCCGTCGCCTGGTGCAGCTCATTATCGATGATGAAGACGATCAGCGCACCAACGCAATGATGGATATGCTGCTGGCCAAGAAGCGTTCTGAAGACCGTCGTAACTGGTTGCAAGAGAAAGGCGACCTGGCGGATCTCGAAGGCTAATTGACCGTTGAATGCCGGAAAAGCAACGTGCTTTCCGGCGTTATTGTTTATGCCGCTTGCGATACTGCAACGGCGTCTCGCCAATGCCTTTACCGAAGGCGCTGATGAAGTATGTTACCTCTGAAAATCCCACCTTTTGAGCAATCTCCCGCACGCTGATTTCACTGTGTAACAGCGCTTCACAGGCTTTGCGTAACCGCAGCGTATTGAGATAGTCGAGAATGCTCTCGCCCGTTTCCATCTGGAAGCGGCGGGATACATAGCTTTTTGATTTATTCAGTTCCTGCGCCAGCGCTGCCAGACTAAATTTGTGAGTGTAATGTTCATCCAGCCAGAACATCACCTGACTGGCAATTCCGCTGCTAATTTCCGGCATATTGCCATTATCGTCGGGTAACAGGCTGAATAAATTGACTAACAGACAGGCAACCTGCTCAGTGCTCAGCGGTTTTTGAGCGGCCATTTTTTCATAACGGCTGAAGAGAAAATCAACATGTGGATGAACATTCGCCGCGTCGACGACCCATGCTTCACTGCCGCGAATGCTCAGATTTTGCAGATGCTGTTGAGTATGAGGCAAGTCGCGCAGCACCTTCAGTATCGCATGTTGATCGAGATGAATAATGGTACGTCGATAACCATCCCGCGCCTGCTCATCGACCCAGATCTTGTGTAGGGTAAACGGCGGGAAAAAGAACATTCGTCCCGGTCGCATGGTGTATTGCTTATGGTCAACCGTAACCACGCCAAAGCCTTCTTCCACATACAGCACTTCCAGACACTGATGCCAGTGGTGATAACGCACCGTATTGGCGAATAAACGGCTGAACGACGCAACCGCATCATTAAGGGCGATCAGCTCCAGACGTTCTTGTGGTGAGGATAAAGTCATAGTGCAATAAATTTAAATTTTTGCCGCCGAATGGTAATTTATAAACCCTATTTTTAAATTTTCTCAATCACTGTTTTACTTTAATTCTGGTGCTGTGATTGACGTAACATTTCTGCTGCTCTGCGATTCACTATTCTTTAGCCACTTAATTCAGAGGGGCAGATTATGTGGTCAGCAACTGAAGAAAAATCAAATCCATTGTCATCACGCGAAGACGTAACGTGTGCGGTTAACGCCATTTTACGTGCGCTGGATCGGCAGTTTCCGGCGGGACAGGCTCAGTTTTCTCTTGGCAATACCTGTGCTCACTACAGCGCGGATATTGCCTGTATGGAAGGGCTTTCCCGGGCGTTGTGGGGGCTATTTCCTCTGATGGCAGGCGGGGCTAAAGTGCCGTTTGCCGAAAAGTACATTCAGGCGATAAAACTCGGTACTGACCCACAAAGCCCACATTACTGGGGAGACACCGGTCCTTACGATCAGCGTCTGGTTGAGATGGCTGCTTATGGCCTGGGTCTGGCATTGTTACAGACGCAATTAACGGAGCATTTCTCCCTGAGCGAACGCGAGAATCTGCACCGCTGGCTGAATCAGATAACCGACTCGCAAATGCCGGACAGCAACTGGAACTACTTTGCGATTATCGTTCAGCTTGGTTTCAAGCGTGCGGGTCTGCCTTACGATCAGGCGGCTATTGATCGCCGCTTTGAGCTGATGGAAGCCTACTATCTTGGTGACGGTTGGTATTCCGATGGTCCCGGTCGACCGAAAGATTACTACATCTCAATGGCTTTTCACTTCTACGGCCTGTTGTATGCCACCCTCAGCCCGGATGACACCGAACGCGCTGTCGTTCTGCGTGAACGTTCGCGCTTGTTTGCCGAAGATTTTATTTACCTGTCCGCCGCTGACGGCGCATCGGTGCCGTTTGGCCGCAGCCTGACCTACCGCTTTGCCATGGTTGCCTTCTGGAGCGCGGTGGCGTTTGCCGAACTGGATGTTCTTTCGCCAGGCATAATCAAAGGGGTGATCCTGCGTCATTTGCGCTGGTGGCAGAAGCAGCCGATTTTCGATCGTGATGGCATTCTAACGCTGGGGTTTGCCTACCCGAATCTGGCGATGTGTGAAGACTACAACTCGCCGGGATCGCCTTATTGGGCATTGAAGGTTTTTTTGATTCTTGCACTGCCGGAGGATCATCCATTCTGGCAGGCTGAAGAGCTGGCGCTACCGCAACTCGTTGAAAAACGCGTTATCCCCCATGCTGCGCAGATCCTGCAGCATAGTGAGCATTCTGAGCATGTCATGATGTTGACCTCAGGCCAGCTTGAACTGAACAACTACGTTAATACCGAAGCCAAATACACCAAATTTGCCTACTCCAGCCGCTTTGGTTTCACCATTGAGCGCGGCCGTTACGGCATCAAACATGCGGCCTGTGACTCTATGCTGCTGTTGGCGGACGGCGATGGCTACTATCGTGGCCGTCGTCAGTGCGACGAGGTTCGGGTCGATGAGAATTTTATCTGGTCCCGCTGGTCTCCCTGGCATGACGTAATGATTGAGACCTGGCTTGTCCCGTTTGGCGAATGGCATCTTCGCCTGCACCGTATTAACAGTGCGCGAACGCTGCAAACGGTGGAAGGGGGATTTGCGGTGATGAAAGCCGAGCCTCGGTTATGTGAGCGTGGATGCCTCCTTGCGGCATGCAACGGAACCAGCGTTATCGTTGATCTGTCGCCGTCCATAGTTCGCCAGCCAGACAGCGTGGTCACGCCGCCGAACAGTAGCATCATGTTCCCTGAATGTGCGTCGATTCCTGTGTTGACCAGCGAAATCCCGCAGGGCGAAAGCTGGCTTTGCTGCGCCGTGAGTGCCAGCGGGCAGCAAAGACAGTACTCAGCCGTTCCGCAGCTATCCATCAACAATAACCAGGTTGTTATTCAGCAACCTGAAAATGCACGCCAGTTGTCGTTCTTTTTATAGCGAGGGTGGTATGAAAAATAATTCAACGGGAAATCGGACTGAATATTATAAAATAAGCAGTTTTATATTCCTTTATTTCTTTACCTGGTCCGCAAGTATTGGTTTGTTGGCTATCTGGTTGGGGCAAAAAGCGCAGTTGAGCGGTACGGTGATCGGCACCGTATTTGCTGTGAACGGTATTTTCTCGGTTATTCTGAAGCCTATTTATGGCTATATCCTCGATAAAATAGGTATGAGCAAATATCTGCTCTATTTCGTCGTAGTGATGTCAGCGTTAATGGCACCGTTTTTTATTTATATCTATCAGCCATTATTACTCTCCAATACCATGCTGGGTATTATAGTTGGCGCGATTTACTTGAGCTTTGCGTGGTATGCCGGGGTGGCGGCCTGTGAATCTTATTCTGACCGCTACAGCCGTCTGAACGGCATGGAGTTTGGGCAGATCCGTATGTGGGGGTCGCTTGGCTGGGCGGTGGCGTCATCGTTCTCTGGCCTGCTGTTTAACCTCTCACCGGCCTATAACTTTATGCTCGGCAGCCTGACGTCAGTGGTGATGCTGGTTGTTCTGGTGAGTCTGAAAGTCAATGTCAATGCGGCCAACGCCTCGGAGGTGATAACTAAAGAGAAAATCTCCCCGACGGATGTTTACGCCCTGCTGCGTAATCGCAAATTTTGGGCATTCTGCCTGTACGTTGCGGGCGTGGCGTGGATGATGTTTATCGCGGAGCAGCAGTTCTCCCGCTACTTCGTCACTTTCTTTGCCGATGTACATGAAGGGAACGCCGTCTTTGGTTATCTGGGCACCGTGCAGTCGGGAATGGAATTTGTCATGTACATGGTCATTCCGCTATTCGTCAATTATATTGGCGCGAAGCGTGGTCTGCTGATTGTTGGGGCGCTGGTGGGCGCGCGATTGGTGATATCTGGGCTATGTGACTCTCATTTATTAATTTCTGTGCTGAAGCCGCTATACGGTCTGGAGATCTGTTTATTACTGGTTTCCGTCTTCAAATATATTGCCGAGCATTTTGATAAACGTGTCAATGCGACCATGTATTTACTGGGTTATCAGGCGATGCTGTATGTCGGTAACGTGGTGGTTTCCTCTCCTGCCGGATTAATGTACGACCGGATAGGCTTTGAGAAGACATATATCATTATGGGCATTGTGGCGCTGACCTTTACATTGATATCGGCATTTACTTTATCTGCCTGTCAGAGCAAACGTGGCAAAAATATCGCTCTCGATATTGCTGAAAATACCCCTGCAAAATAATTTACGTCATAAGGAACCGAAATATGTTAAATCATATCGTTGAGGAATCGTTGCGCGTATTTCCTGGCAGTCCGGTTAATCCCGGCAGTTTTCAGGATCAAATAAGTTGCGCCCGAGAAGATGTCCTCGAATTGATTAGCCGTCATTTAACGGAATTCGGTGAACAATTTCCTGCCGAAACCTGTGTGCAAGGTTATTACCCACTGACAGAGAATGTGGAATGGACGACCAGCTTCTGGACCGGGCAATTATGGCTGGCGTGGGAAATGAGTGGTGAGAGCAAATTTCGTGAGATGGCGGAGAAGCATGTGCGTTCGTTTGGCATGCGTATTGCCGGACGCCACGATACCAACACCCACGACCTGGGATTCCTCTACACGCTTTCCTGTGTGGCGGCCTGGCGATTGACCGGCAATCGCGATGCTCGAGGTTTTTCCCTGATGGCGGCAGAAGCGCTGTTGGAGCGTTTTCATGAAAAGGCGCAGATCATCCAGGCGTGGGGCGATCTTCGCGATCCCGATCAGGCCGGACGGATGATCATTGACTGCAATATGAATCTGCCGCTGCTGTACTGGGCTAGCGAGCAAACGGGCGATCCGCGTTTTGCGAATGCGGCGAAGGCCCACGTTGCGCAGGCAGCCAAATATCTGATCCGCCAGGATGCGTCGACCTTCCACACCTACTATATGGACGTGCAAACCGGCGCACCGCGTTACGGTAATACGCAGCAGGGCTATGCTGATGATTCTTGCTGGTCGCGTGGGCAGGCATGGGGGATTTATGGTTTTCTGCTGAGCTATATTTACACTGGCGATACACAAATGGTGCAGCTGTCGAAGAAACTGGCCAACTACTTTCTTAATCGCCTGCCGGAAGATGCCGTTTGCCACTGGGATCTGGCATTAGTCGGAACCGATGCGCTGCGCGATTCATCTTCGGCGGCGATTGCCGTCTGTGGTCTGCTGGAGCTGATTAAACATCTGCCGGTGACCGATCCGGATCGCGAGTGCTACCAGCAGTGGGCGATGGGGATCATGTCTTCGCTGACCAGGCATTATCTGATGGGTAAAGATGAGCAGGGGAACGGGCTACTGAAACACTCGGTGTATCACCTGTCGAGCAACAAAGGGGTCGATGAGTGTGCAAGTTGGGGGGATTATTTCTACGTTGAAGCGTTAATGCGCTTCACTCAGAGCTGGAAGCTCTACTGGTAAAGAGTGCCCGGTGGCGCTGCGGTTGAATGCCGGATGGTGGCCTAAAACGCCTCATCCGGCAAATCGACAACCTTAAATACCCGACTCCAGAATTCGAATATTCATGTCCAGCACGTCACCTTTCACGGCTTCGCTGTAGGCTTTCATATGCGGGGTCTGCAAATGCGCTTCAAGATGCGCGATGCTTTCCCACTGCTCAACCATCACGATTGAATCTGGCGCTGTGGTCTGAAAACTCACACCTGCGGCATGATCCACCATCGGCGCATAGCCGTGGCAGCCTTCTTCTTTCAGTACGGTCGGAACGATTTTAGCAAACTGATCCAGTACCGCCTGGCGGTGATGTTGACCTGGACGTGTACGGATTTCTGCAATAACGGTAAGCATGGTTAACTCCTTCTAATTCCAGGTTACCAGTTAACCAAAAATTTCGGTCAGATGCTTGCGATATTCTGCGATATAGCGCGGGACGTCCGGCATTTTAATCACATCATTGGTGATAAAGGTCGGCAGCGCTTCCATTCCCAGGAACTGGTTTGCTTTATGGAACGGGAGATAGACGCCATCAACACCAACGCCATGGAAGAACTGGTCTTTTTCAGTGAAGGCTTCCATCGGTGCGTTCCAGGTCAGGGACAGCATGTATTTTTTGCCCTGAATCAGCCCGCCGGAGCCATATTTTTTAGAGGCATCTGAACGTGTGCGGCCATCGCTGGCGTACAGCGTGCCGTGACCTTCGGTAAACACGTCATCGATGTATTTTTTCACGGTCCACGGTGCGCCCATCCACCAGCCTGGCATCTGCCAGATAACCGCATCGGCCCAGACGAAATTCTGCACTTCTGTTTTTACGTCATAATCGCTGTCCGCGCGTACGACTTTAACATCATGCCCGAGGTCGCGCAGGATACCGTCCGCGACCTCGGTCAGGGTGTCATTCAGTTGGCCATTAGAATGGCCGAATTTTTTCGCCCCGTTGATAATCAGAATGTTGCTCATTTTGTGTCCTCAAGGAAATACGTTTGAGGACGATTTTACCCCCACCAGCGGTGCGGTGAAATTAGCAAAATGTGCAAAGTCTTTTGCTATTTGAGCAATAATAATACAGTTACCAACTGATCTTAGCTTCAAACCCGCCTTCCGAAGCGTTGCCAAACGAGGCTGACATTCCATGCAGTGTTGCGATACGGCGGACAATTGACAGGCCGAGACCGCTGCCGGTCACGCTTTGTCCCGGTGGACGATAAAAACGTTCACCGATGTGTGTAAGTACCTCCGGCGCAACGCCAGGACCATTATCTTTGACGCTGAAATTGCGGGCGTTGAGCGTCACTTCCACAATGCTCCCCTGCGGACTGTAGCGAATGGCATTATCCAGCAGATTTCGTACCATCAGGCTCAGCAACAGCGGCTGTCCTGTGCGCATAATATTGTGTGCGTTAATCTGCAAACGTACGTCAATGTGCGCCTGCTGGGCCGGGTGGTAGATATCCATCACCGCGGATTGCAGTAGCTCCTCCAATGAAATTTCCGCCACATCCTGAAGATTATCGAGGGAGTCGAGGCGCGAAAGCGTCAGGAGCTGATCGACCAGTCGGGTGGCGCGTTCAATTCCCGCATGTAGCTGCGCCAGCGCTTTTTCCCGCGTTTGCGGGTCGTCGTCTGACAGTTGCACCACTTCGGTTTGCACCTTCAGCGCGGTCAACGGACTGCGCAGCTCATGGGCGGCATCAGAAGTGAAGCGGCGTTCACGCACCATCATTGAGTGGATGCGGGTAAACAGCTGATTTAGCGATTCAACCAGCGGGCGCACTTCGCTTGGCACACCTTTCGGGTCGAGCGGCTCTTCTGATTCCGGGGCGCGCCAGCGCAGAGCTTGCGCCAGTTTTTTTAGCGGCTTGAGTTCGCGACTCAGCATGACCACCAGGATCAGCAACATCAGCGGCAGCGCAACCAGCCACGGGGTTAATTGTGCAGTAAGGATCGACAGCGCCATATCCTCCCGATATTCCCACTCCTGGCCCACCACAATGCGATATTTTCCATCAGCGGAATTCAGCCACAGGAAGCGCCAGGAATCGCTGTCGCCCCTGAGTTGGCCGTCGCTAAACCCTTCCCGGCTGTAGGTGTAGGGAATATCCTGGCCATTATCGCCATCGTGTAGCACCATTTTGCCGTCGGTGGAGTAGATGGCAAACGCCAGTGCGTCGTCATCAATATGGCCATGCTTCAGTTTCTTTGGCGTGCGGGCCATATTGCTTGAGGTGGTGACATCGCTGATATCCAGCGTGCTAAGCCGCTTGGCGAACAGCATCAGCTGGGTATCAAACAGCTCATCGACATTATCGGTAGTCTGCCTCCAGGCCACAAAACTGGATACGGCCCAGGTGGCTGATGCCAGAATCAGAAAAATAAGCGTTAGCCTGACGCGCAGGCTGAGGCGTTGTGTGAGTTTCATGCGTCACCCAGGGTGTAGCCAATGCCATGCACGGTACGGATAAAGTCGCTGCCGAGCTTACGGCGTAAGTGATGAACGTGGACCTCAACCGCATTGCTGGAGACATTTTCGTCCCAGGTATACAGTTTTTCTTCAATCAGTTTGCGGGGCAGGACGCGACCTTTGTTGCGCATCAGCAGTTCCAGCAGTGCGAACTCTTTAGGTTTGAGTGACAAAGGTTCACCCGCCGCCGTGGCGACCAATGCGCCAGGATCGAGCGTTACCTGGCCATGGCGCAATGTGTTGCTGGCCTGGCCGCTGGCACGACGCACCAGCGCCTCCAGTCTGGCAGCAACTTCGATCAGCGCAAAGGGTTTACACAGATAGTCATCTGCGCCCAGGCGCAGGCCTTCAACGCGTTCCGCCAGCGCGTCGCGAGCGGTCAGAATCAGTACCGGCTCCTGCTTCCCGTTAGCTCGCCATTCGCGCAAAATGTCCCGTCCGTCTATGCCTGGCAGTGTCAGGTCGAGGATTACCGCATCATAAGGTGCGCTGTAGAGTGCTTCTTTCCCCTGGCGACCTTCGGTAAACCAGTCAATGCTGAAACCCATTTTACTCAGACCTGTTTTCAGGCCATCGCCAATCAACGTGTCATCTTCGATCAGTAAAATACGCATATGTTCTTCCCTGCGATAACTCATTTGCAGTCAGTAAACCTGTGGCTACAGTCTCTGTACAGTAAAAAAAGTATCTTTTTTTGCCTTAAGAACTTGTTAAGGATTAACTTATTTAATAGTCGTAAACCAACATGAAAGGGAGACATGACGATGAAAAAATTAGCTGCAATGGTTGCCGTAATGGCACTGTGTTCCGCACCTGTTCTGGCAGCTCAGCAGGGCGGCTTCTCTGGGCCAACGACAACCACTACGCAGAGCCAAAACGGCGGATTTGTCGGCCCGAACGGTAGCAGCACGACAGTAGAAAGCGCCAAATCACTGCGAGATGACACCTGGGTTACCCTGCGCGGGAACATCGTTGAGCGTATTTCCGACGACCTGTATGTGTTTAAAGATGCGACCGGCACAGTGAATGTGGATATCGACCACAAGCGCTGGAACGGCGTAACCGTCACACCGCAGGATGTGGTTGAAATCCAGGGTGAAGTGGATAAAGACTGGAACTCCGTTGAAATCGACGTGAAACAGATTACCAAAGTTGCTAAGTAATCCCCATCAGGGCCGCATTCGCGGCCCTTTTCTTTGTGACTCAACACGCCAGATAGGGTAGTATCTGCGGCAATATTGCCCTTCAATAGAGGGGTACAAAGTTGAGGAACCACGATTAATGAGCGATATGGCAGAGCGCCTGGCGCTGCATGAATTCACGGAAAACGCCTATCTGAACTATTCCATGTACGTCATCATGGATAGGGCGTTGCCGTTTATTGGCGATGGTTTGAAACCCGTTCAGCGTCGCATCGTGTACGCGATGTCCGAACTGGGGCTGAATGCCAGCGCCAAATTTAAAAAATCCGCCCGTACCGTCGGTGACGTGCTGGGTAAATACCATCCGCACGGCGACAGCGCCTGCTATGAAGCGATGGTGCTGATGGCGCAGCCGTTCTCTTACCGTTATCCGTTGGTTGACGGGCAGGGGAACTGGGGGGCGCCGGACGATCCGAAATCCTTCGCGGCGATGCGTTATACCGAATCCCGCCTGTCTAAATATGCGGAAGTCCTGCTGGGTGAACTCGGTCAGGGCACGTCGGACTGGGTGCCGAACTTCGATGGCACCATGCAGGAGCCGAAGATGCTGCCTGCGCGTCTGCCAAATATTCTGCTCAACGGTACGACCGGTATTGCCGTTGGTATGGCAACGGACATTCCGCCGCACAACCTGCGTGAAGTGGCAAAAGCAGCGATTACTCTGATTGAGCAGCCGAAAACGACGCTGGAGCAGTTGCTGGATATCGTGCAGGGGCCGGATTACCCGACCGAAGCGGAGATCATTACCTCGCGCGCGGAGATTCGTAAGATTTACGAAAACGGACGCGGCTCCGTACGTATGCGTGCGGTATGGACGAAAGAAGACGGCGCGGTGGTGATTTCCGCGCTGCCACATCAGGTTTCCGGGGCAAAAGTGCTGGAGCAGATCGCTGCTCAAATGCGCAATAAAAAGCTGCCGATGGTAGACGACCTGCGCGACGAATCGGATCACGAAAACCCGACTCGTCTGGTGATTGTCCCGCGCTCCAATCGCGTGGATATGGAGCAGGTGATGAACCACCTGTTTGCCACCACCGATCTGGAAAAAAGTTACCGCATCAACCTGAACATGATCGGTCTTGATGGTCGTCCGGCGGTGAAAAACCTGCTGGAGATCCTCACCGAATGGCTGGCGTTCCGCCGCGATACCGTGCGCCGCCGCCTGAATTATCGTCTGGAAAAAGTGCTCAAGCGCCTGCACATCCTTGAAGGCTTGCTGGTGGCGTTCCTCAATATTGACGAAGTAATCGAAATTATTCGTCATGAAGATGAACCTAAGCCAGAGCTGATGTCGCGGTTTGGTATTTCTGAAACCCAGGCTGAAGCCATCCTTGAGCTGAAATTGCGCCATCTTGCCAAACTCGAAGAGATGAAAATCCGCGGCGAGCAGGATGAACTGGCGAAAGAGCGCGATCAGTTGCAGGCCATTCTGGCATCTGAACGTAAAATGAATAACCTGCTGAAGAAAGAGCTGCAGGCTGACGCTGAGGCCTATGGCGACGATCGTCGTTCTCCGCTGCAGGAGCGCGAAGAAGCGAAGGCGATGAGCGAGCACGACATGCTGCCGTCTGAGCCGGTGACTATTGTGTTGTCCCAGAGTGGCTGGGTGCGTAGCGCGAAAGGCCACGACATCGATGCGCCGGGATTAAGCTATAAAGCGGGCGACAGCTTTAAGTCGGCAGTGAAGGGTAAGAGCAATCAGCCGGTGGTGTTCGTGGACTCGACCGGCCGCAGCTATGCCATCGATCCGATTACGCTGCCGTCGGCGCGCGGTCAGGGTGAACCGCTGACCGGGAAGCTCACTCTGCCGCCGGGCGCGACGGTTGAGCACATGCTGATGGAAGGCGATGATCAGAAACTGCTGATGGCATCGGATGCGGGCTACGGTTTTGTCTGCACCTTCAATGACCTGGTAGCACGTAACCGTGCAGGTAAGGCATTGATTACGCTGCCAGAGAATGCGCGCGTCATGCAGCCGGTGGTGATTGAAGATGAAACCGATATGCTGCTGGCGATTACTCAGGCTGGTCGCATGTTGATGTTCCCGGTGAGCGATTTACCGCAGTTGTCGAAAGGCAAAGGGAACAAGATCATTAATATCCCTTCAGCGGAAGCGGCGAAAGGCGAGGATGGTCTGGCGCAACTTTTCGTGCTGCCGCCGCAGAGCACGCTGACTATCCACGTCGGTAAGCGCAAAATCAAACTGCGTCCCGAAGAGTTGCAGAAAGTGACCGGCGAGCGCGGCCGTCGCGGCACGCTAATGCGTGGTCTGCAGCGTATCGACAGCATTGAGATTGACTCGCCTCGACGCGCCAGTCACGGCGACAGCGAAGAATAACGCTACCGTCCGGCTCTCCCTGTTAAAGCCCAGGGAGAGCCAACGTTAAAAATTCCCGTGAAACCGTTGTTTATTCGTGCGTTGCGATTAACAATACGCTTTTCCAGAGAGCCGCCCTTAACAAAGCCCTAACCTGATACCGCGTGATGAATCAGGTGACGTAAAATGCCAGGCTCTTAGGCCTTAGAGGTTGTTATGCTATATATTTTTCGTTTAATTATTACTGTTATTTACTGCGTTCTGGTCTGTATTTTCGGTTGCATATACTGTCTGTTCAGCCCGCGAAATCCAAAACACGTTGCAACGTTCGGTCATATGTTTGGCCGCCTGGCTCCCCTTTATGGTCTGAAGGTCGAGTGCCGCATGCCGGCAGACGCGCAGAACTATGGTAATGCTATCTATATTTGTAACCATCAGAACAACTATGACATGGTTACTGCTGCGAATATCGTTCAACCGCCGACGGTGACGGTAGGTAAAAAAAGCCTGCTGTGGATCCCTTTCTTCGGGCAGCTGTACTGGTTAACCGGTAACCTGCTGATTGACAGAAATAACCGCGCAAAAGCACACAGCACCATTGCTGCCGTGGTTAATCATTTCAAAAAACGCCGCATTTCTATCTGGATGTTCCCGGAAGGAACGCGTAGCCGCGGTCGCGGTCTGCTTCCGTTTAAAACCGGCGCGTTCCATGCAGCGATTGCTGCTGGTGTCCCGGTCATTCCGGTATGCGTTTCCACAACCTCGAACAAGATAAAATTAAACAGACTCAATAATGGTCTGGCGATTGTCGAGATGTTGCCGCCGGTGGATATTAGCCACTTTGGCAAAGATCAGGTTCGTGAACTGGCAGCACATTGCCGCACGTTGATGGAACAAAAAATCGCAGAGCTCGATAAAGAAGTTGCTGAGCGGGAAGCCGCCGGTAAGGTTTAATCCGCGCAATTCGGGTTTTTTACAGGAAATGACTTCCTGCGTGTTAATAGCCAGTTTTTTATGGAGTTTATATGTCATTCAGTCGGCGTCAGTTCATTCAGGCATCGGGGATCGCACTGTGTGCAGGTGCTGTTCCGCTGAAGGCTAATGCTGCCGGTCAGCAACAACCGTTACCTGTGCCTCCGCTGCTGGAATCCCGCCGGGGGCAGCCGCTATTTATGACGCTGCAACGTGCGCACTGGTCCTTTACACAAGGCACGCGCGCACCTGTCTGGGGAATTAACGGCCGCTACCTGGGACCGACAATTCGCGTCTGGAAAGGGGATGACGTCAAGCTTATCTACAGCAACCGTCTGACTGAGAATGTCTCGATGACCGTCGCCGGGTTACAGGTACCAGGCCCGCTGATGGGCGGCCCGGCGCGCATGATGTCCCCGAATGCTGACTGGGCGCCGGTGCTACCGATTCGCCAGAATGCCGCCACGTTGTGGTATCACGCCAATACGCCAAATCGTACTGCTCAGCAGGTCTATAACGGCCTTGCCGGGATGTGGCTGGTTGAAGATGAAGTGAGTAAATCACTGTCTATTCCCAACCACTATGGCGTGGATGATTTTCCGGTCATTATCCAGGACAAGCGGTTGGACAACTTTGGCACGCCGGAATACAGCGAGCCCGGCAGCGGTGGCTTTGTCGGTGATACGTTGCTGGTCAATGGGGCGCAAAGCCCGTATGTCGAAGTCTCCCGCGGCTGGGTGCGCTTGCGTTTACTGAACGCTTCAAACTCGCGTCGTTACCAGCTGCAAATGAGCGATGGCCGTGCGCTGCATGTGATTTCCAGCGATCAGGGCTTTTTACCTGCGCCCGTTTCGGTGAAGCAGCTCTCGCTGGCGCCTGGCGAGCGTCGTGAGATCCTGGTGGATATGACGAACGGTAATGAGGTCTCTATCACCTGTGGCGAGGCAGCCAGTATTGTCGACAGGATCCGCGGGTTCTTTGAGCCTTCCAGTATTCTCATCTCCACGCTGGTGCTGACCCTGCGTCCAACGGGGCTTCTGCCGCTGGTGACTGACAGCCTGCCAATGCGCCTGCTGCCAACGGAAATCCTCAGCGGTTCGCCGATTCGCAGCCGTGATATCAGCCTGGACGATGACCCTGGCATCAACGGTCAGCTGTGGGACGTCAATCGTATGGATATTACCGCTCAGCAGGGCTCCTGGGAGCGCTGGACGGTGCGGGCGGATATGCCCCAGTCCTTCCATATTGAAGGCGTCTCGTTCCTGATCCGTAATGTGAATGGCGCGATGCCGTTCCCGGAAGACAGAGGCTGGAAAGATACCGTCTGGGTTGACGGCCAGGTTGAATTACTGGTTTATTACGGACAGCCTTCCTGGGCCCATTTCCCGTTCTACTTTAATAGCCAGACGCTGGAAATGGCAGATCGTGGCTCAATCGGACAGATGTTGGTGAACCCGGCGCCGTAATGCGCCGGGATTTCCGTTATGCCCGCCAGAACATGCGCGAGAACAGGATCAGAATGGGGTAAATCTCCAGACGCCCCATGATCATGGCCGCGCACATCAGTAGCTTTGCTTCCTCATTTAAGGTGCCAAATGTCGTGGCGGTGACGCCAAATCCTAGCCCCATATTGTTGATGCAGGCGGCGACGGTGGCAAAAGAGGAGAAGAGATCGTAGCCCATCAGATTGAGCGCCCAGATAAAAAAGCTGGTGAACAAAACGTAGAGAAAGAAAAAGCTCCATACCGAACGCACCACCCGGTCGCTTACCACGCTATTGCCCACTTTAATGTTCAGCAGGGCACGGGGATGCGCGAGCTGGTGTAACTCCTGACGGCACTGCTTGAACATAATCAAAAAACGTAGCACCTTAATCCCCCCGCAGGTCGATCCCACACAACCGCCGAAGAAACTGGCGCTGAGCAGCATGAAGATCGTGTGCGAAGGCCACTGCGCGTAATCCGCCGTCGACAGGCCATTATCTGTCAGCATCGAACTTGCCAGAAAAAAAGCATGCACCAGGCTGTCCGTTAATCCGTACATGCCTGCCCGCCAAACTTGCCAGGTGGCGATCAGAGTGACAACCAACGCAATAAGCAAAAAGAAACGCAGTTCGGCATTACGACGAAAGGGTTTGAAGGTACGTTTCACGATAGCCACGTACCAGAGGGTGAAGTTAAACGCAGACAACAGGGAAAACACCCCAGCGACCAGCTCGATCGCATGGCTGTTATAGAAGCCGATGCTTTCACTGCGAGTGGAAAATCCGCCGAGAGAAACCGTAGACAGCCCGTGGCATAAGGCATCGAAGAACGACATCCCGGCAGCCCAGTAGGCCAGGGTACAGATAAGACCCAGAATGACATAGGTCAGCCACAGCGTACGTGCAGTATCAGCAAGTCTTGGCGTGAGGCGTTCTTCTTTAAAAGGGCCCGGCATTTCAGACTGATACAGCTTCATGCCGCCGATACCCAAAAGCGGTAATACCGCCACGGCGAGGACAATAACACCCAGGCCACCAATAAAATTAAGCTGGGCCCGATAGTAGAGATACGACTTCGGCATCGCGCTGACGTCGCCAATTACCGTTGCGCCCGTGGTGGTAATCCCGGAAACCCCTTCAAACAGGGCATCCGCAAAGGAGAGGTTTAAGCCATCGTCCATCCACATCGGCATCGCGCTGATAAACGAAAACAACAGCCAGAACAGGACGATAATAACGAAACCATCCCGTGTTCGCAGTTGAATACCCGCATGTTTGGTTGCCAGCCACGCCCCGCCGCCGAGGGTGAAGAAAGTCATAAATGTGCTGAAAAAAGCGAACAAGCTCCGCTCTTTGTTTAACAAAGCGATGGTCATCGGTGGCAGCATAGAAAAGCTGTAGAGAAGAACCAGAAACCCACACAGGTGAACAACAACCCGTAGCTGGGAAATATGCAGTGAATCGTTGAGTCGCAATGAAAAATCCCCCGCCGAAAAAGAGTTATCTCAGCTGGCCGGCATGGTGTTAATTATGATTGATAAAAATGAGCGTCGTAAAATTTAACAATTTATATAACTTTCTACTGCCCTGGTTCAGACTCCACTTCATTTCTTGTCGACATACAGCGTATAATCCCCGGCCTTTGATTATTTTTTTACCATTTTTGGAAGCATTATGAGCGCAATATCCCTGATCCAGCCGGACAGAGACCTTTTCTCCTGGCCGCAGTACTGGGCTGCCTGTTTTGGCCCGGCACCGTTTTTGCCGATGTCACGCGACGAAATGGACCAACTAGGCTGGGATAGCTGCGACATCATTCTGGTTACCGGCGATGCATACGTCGATCATCCGAGCTTTGGCATGGCAATATGCGGCCGTATGCTGGAAGCGCAGGGCTTTCGTGTAGGGATTATCGCCCAGCCGGAGTGGAACAACAAAGACGATTTTATGCGTTTGGGTAAACCGAACCTGTTCTTTGGTGTGACCGCAGGCAACATGGACTCGATGATCAACCGTTATACCGCCGATCGCCGACTGCGCCATGACGATGCCTACACACCAGACAACGTAGCAGGTAAACGCCCGGACCGCGCCACGCTGGTCTATACCCAGCGTTGTAAAGAAGCATGGAAAGATGTGCCGGTTATTCTCGGCGGCATTGAGGCCAGCCTGCGCCGTACCGCGCACTATGACTACTGGTCTGATACCGTTCGTCGCTCTGTTCTGGTGGATTCCAAAGCCGACATGCTGATGTTCGGCAACGGCGAACGTCCGCTGGTAGAAGTGGCGCATCGTCTGGCGATGGGCGAAACCATCGATCAGATCCGCGACGTGCGTAACACCGCGATTATGGTTAAAGAAGCGCTGCCGGGCTGGAGTGGGGTGGATTCCACGCGTCTCGACACGCCGGGCAAGATTGATCCGATCCCCCATCCGTACGGCGAAGATCTGCCGTGTGCTGACAACAAACCGGTCGCACCGAAAAAGCAGGAAGCGAAAGCGGTAACCGTACAGCCGCCGCGTCCGAAACCGTGGGAAAAAACCTACGTGCTGCTGCCGTCCTTTGAAAAAGTGAAGGGCGATAAAGTGCTGTATGCGCATGCGTCGCGTATCCTGCACCACGAAACCAACCCTGGCTGCGCGCGTGCGCTGATGCAAAAGCACGGCGATCGCTACATCTGGATCAACCCGCCAGCCATTCCGTTGTCTACCGAAGAGATGGATAGCGTCTTTGCGCTGCCGTACAAGCGCGTGCCGCATCCGGCGTATGGCGACAGCCGCATTCCTGCCTATGAGATGATCCGTTTCTCGATCAACATTATGCGTGGCTGCTTTGGCGGCTGTTCGTTCTGTTCGATCACCGAGCACGAAGGCCGCATCATCCAGAGCCGCTCTGAAGACTCGATCATCAATGAAATCGAAGCCATTCGCGACACCGTTCCGGGCTTTACCGGCGTGATTTCCGACCTCGGCGGCCCAACGGCGAACATGTATATGCTGCGCTGTAAGTCACCGCGTGCGGAGCAGACCTGCCGTCGTCTGTCATGCGTCTACCCGGATATCTGTCCGCATATGGACACTAACCACGAACCGACGATTAACCTTTATCGCCGGGCGCGTGATTTGAAAGGCATTAAAAAGATCCTCATTGCTTCCGGTGTGCGCTATGACATCGCGGTTGAAGATCCGCGCTATATCAAAGAGCTGGCGACCCACCACGTTGGCGGCTATCTGAAGATTGCGCCAGAGCATACTGAAGAAGGCCCGCTGTCGAAGATGATGAAGCCGGGGATGGGCAGCTACGATCGCTTTAAGGAGTTGTTCGATACCTACTCTAAACAGGCGGGTAAAGAGCAGTACCTGATCCCGTACTTCATCTCCGCGCACCCGGGTACGCGTGACGAGGATATGGTGAATCTGGCGCTGTGGCTGAAACAACGTCGTTTCCGTCTGGATCAGGTGCAGAACTTTTATCCATCGCCGCTGGCGAACTCCACAACCATGTATTACACCGGGAAAAACCCGCTGGGTAAAATTGGTTATAAGAGTGAAGACGTGGTGGTGCCGAAAGGTGATAAGCAGCGCCGTTTGCATAAAGCCCTGTTGCGTTACCACGATCCAGCTAACTGGCCGTTAATCCGCCAGGCGCTGGAAGACATGGGTAAAAAGCATCTGATCGGCGGTCGTCGTGAATGTCTGGTTCCGGCGCCTACGCTGGAAGAGATGCGCGAAGCACGTCGCCAGAACCGTCATACCCGCCCGGCGTTGACCAAGCACACCCCGGTGGCGCACCAGCGCCAGACCCCTGCCGCAAACAAAAAACGCGGGAAAGTAGCGGGACGTTAATTTACTTTGCCCGGTGGTGAAATGCTTATCAGGCCTACGAGCAGCACAGTTTTGTAGGCCGGATAAGGTGCTTGCACCGCCATCCGGCAGAAGTGCTCAGTATTTATGCCTCACGAATTCTGGCCGCTAATGCGGCCAGTTTTGCATCATCCGCCCGTTCATGATCGTGTGATGACAGATACCCTTCATATTGCTCGAAAAATTTGGTCTGCCGCGACTCAATCGGTTTCCAGTGAGTTAGATCGCCAGTGCCGTGCATGGGGCTTAATTTGCTGTGCACATGGTCTACGCCGAAACCTTCGAAGAACATCCCCGTACGACTGACATCCGGGAAAGCCTTATCCAGTTTCTTAGCCACTTTTTGGGTTGCCATCATCAGGTCAGCCAACGCCTGCGGCGGCATATCGAAGGCATAGCTGGGGTAATGCTTTTTCGGGATCACCACGGTAAAACCGTCGGTGTTCGGGAAAATCGACAGAAAAGCCAGATGGTGCTCGTCTTCCCAGACCTTATGGCAGGGGGCTTTACCTTCAACAATTTGACAGAAAATACAGGTCATTCCTTTTCTCCGCAGGTAAGGTGATTCGTCAGGGCGCAGTTAGTTTAGTACAGACCCAACACCTTCCACCACATCAGACCTACGGTGATAAACACCGCCTGGTTAAACAAGCTAATGATAAATCCTGTGCGCCACCAGACGCCCGTTGGAACGTACCCGGCACCAAACAGGATTGGACCGCGAGCGTGGGTGTACTGGGTGAGCGAGCAGTACAAACTGCTGGTGAAGGCCAGCATTAACGCCGTGGGGGCTGCGGGGATATTCAGATGCAGTCCGACGCCGAGGAAAACGGCGTACAGCGCGGCAATCTGTGCATTACCGCTGGCAAAAAAGTAGTGGGTATAGAAGTAGGCGGCATTCAGCAGCAACAGGACGATCACCCAACTGGTACCGTGCATAGTACTGCTCAGACTATCGCCGATCAGATTGCCAAACCAGGTAGTGAAACCTAGTTTTTTCAGCTGGTTCGCCATCATCAGCAGCGCGGCAAACCAAATCAGCGTGTCCCATGCGCCTTTCTCGCTTTTCACATCTTCTCAGCTCAGAACGCCGCTTAGCAATAAAATGGACAGTCCCACGAACGAGGCAGTAGTGGCGTCGACGCCTAACGTATCGCCAAAAATCCACAGTACCAGCAGTACGCCGACGGTAACCAGCATCAGCCATTCGCCGCGAGACATACTGCCCATTTCCGCCAGCTCTTTGCGCGCCAGGTTCGGGGCATCCGGCGTGTGCTTTATTTCCGGGCGCACGATCCAGTAGACCAGCAGTGGAACCAGCAGTAAGGACACAAGGCATGGCAGCAGCGCCGCCATAAACCAGCTGCCCCAGGTCAGCGTGACGCCCGCATTGGCCGCCAACTTCACCGCCAACAAGTTGCCGGTATAGCCGGTCATAAAGAGCGCGGCGGTGACGTCGTTGACGTTGCCAATGCAGGTGATAAGAAAGGTACCGATTTTACTGCGGGACTCATCTTCCGGGTTCGAATGGAAACTGCGTGCCAGAGAGTCGGCAATCGGATAGATGACACCGCCGCAGCGTGCCGTATTACTCGGCATTGCCGGGGAGAGGATCAGATCGGCAAAGGCCAGACCGTAGGCGAGTCCGAGTGTGCGCTTGCCAAGCAGACGGATCATCTGCAGCGCAATGCGTCGTCCGAGGCCAGTTTTGATAAACCCACGGGCAATCATAAAAGCCACGACGATAAGCCAGATAAGCGAACTGTTCAGCTCGCTTAGCGCCGTGGTGATAGCGCCGCTGGCGGTTTTATCCCCGGCCGCATAGGCGAGTGCAAAAACCGTAATCCCAATAATGCCGACCGCGCCGATGGGTAAAACTTTTGCCACGATAGAAGCAATCGTCGCAACGAAGATAATTGCTGAATGCCAGGCTGGCGCACTTAACCCGGATGGAGGGGGAAGTTGCCACAGCCCGGCAGAAATGAATGTTATAAGAATTAATGGGAGCCATTTGACTCCGCTACCTTTTTTCTCAGTCACGGTTACGCACCTATGGATATGGTGAATATATTCATCAAATAAATATATTTATATGATAATTAACAGGTTATGTTGCAGCAATGCTGCTCCAGTGACTGCAAGAAATACAACAATATATGTGCGTGAATTGTTTCCTGATATTTCAAATCAGTAAAGGCCCGACGAGAGTGTCGGGCTGGAGGGAAGGGGTTAACCGCCGAACTGGTCCGGGTCTGGCCCCAGACGCTTGCCCTGATCGAGTTTCGCGATTTCGCCTAATTCATCTTTATCCAGGCGGAAGTCCCAGACGTTAAAGTTTTCTGCGATACGCGCAGGGGTGACCGATTTCGGAATCACCACCAGGCCGCTATCCAGATGCCAGCGGATGACAATCTGCGCCGGTGATTTGCCATATTTCTCTGCGAGGTCACGGATTATCTTTTGATCGAAGACGTCTTTGCCGCCCTGCGCCAGCGGGCTCCAGGATTCGGTCTGGATTTTATGTGTGGCGTTCCAGGCGTGCAGCTGGCGCTGCTGCATGAGCGGGTGAAGTTCTATCTGATTAATCACCGGAGGTACGCCGGTTTCATCCATCAGCCGCTGGAGATGGTTGATCTGAAAGTTGCACACGCCGATGCTCTTAATCAGCCCTTCTTTTTGCAGGTCGATCATGTTTTCCCACGCTTCAACGTAGTGGTCGATCGCCGGAACTGGCCAGTGCATCAGGTACAGATCGAGGTAATCAAGCTGGAGTTTCTCCATGCTTTCGAGCAAGGCTTCCCGGGGGCGTTTCTGGTCATCATTCCACAGCTTGGTGGTAATGAATAACTCTTCCCGTGGCACGCCTGCGTCACGTATTGCTTTGCCGACACCTTCTTCGTTTTTGTACGCTGCCGCGGTATCAATTGAGCGATACCCCACTTCCAGCGCTTTATGAATGGCAGTGATGACTTCTTCGTTGCTTGCCTTCCAGACCCCCAGGCCCAGTTGCGGCATGACGTTACCATCCTGTAGTTTGATAATGGTTGGAGTGGTCATAATTCCTCCCCTTAATGACTGTCACCGGAACATACTCCGGTGACATAGGTGTGACTTAAGTCTGGTATAAATACCCAAAAACGAAAGGCGGAGGTTAAAAAACCTTAGCGGGCAGCTTCGTAAATCCGACGGCTGACCTCAAGCGTAATGTCCTGATGTTCGCCCAGTTTCGTACCGCCATGCGCTTGCAGTTTTTCCAGCAGCGCCGGGATGGAGCTACCGTCCAGACCGTAGTCAGAGAGGCGAGTCGGTACGCCCATTTGTTCGAAGAAAGCGCGGGTTGCGGCAATGGCGGCGTCGATGCGCTGGTCATCGCTTCCTTCGGTGATATTCCAGATACGCTCTGCGTATTGCAGCAGTTTGGCACGCTTGGTATCACGTTTTTCATTCCACAGCGCAGGCAGAACGATGGCCAGTGTTTGAGCATGATCCAGACCGTGCATTGCAGTCAGCTCATGGCCCAGCATATGCGTTGCCCAGTCCTGCGGTACCCCTGCGCCAATCAGACCGTTCAGCGCCTGGGTTGCCGCCCACATGACGTTCGCACGCACGTTGTAGTTTTCCGGCTCCTGCAAGGCTTTCGGACCTTCTTCTACCAGTGTGAGCAGAATGCCTTCGGCAAAGCGATCCTGAATTTTCCCGTCGACCGGATAAGTCACATACTGCTCAACGGTATGAACGAACGCATCCACGACGCCGTTTGCAACCTGACGTGGCGGCAGGGTGTAGGTGTAAACCGGATCCAGTACGGCAAATACTGGCTGCACAAATGGGGTCATAAAGGCCAGTTTATCGCCGGTGGTTTTACGCGAAATTACCGCGCCGGAGTTAGATTCAGAGCCGGTTGCAGGCAGGGTTAATACGGAGCCCATCGGGATGGCGCTTGTTACGTCGTTGCCGTGGGTTTCCAGAATGCGCCATGGATCGATGCCGTCAGCGTACTGTGCAGCAGCCGCGATGAATTTGGTGCCGTCCAGCACGGAACCGCCGCCTACTGCCAGCAGAAACGTCACTTTCTCATCACGCACGATTTTTACCGCGTTCATCAGCGTTTCATAAGATGGGTTTGGCTCGATACCGCCAAACTCCAGCACGTCCAGACCTTTCAGCGCGTCCTGAACTTGTGCCAGGACACCTGTTTTTTTCACGCTGCCGCCGCCGTAAGTAACCAGTACGCGAGCGTCCTGAGGAATTTGATCGCGCAGCTCAGCAATCGCGCCTTTACCAAACAAAATACGTGTTGGGGTATGGAGATTAAAGTTGTTCATTGCTCGTTCCCTTTGGTGGGTAATAAAAGAGGGCAGGAGAGTGTCTGCCGGATGATGAACATTGTGGTCGCCCGCCGCGCTGCTCTCAATGCTCATTTCTGCCGATGTCTTGCCCATTTCTACAGACTGCTGGAGAAAACGGATAAATCTGCGCATTATGTCAGGGTCGAAAAACGATAATGAAATGGTGCCCCATGAACCGTGATGAGATCTGCCTTCTGCTGACAGATAAAATTAAGCATCTGAAAAACAATGAAAATAAACTTAGCGAACTGCTGCCAGATGTCCGCCTGCTACACGGTACGGAGCCGGCGGCGCGTACACCAGTCATGTATCAGCCAGGCATCATATTTCTCTTTTCGGGACATAAAATTGGTTACATTAATGAGCGCGTATTTCGCTATGACGCCAACGAATACCTGCTGCTAACCGTACCTTTACCCTTCGAATGTGAAACGTATGCGACGCCGGAGGTTCCTCTGGCCGGTATTTACCTGAATGTCGATATCCTGCAATTGCAGGAGCTGTTGATGGACATTGGGGAAGACGAGCTGTTCCAGCCCGCTATGGCTGCCAGTGGGATTAACTCTGCGACGCTCTCAGACGAAATTCTCTGTGCTGCTGAGCGCCTGCTGGATGTGATGGAGCGACCGCTGGATGCGCGTATTCTGGGGAAACAGATCATTCGCGAAATCCTCTACCATGTGCTGACCGGGCCGCGTGGTGGCGCGTTACTTGCGCTGGTAAGTCGCCAGACGCATTTCAGTTTGATAAGCCGGGTACTCAAGCGGATTGAAACCAAATACACCGAAAACCTCAATGTAGAACAGCTGGCGGCAGAGGCGAACATGAGCGTATCGGCGTTTCATCATAATTTTAAAGCGGTGACCAGTACCTCGCCGCTGCAATATCTGAAGAGCTATCGCCTGCATAAAGCACGGATGATGATGATCCACGATGGAATGAAGGCCAGTGCGGCTGCAATGCGCGTCGGCTATGAGAGCGCATCGCAATTCAGTCGGGAGTTCAAACGTTTCTTTGGCGTAACGCCGGGGGAAGATGCGGCAAGAATTCGTATGATGCAGGGGAGTTGATTTCTTGTCGGCTTTAAAGCTAGCTGTGCGCCATCAATGAAATGCCGGAGTGACTCCGGCATACGGCTAATACTCAGGCGCTACAGTATTTTTTTTTAATCACCACGAACAGCGTTCCCAACAGACCTGCGGTTAACAGGGCAATTGGCAGGATCATTAAAAAGGTCATCACCTGATCTTCATGACGTTTGACGAACGGGATCATACTCAGCGCATAGCCGAAACTGGTAACGACGGTGACCCACAGCAGTCCGCTCAGCCAGTTAAAAAACTGGAACCGACGGTTAGGAAGCCCTGAAATGCCCGCCATCGTTGGCAGCAAGGTACGGACGAACGCCAGGAAACGCCCGGCAAGCAGCGCCATCAACCCGTGTTGGTCAAACATGCAGGTAGCGCGTTGATGGTATTTTTCAGGTAATTGCGCCAGCCAGCCTTTCACCGTGCGCGTGTTGCCCAGCCAGCGTCCCTGAATGTAGCTCAGCCAGCAGCCCAGACTGGCTGCGGCAGTCAGAATAGCTATGGTAGGTAAAAAACTCATCACGTCCTGAGCGATCAGCGCTCCTGCCAGTAATAACAGGCTGTCTCCGGGTAAAAAGGAGGCGGGCAGAAGGCCATTTTCTAAAAACAGTGTGGCGAACATGACGAAGTACACCACGCTCACAACGTGCGGATCCGCCAGTGCGGCAAAATCGTGTTGCCAGAGCGCGGAGACAATATCTTGAATGACTACCATGGACTTTCCTGTGGAACAGCGTTTATATGTGGATTGTACTCCTGAATTGCCCGGGATGCCTTGATCCCGGACGCAACAATTGCAGACTTTTCCACCAGAAGTGTCTGCATATATGTCCATCTGTGGCAATTTTACTCGATTCGGGCAAATCCTGCGGCCAAATCGGCAATCAGATCGTCAACATTCTCTAAACCAATATGTAAACGGATGAGCGTTCCGCTGAAGTCAACCTCGCCTTGCGGACGGATTGCCGCAATGTGTTCCGGCTGGTTGGCGAGAATCAGCGACTCAAAACCGCCCCAGGAGTAGGCCATGCTGAACAGGCTGAAGTGATCCAGATACGCGGCCAGCTCCTCATTATTGAGTTTCTTATTCAATACAAAGGAGAACAGGCCGCTGCTGCCGGTGAAATCACGCTTCCAGAATTCATGCCCTTTACTACCGGGCAGTGCCGGGTGGTTCACACGGGCGACCTGCGGATGGCTGGCCAGCCACTCGGCGACCTTTAAGCTGCTTTCATGGTGCTGACGCAGGCGTACACTCAGCGTACGCAGCCCACGGCTGGTCATATAGGCGGTATCGGCGTCCAGCATTTGCCCCATCAGATACGCATTTTCGCGAAGTTGATCCCAGCAGCGGGCGTTAGATACCGCCGTTCCGACCATGCCGTCGGAATGGCCAATCAGATATTTGGTGCCTGCCTGAATAGAAATATCGATGCCAAAATCCAGCGCTTTGAACAGCACTCCGGCAGCCCAGGTGTTATCAATCATGATGATTGCGTCAGGTGCTACGCTTCTGACGGCGGCAACAATTGCCGGAACATCATGCACTTCCATGGTGACAGAGCCGGGCGACTCCAGAAATACGACTTTGGTGTTCGGCTGCATGTGCTTCACAATATCGGCGCCAATCAGCGGATCGAACCAGCCGGTGGACACGCCAAGCTTGCCGAGAATTTTGGTGCAGAAATCCTGACTGGGTTCATAGGCGGTATTGGTCATCAGCACATGATCGCCTTGCTCCACAAAAGCGAGGATGGTGTTGGCAACGGCAGCCGCACCGCAAGGGAACAAGGCGCAACCCGCGCCGCCTTCCAGTTCGCACATCGCTTCCTGCAGAGAGAAATGCGTCAGGGTTCCGCGACGTCCATAGAAAAGCGCACCGTTGGCACGGTTGTGTGTGGCCTGCTTTTTGGCCTCCACGGTGTCAAACACCAGCGAAGAAGCGCGCTGGATCACGCTATTTACCGAGCCCAGCGTGTATTTTTTACTGCGTCCTGCGTGAACGAGCTTGGTTTCAAGTTGCTTATCTGCCATGTTGTCTTACCTGTTTTTATACGTCTGGATGTCTAAACTACCATGAATCAAAGATGACGCATCCTGCAGAACGGTCATACAGTAGAAAATAATCTCAAAATGCTTCTGGTGACTTTTTTACTGCGTAAGCGCAAGGAAAAGAAACCAAAGGTGCGGCAATATGTAAATAGTAATGAGAACGACTATCAATTCGACGTCTTTTTGATATCATTACGCTCAGATTTTGTGATTTGCGTCCTGGAGATACAGAGTGGGTAATAATTTGATGCAGACGGATCTTTCCGTCTGGGGTATGTATCAGCACGCCGATATCGTGGTTAAGTGCGTGATGATTGGGCTGGTTTTGGCGTCAGTGGTCACCTGGGCTATCTTCTTTAGTAAGAGCCTTGAGTTCTTTACTCAGAAACGCCGCCTTAAGCGTGAACAGCAACTGCTGGCGGAAGCCCGCTCTTTAGATCAGGCAAGTGAGATTGCCGCAGGATTCGATGGCAAAAGCCTGGGCGCACAGTTGATTAACGAAGCGCAAAACGAGCTGGAACTGTCAGAAGGCAGTGACGATAACGAAGGCATTAAAGAGCGTACCGGCTTCCGTCTGGAGCGTCGTGTGGCGGCGGTAGGTCGTCATATGGGACGTGGTAACGGATACCTGGCCACCATCGGGGCTATCTCTCCATTCGTCGGTCTGTTCGGTACCGTATGGGGCATCATGAATAGCTTCATCGGGATTGCACAAACTCAAACGACCAACCTGGCCGTTGTTGCGCCGGGTATCGCAGAAGCGCTGTTAGCGACCGCAATTGGTCTGGTCGCAGCAATTCCAGCGGTTGTTATCTACAACATTTTCGCACGTCAGATTGGCAGCTATAAAGCGATGCTGGGTGACGTCGCGGCACAGGTGCTGTTACTGCAAAGTCGCGATCTGGACCTGAACGCAAGCGCATCCGCGCATCCGGTACGTGCAGCGCAGAAATTACGTGTAGGATAATGTTCCATGGCAATGAGCTTTAATGAAAACCTGGACGATAACGGTGAAATGCATGAAATCAACGTGACGCCGTTTATCGACGTTATGTTGGTTTTATTGATCATTTTTATGGTGGCCGCACCGTTGGCAACGGTGGATGTGAAAGTGAATCTTCCTGCCTCCACCAGCACGCCGCAGCCGCGTCCGGAAAAGCCGGTATACCTGTCTGTTAAAGCCGATAAAAGTATGTTTATTGGCAACAATCAGGTGACGGATGACACCATGATTAGCGAGTTAAATGCACTGACAGATGGGAAGAAAGACACCACCATTTTCTTCCGGGCAGATAAAACCGTTGATTATGAGACCATGATGAAGGTTATGGATACGCTGCATCAGGCGGGCTTCCTGAAGATTGGTCTGGTTGGCGAAGAGACTGTGAAAGCGAAGTAATCCTCCTCATTGCCGGGTAATGGTTGCCGCCTTACCCGGCGTGCATCTCCTGATTCAACTCTCTCGCATACCTGTTCTTATCTGTTCTCGTCTAACGCGACCGTGGTTATCCTGGTGGGTTCGTAGTTCCCTTCAGACAGCTTTCGTGTCAGGCGTAAGGTGGCCGTTTCCCGTGCGAGTATATGCTGGTAGGTGCTTTCCAGTCGGGCCATGATTTTGTCCCGCAGTTCTGGTTGCTGCTCCATAATGGCTTCGATCGCGGCACCGTAGATCTCTTCTTTAGCCTGTAGCGTGTAAATTTCACGCCGATTTTGCCATTTCATCCGCACCAGTGCAGCGGGAATAGAGACTATCTCCTGAGCAACGCTTTCCAGCGTCGCGTTTTTATTGGCAATCAACACGGCTAAATTTTGCTTTAAGACAAACTCATCGCTTTTATGGTTATCTAAAGCCAAATAAACATTGTTATCCTCAACATCTTTCATTTTATTTCTTTTCCAGAGAATAAAAAATAGGGTCGCTGGTTTCACGCGTAATTAAATTAAGCCAAATTTTGTTGCCCTGTTCATTTATGATGGCTGTTTTTTGAGTCAAAATTTTACTTAATTCTTGTGCGTTAATATCGCCTTCTGCTTGTAGTGAATTGAGCAGGCGAGAGAATGACTCAATTTTTGCTGCACGAAACAGACGCTCTTTTAAATGACGGTCGCACTCTTCAAATAGCATATTTCGTGACTGACCGGTAGCCGTTGAGCTAATCAAAATATCGGATTCGTAATCGCTTAATGTTCTCTTTCCCTGAGTCAAATTTTCACTATTATCTACGGGATTGGTATTGGTAGCGGGGCTGGATAAGTGAAAGTGCGAGGGAACAAGATGCTCGGGAAGCATGTTGAAATATCCTTTGATGCCAATGATATGTTGTTTTAAATAAACCAGGCCGCGTTGACAATAGCATGGCGTAATTTTAAAATCAAAAAAAATGGAGCCAGTATATGAACAGTATATTTTATTCTGTTATTACCCTGCTATTGCTGACCTGCGGGGTACTTTTGTTAATGCGCAGTGCAAATAAAAACCGACATGCCGAAAATGGGCACTCTGAAAACCAGCCGGAAATGCTGAGTAAAGAAGAAGGCGAGGACCATTTCTCGGTATTGATGAATTCGATTACGCCGGTCTGGTATTGGCGCGTTAATCACGAATATATCGATTTTATCCACTCCACGATCAAGCGGATGACAATGGTGGAGTTGAATGAGACACCTGGATTATTTGATGCGCAGCGGCGTTGTAGCGATCTCAACTCTGCGGTGTATAAATATTACGACAATATTAAAAAGCGCTGTTTGAGCGGTGAGAAGGTCCCGCATGCCGACCTGGACGTGCTCAACCTGCGTCAGTGTTTCAGGGAGTTCAGTCTGGAGGCTTATCCCGCGCTTGTCGCGCTGGTGTGGCCGGAGTATCAACGCCCGGAGATCAAAGCGGAAGAGGTGTGAGGGACTGGCTGGCCCGTATTACGTGCCGGGGAGGCTTACGCTGCCACCCGGCACGATGTTACATACGGCTATTTGTCAGATGAGGCCTGCCACAGGTTCAGCTTACCGTCCGCGACGTGCTTATCGATCTGCGCCAGTTCTTCGGTGCTGAACGTCAGATTCGCCAACGCCTGAACGTTTTCCTCCAGTTGCTCCGGTCGACTGGCGCCAATTAATACCGAAGTCACCCGGTTGTCTTTTAGCAGCCAGCTTAAGGCCATTTGTGCCATCGACTGTCCACGCTGTTGCGCCATCTCATTGAGCAACCGCAGGCTGTTAAGATTTTCTTCCGTCAGCATATTTTCCGTCAGCCCACGAACTTTTTTCCCTTCACGCTGCATGCGTGAACCTTCCGGAATGCCGTTGAGGTATTTCCCCGTCAGCAGTCCCTGAGCCAGTGGCGTAAAGGCGATGCAGCCCATGCCATTGGATTCCAGCGTATCCAGCAGGCCGCTGCTGTTTACCCAGCGGTTAAGCAGGTTGTAAGACGGTTGGTGGATCAGCAGGGGAATTTTCCATTCCCGCATCAGCTCGGCCATTTTCTGCGTACGCTCTGGCGAATAGGATGAGATGCCGACATACAGCGCTTTGCCGCTCTGTACGGCGTGGGCCAGGGCTGAGGCGGTCTCTTCCATTGGCGTATTTTCGTCGACGCGGTGCGAGTAGAAGATATCGACATAGTCGAGGCCCATGCGTTTCAGGCTCTGATCGAGGCTGGCGAGCAGGTATTTGCGCGAACCGCCAGAACCGTATGGCCCTGGCCACATGTCATAGCCTGCCTTGGTGGAGATAATCAGTTCATCGCGATAGTGTGCAAAATCCTCGCGCAGTAATCGGCCAAAATTCTCTTCTGCGCTGCCTGGTGGCGGCCCATAGTTATTGGCTAAATCAAAATGCGTGATGCCTAAATCAAATGCTTTACGCAACAGGGCTCGCTGTGAATCCAGCGCCTGAACGTGCCCAAAACTGTGCCATAAACCCAGCGATAGAGCGGGTAAGCGCAAACCGCTGCGCCCACAGTAGCGATAGAGCATCTGTTCGTAACGTTCAGGATTGGCAAACCAGGCCATGAGATCTCCTTAGTGCAGGTGAATTTCGAAACAACGTTTCTATTCTAGCGGGTTCACGGTGAATATCCCGTTCACCAGGTCACACTGAGATGAAAAACTGGGCAAAAACAGGTCACTGTGCTTTGCTTAAAAAAACATCAATCAGGAGTGCGACGATGCCGCGTTTGACTGCCAAAGATTTTCCGCAAGAACTGCTCGATTACTATGACTATTACGCTCATGGCAAAATAACGAAACGCGAGTTTCTCAATATGGCAGCGAAATATGCAGTGGGTGGCATGACGGCATTGGCCTTATTCAATTTATTGAAACCCAACTACGCTCTCGCAACGCAGGTAGAATTTACCGATCCCGATATTCTGGCGGAATATATTACCTATCCCTCGCCTGAAGGTCATGGTGACGTGCGGGGGTATTTGGTTAAACCAACGAAGGTGACGCGGAAAGTTCCGGCGGTGGTGGTAGTGCATGAGAATCGTGGGCTGAATCCGTATATTGAAGATGTGGCGCGACGGGTGGCGAAGGCGGGCTTTATGGCACTCGCGCCTGATGGGTTAAGTTCGGTAGGGGGATACCCAGGCAATGATGATAAAGGTCGGGAATTGCAGCAGCAGGTTGACCCCGTAAAGTTAATGAACGACTTTTTTGCCGCCATTGAATTTATGCAGCATTATTCAGGGACGACGGGAAAGGTAGGTATCACCGGATTTTGCTATGGTGGTGGTGTGTCGAATGCCGCAGCTGTGGCTTTCCCTGAACTGGCCTGCGCGGTGCCTTTTTATGGGCGTCAGGTTCCTGCATCAGATGTCCCTAAAATAAGCGCGCCTTTATTACTGCACTATGCGCAATTAGATACCCGAATTAATGAGGGATGGCCTGCATATGAAGCGGCGCTAAAGGCGAATAAGAAAGTCTATGAAGCATATATCTACCCCGGTGTTAATCATGGCTTTCACAATGATTCTACCCCTCGTTATGATAAAGCTACCGCTGAATTAGCCTGGGAACGTACCCTTGCGTGGTTTGATAAATATTTGCGATAGAAAACAATAGATTATTTAATGCTTTTAATTAATTACCTGAATAATAATGCTACCTAATTTCATTAGCATTCATATTGATATAGGGTGGAGAGATAGTGGATGTACTTAAGAAAGTAAAAAAATAAAGAACGCATTATATCTTCTCTACTGCCTGCCGATAACAAGGATAAGTATCGCCTGATGGCGAATTCCTCATCAACGGCAAGGAAATTATTATGCGTTTGCTGAAAAACTTAACTATTCGTATTGTCATGTTGGCAATACTGGGACTTTTCTGCCTGCTCTGGTCGGGCGTGGGTTTATTCAGTCTTCATTCGTTATCAAAAATATCTGAAGGCAATGATATTGACCGCCATCTTGTCCATCAGATGACGGTTCTCAGTCAGGGTAACGATCAGTACTTTCGCTTCGTAACGCGCTTAAGTCGCGCCATGGATGTCAAAATGAGCGGCGGAACGCCTGATTTTGCGCCGGCGCAGCAGTCCCTGGAGAATATGAGTAAAAAACTCCAGGAGATGAAAACATTGTCTCCAGGCCCCATGGATCCGGAAGTTGCCGCGGCGGTACTGACGAAGTGGCAGGCGCTGCTGGACAATGGCGTGATCCCGCAAATGCAGTTGGCAAAGCAGGGCACGCTCACGGCCTTTGCGGAACATGCCAGTACCGTTACGCCAGCGTTGAGCCGTGAATTTGGCGCCAGTGCCGAGCGTTTTAACGCCACGGCAGGAGAGCGGCTTGATACCACCCGCGTGATGGTCGATGGCAAAACGTCTATCATCCGAACTTTAATTATTACTGCTGTTATCCTCGGTATTGCCCTACTGTTCTTTACCGACCGTTACCTCGTCGCCATGATGGTGAAACCTCTGGGACGCATCCGTCAGCAGTTCCAGCAGATTGCGCAGGGCGATCTCAGCCATCCCATTGAAGATTTTGGTCGTAACTGTGTGGGTCAACTGGTGCCGTTACTGTGCGCGATGCAGGACAGCCTGCGCGAAGCCGTCAGTACCATCCGTTCAGGTAGTGACAACATCTGGCGAGGGGCGACGGAAATTTCCACCGGTAATAACGATCTCTCCTCACGTACTGAAGAGCAGGCCGCGGCGCTGGAAGAGACCGCTGCCAGCATGGAGCAACTGACCGCAACGGTAAAACTGAACGCTGAAAATGCGCGTGAAGCCAGCCAGCTTGCCGATACGGCCACAGAAACGGCAGGTAAAGGGAGCACGCTGGTTTCAGAAGTGGTTGAGACGATGGATGGTATTGCCGCCAGCTCTAAACAGATCGCGGAAATCACGTCAGTTATTAATAGTATTGCTTTCCAGACCAATATTCTGGCGCTGAACGCCGCAGTTGAAGCTGCCAGGGCAGGCGAGCAGGGGCGCGGTTTTGCCGTCGTTGCCGGTGAAGTACGCAACCTTGCCAGTCGCAGCGCCGGAGCGGCGAAAGAGATTGAGACGCTAATTGGCGAGTCATCCCGTCGTGTCGACCAGGGGGCTCGTCTGGTTAAAGAAACGGGATTAACCATGGAGGCAATTCTGCGCGGCGCCACCGAAGTGACGGTCATCATGAAGCAAATTGCCTCAGCCTCGGAAGAACAGAATAAGGGCATCTCGCAGGTGAGCGTGGCGATCACGCAGATGGACAGCGTAACGCAACAGAACGCTGCATTGGTAGAGCAAGTCTCCGCCGCTGCCGTGGCGTTGGAAAGACAAACAGAGGAACTGCAACGCTCGGTGCAACAGTTCCGCCTCTCAGCGAATGATGTGCAATACGCCGCTGCTAATACTGCTTCCCCTTCAGCAGACAGCAAAACGTCTGCGGCAGCTAAAACGGATGAATGGGTGTCCTTTTAAGCTGGCATAAAAAGTTCGTGATACCTCTGGTCTTTGCTCAAAAAATCGCTATATAATTTATTATATAGCGATTGGAGGTTATGCATGGACAACCATTTTGGAAAAGGCCTGATGGCCGGATTAAACGCCTCAAGTGCGGACAGCGCACGCTCAGTGGCGAATTTTTGTGCGGATTATAAGCGTGGTTTTGTGTTGGGATTTTCACATCGCATGTTTGAAAAAACGGGCGATCGACAGCTTAGCGCGTGGGAAGCGGGCATCCTCACGCGTCGCTATGGACTGGATAAAGAGATGGTTATGGATTTCTTTAGAGAGAATCAATCCAGTACAACAATTCGTTTTTTCATGGCTGGCTATCGACTCGAAGCTTGATCCGAAAGGGGTATTATCTTGCTTTAATTAATTACACTATTGACCTACGCCTTCGTTTTGTTGCTCCGTCGAAGTATTATAATGCACATAACCATATAAAAAGTGTGGTAATGGCGCGCCGATCGCAATATGCAACATGCGAATGGTGCAAAATAAAAGCCAGGTCTTCGCAACGGAATAACTATAAAATGACTGGAGATAACTCTCTCATCAATTCGAGCGGCATTAATCGCCGTGATTTCATGAAGCTTTGTGCAGCACTGGCCGCTACCATGGGGCTCAGTAGCAAAGCCGCCGCAGAAATGGCCGAATCAGTTTCTCGTCCTCAGCGCCCACCGGTTATCTGGATTGGTGCCCAGGAGTGTACGGGTTGTACTGAATCGCTGCTTCGCGCGACACACCCTACAGTGGAAAACCTCGTTCTGGAGACAATCTCTCTGGAATACCATGAGGTGCTCTCTGCCGCCTTCGGCCATCAGGTTGAAGAGAACAAACATAACGCTCTGGAGAAGTACAAAGGGCAATATGTTCTGGTAGTAGATGGATCTATCCCACTGAAAGATAATGGTATTTACTGCATGGTTGCCGGTGAGCCGATCGTGGATCACATCCGCCGGGCCGCAGAGGGCGCAGCCGCTATCATTGCCATCGGCTCTTGCGCCGCGTGGGGTGGTGTTGCTGCCGCTGGCGTTAACCCAACGGGTGCCGTCGGCCTGCAAGAAGTTCTGCCAGGCAAAACCATCATCAACATCCCCGGCTGTCCGCCGAACCCGCATAACTTCCTCGCAACGGTCGCCCATATCATCACTTACGGTAAGCCGCCGAAGCTGGATACCAAAAACCGTCCGACATTCGCCTATGGCCGTTTGATTCACGAGCACTGCGAACGTCGCCCGCACTTCGATGCTGGTCGTTTTGCGAAAGAGTTTGGCGATGAAGGCCACCGTGAAGGTTGGTGCCTCTACCATCTGGGCTGTAAAGGGCCAGAAACCTACGGCAACTGTTCAACGCTGCAATTCTGCGACGTTGGCGGCGTGTGGCCGGTGGCTATTGGTCACCCTTGCTACGGCTGCAACGAAGAAGGCGTCGGTTTCCATAAAGGTATTCACCAGCTTGCTCATGTGGAAAACCAAACGCCGCGTTCCGAGAAGCCTGACGTCAATATGAAAGAAGGCGGTAATGTATCTGCCGGAGCGATTGGACTGCTGGGTGGCGTAGTAGGACTGGTTGCCGGCGTCAGCGTGATGGCGGTACGTGAACTGGGGCGTCAGCAAAAGAAAGATAACGCTGACTCACGGGGAGAATAACCGTGAACAGACGTAACTTTATTAAAGCAGCCTCCAGCGGGGCATTGCTGTTGGGCGCAGCGCCGTCCATCAGTCATGCGGCTGCAGAAAACCGTCCGCCGATCCCGGGTTCTCTTGGGATGCTCTATGACTCGACGCTGTGCGTAGGCTGCCAGGCCTGTGTCACCAAGTGTCAGGATATCAACTTCCCGGCCCGTAACCCGGAAGGCGAGCAAACCTGGTCGAACAACGACAAACTGTCTCCGTATACCAATAACATCATCCAGGTGTGGCGTAGCGGAACAGGCGTGAACAAAGACCAGGAAGAAAATGGCTACGCATACATCAAGAAACAGTGCATGCACTGTGTTGATCCGAACTGCGTTTCCGTTTGCCCGGTCTCCGCGCTGAAGAAAGATCCGAAAACCGGCATCGTCCATTATGACAAAGACGTCTGCACGGGCTGTCGTTACTGCATGGTCGCCTGCCCGTACAACGTGCCTAAGTACGACTACAACAACCCGTTTGGTGCGCTTCACAAATGTGAACTGTGTAACCAGAAAGGCGTTGAGCGTCTGGACAAAGGCGGTTTGCCGGGTTGTGTTGAAGTGTGCCCAGCCGGTGCGGTGATTTTTGGTACCCGTGAAGAGTTGATGGCTGAGGCGAAAAAACGTCTCGCGCTGAAGCCTGGCAGCGAATACCACTATCCGCGTCAAACGGTGAAAGCAGGCGATACCTATCTGCATACGGTACCGAAGTACTACCCACACCTGTACGGTGAGAAAGAAGGTGGTGGTACACAGGTTATGGTGCTGACGGGTGTTCCTTACGAGGATTTGGATCTGCCGAAGCTGGATGATCTTTCAACTGGTGCGCGTTCCGAACATGTTCAACATTCCCTGTACAAGGGCATGATATTACCCCTGGCTGCGCTGGCGGGCTTAACCGTGCTGGTTCGTCGTAACACGAAAAACGACCATCACGATGGAGGAGACGATCATGAGTCATGATCCTAAACCGCTGGGCGGAAAAATAATCAGCAAACCGGTCATTATTTTTGGGCCGCTTATCGTCCTGTGTATGCTCCTGATCGTGAAACGTCTGGTCTTCGGATTGGGCTCAGTCTCCGATCTGAACGGCGGTTTCCCATGGGGTGTATGGATCGCGTTTGACCTGTTGATTGGTACTGGCTTTGCGTGCGGCGGTTGGGCGCTGGCGTGGGCGGTGTATGTTTTCAACAGAGGACAATACCATCCGCTGGTACGTCCGGCGCTGTTGGCGAGCCTGTTTGGCTACTCGCTGGGTGGTCTGTCAATCACCATCGACGTCGGTCGTTACTGGAACCTGCCGTATTTCTACATTCCGGGTCACTTCAACGTGAATTCGGTACTGTTCGAAACGGCGGTCTGTATGACCATCTATATCGGCATCATGGCGCTGGAATTTGCTCCGGCTCTGTTTGAACGTCTGGGGTGGAAAGTTTCTCTCAAGCGTTTGAATAAAGTGATGTTCTTTGTTATTGCCCTCGGCGCGCTGCTGCCAACCATGCACCAGTCTTCAATGGGTTCATTGATGATTTCTGCGGGTTATAAGGTGCATCCGCTTTGGCAAGCTTATGAAATGTTGCCGCTTTTCTCGGTATTAACCGCCTTTATTATGGGCTTCTCGATCGTCATCTTTGAAGGCTCACTGGTACAAGCGGGTCTGAAAGGTAACGGTCCGGACGAGAAAAGTTTGTTCATCAAGCTGACGAACACCATCAGCGTGCTGCTGGCGATTTTCGTGATTCTGCGCTTTGGCGAACTGATCTATCGCGACAAGCTGTCGTATGCGTTTGCAGGCGATTTCTACTCAGCCATGTTCTGGCTTGAGGTCGTGCTGATGGTCTTCCCGCTGGTGGTGCTGCGCGTCACTAAGCTGCGTAATGATTCGCGCATGCTGTATCTGTCTGCGCTGAGCGCATTGCTGGGTTGTGCAACATGGCGTCTGTCCTATTCGCTGGTGGCGTTCAATCCTGGTGGTGGCTACCACTACTTCCCGACCTGGGAAGAACTGTTGATTTCTATTGGTTTTGTGGCTATTGAGATTTGTGCATACATCGTACTCATTCGTCTACTGCCGATACTTCCTCCTTTAAAACAAAACGATCAAAATCGTCATGAGGCGAGCAAAGCATGAGCCAGAGAATTACTATTGATCCGGTAACCCGTATTGAGGGTCATTTACGCATCGACTGCGAAATCGAAAATGGCGTGGTATCTAAAGCATGGGCTTCCGGTACCATGTGGCGCGGCATGGAAGAGATCGTGAAAAACCGCGATCCGCGCGATGCCTGGATGATTGTGCAGCGTATCTGTGGCGTTTGTACGACCACTCACGCTATCTCTTCCGTTCGTGCAGCAGAAAGTGCGCTGAATATTGATGTTCCGGTGAACGCACAGTATATCCGTAACATCATTCTGGCCGCGCACACCACGCACGACCATATTGTTCACTTCTATCAGCTGTCTGCGCTGGACTGGGTGGATATCACCTCTGCCCTGAAAGCTGACCCAGCGAAAGCATCTGCCATGCTGAACGGCGTGTCCTCCTGGCACCTGAACAGCGCAGAAGAGTTCACCAAGGTTCAGAACAAGATCAAAGATCTTGTTGCCAGCGGTCAGTTAGGCATTTTTGCTAACGGTTGCTGGGGTCACCCGGCAATGCAGCTGCCGCCGGAAGTGAACCTGATTGCGGTCGCTCACTATCTGCAGGCGCTGGAATGCCAGCGTGATGCCAACCGCGTTGTGGCGCTGTTGGGCGGTAAAACGCCGCACATCCAGAACCTGGCTGTAGGTGGGGTTGCTAACCCGATTAACCTCGACGGTCTTGGCGTGCTGAACCTTGAGCGTCTGATGTACATCAAGTCATTCATTGATAAGCTGAGCGACTTCGTTGAGCAGGTTTACAAGGTTGATACCGCGGTCATTGCTGCGTTCTACCCTGAATGGCTGGAACGTGGTCAGGGCGCGGTTAACTACCTGAGCGCGCCGGAATTCCCGACTGACGGTAAAAACGGCAGCTTCCTGTTCCCGGGTGGTTACATTACTAATGAAGATCTGTCGACCTATCGTCCGATCACCTCTCACTCCGATGAGTACCTGATCAAAGGGATTCAGGAGAGCGCGAAACACGCGTGGTACAAAGACGAAGCGCCGCAGGCTCCGTGGGAAGGTACAACGGTTCCTGATTACACCGGTTGGTCAGATGACGGCAAGTACTCCTGGGTTAAAGCACCGACCTTCTACGGTAAAACGGTTGAAGTGGGTCCGCTGGCCAACATGCTGTGTAAACTGGCGGCCAAACGCGAGTCTACTCATGCCAAGCTGAATGAAATCATCGCGATTTACACCAAGCTGACCGGTAAAACTATCGAAGTGTCTCAACTGCACTCTACGCTGGGTCGTATTATTGGCCGTACCGTTCACTGCTGTGAACTGCAGAACGTTCTGCAGGATCAGTACAACGCGCTGATCGTGAACATCGGTAAAGGCGACCATACCACCTTCGTGAAACCGGATATTCCGGCAACGGGCGAATTCAAAGGTGTTGGTTTCCTCGAAGCGCCGCGCGGTATGCTGTCTCACTGGATGGTCATTAAAGATGGCATTATCAGCAACTACCAGGCGGTTGTACCGTCAACCTGGAACTCTGGCCCACGTAACTTTAATGATGAAGTGGGACCGTATGAGCGCTCGCTGGTAGGTACGCCGATTGCCGATCCAAACAAACCGCTGGAAGTGGTTCGTACCATTCACTCCTTCGATCCTTGTATGTCATGTGCGGTGCATGTGGTGGACGTTGACGGGAACGAAGTGGTCTCAGTTAAGGTTCTGTAATGCGGATATTAGTCTTAGGGGTCGGCAATATTTTGCTGACCGACGAAGCCATCGGAGTACGTATCGTTGAGGCATTAGAGCAACGGTACATCCTGCCAGACTTTGTTGATGTTCTGGACGGTGGTACGGCTGGGATGGAGCTTCTCGGCGATATGGCGAACAGAGATCATCTGATCATTGCTGACGCCATTGTGTCGAAGAAAAACACGCCAGGAACGATGATGGTCCTGCGGGATGAAGAGATCCCGGCGCTGTTTACCAACAAAATCTCACCGCACCAGCTTGGCCTGGCCGACGTTTTGTCGGCCCTGCGTTTCACCGGAGAGTTTCCGAAAAAGCTGACGTTAGTCGGCATTATTCCGGAATCACTGGAGCCGCATATCGGGCTAACGCCAACGGTCGAAGCGATGATTGAACCTGCGCTTGAGCAGGTTCTTGCTGCGCTTCGCGAATCAGGTGTTGAAGCGATCCCTCGGGAGGCGGCTCATGTCTGAGGAGTTTGTCGGTTTTCAGACGGCCCCGAAGATGCAGATTCAGGCAGCGTTTGAAGAGGTTGCCCGGCGTTCGATGCACGATCTCTCTTTCTTGCATCCGAATATGCCGGTATATGTCTCTGATTTTACGCTGTTTGAAGGGCAGTGGACGGGGTGTGTTATCACACCCTGGATGCTCAGCGCACTGATTTTCCCTGGACCAGACCAGGTCTGGCCGGTACGTAAAGTCAGCGAAAAAATCGGGCTGCGTCTGCCGTATGGCGAGATGACCTTTACCGTTGGTGAACTGGAGGGCGTATCACAATACCTTTCCTGTTCACTGATGTCGCCGCTTTCGCACAGCATGTCTGCGCAAGAAGGTGTGCGCCTGACTGACGATTGTGCGCGAATGCTGTTATCGCTGCCGGTGAGCGATCCAAATGCGCCGCAGCTCAATCGCCGCGCGCTGCTGCTGGGTCGTCGGAACTGCGAAAATGCATGAGCTGTCCCTTTGTCAGAGCGCGGTTGAGATTGTTCAACAGCAGGCAGAGCAGCACGGTGTCAAACGTGTAACCGGCGTTTGGCTGGAAATTGGGGCGCTCTCCTGCGTTGAAGAGAGCGCCGTGCGTTTCAGTTTCGACATCGTCTGTCAGGGGACGCTGGCGCAAGGGTGTGAGCTGCATATTGATTACAAGCCAGCCCAGGCATGGTGCTGGGATTGCAGTCAGGTTGTGGAAATCACCCAGCATGATGCGCAGTGTCCACATTGTCAGGGGGATCGTCTGCGAGTTGATGCGGGCGATTCACTGAAAGTGAAAAGTATTGAAGTCGAATAACCCATAGGTTGCTATGGGGCGGAGTCAGATATGTGTATTGGAGTCCCTGGTCAGGTTCTGGCCGTTGGTGAAGATATTCACCAGCTTGCGCAGGTTGAAGTGTGCGGCATCAAACGTGATGTCAATATTGCCCTGATTTGTGAAGGTGATACGGCTGAGCTGGTCGGGCAATGGGTGCTGGTGCACGTAGGGTTCGCCATGAGCATCATTGATGAAGATGAAGCTAAAGCCACGTTAGACGCACTTCGCCGTATGGAGTACGACGTCACCAGCGCGTGATTTTATGCCGGATGGCGGCGCAAACGCCTTATCCGACCTACGGCATGACATCTTTGTAGGCCTGATAAGACGCCCCGGCGTCGCCATCAGGCATTTTAAGCCTGGCGCTTATCTTCGGTATTGGTATCGAAGTCGCTGGCGTCATGGCGTTCATGAAGCTGCTCGTTCAGCGGTCCGTTGGTACGGTTCACAATACGACCACGCTTAACCGCCGGACGCGACGCAATCTCTTTTGCCCAGCGCTGCACGTGCTTGTAGCTTCCTGCATCAAGGAACTCTGCCGCGTCGTACACGTTACCCAGAACCACATTGCCAAACCACGGCCAGACTGCCATATCGGCAATGGTGTATTCATCTCCGGCGACAAACTGATGCTGCGCTAACTGTTTATCCAACACGTCAAGTAAGCGCTTGGCTTCCATGGTGAAGCGATTAATCGCGTATTCAATTTTAACCGGCGCATAATTATAGAAGTGACCAAAGCCACCGCCAAGGAACGGGGCAGCACCCTGTAACCAGAACAACCAGTTTAGCGTTTCAGTACGTTTTGCCAAATCCTGCGGCAAGAAATAACCATATTTTTCCGCCAGATAGAGTAGGATTGCGCCAGATTCAAATACGCGAACCGGTGGGTTTTGCGAGTGGTCACGCAGTGCCGGGATCTTCGAGTTCGGATTCACCTCAACAAAGCCGCTGGAAAACTGATCTCCATCGCCGATGCGGATAATCCAGGCATCGTATTCCGCGCCCTTCACGCCCTGCGCCAGCAACTCCTCCAGCATAATCGTCACTTTCTGCCCGTTTGGCGTACCCAGCGAATAGAGCTGCAGCGGATGCTTGCCAACCGGCAGCGTTTTCTCGTGTGTAGCGCCGGAAACAGGGCGGTTGATATTGGCGAATGCGCCGCCGTTCGATTTTTCCCACGTCCAGACTTTCGCGGGCTGATAGGTATTGTCTGACATAGTGACCTGCCTTCTGAGTGGTTGTTTGATGCAGTGTAGCAGCCAGGTAGAACTGAATTTAACAGATTGGGACTTTATGCCGTTTTGTGCTGAAAGGGGAAGATAAATCTAACCCGTTCATTGTACCTGGCCCGTACTCCATGAAGAGGAAATCATTGTTGCACGGAAATTGCTACCGTATTCGCCATCAAAAATTGGCGGTGAATAAGCAGTAATAATGAAAAAGGGTGTTCCAGGAGTAAGCGGTTATCAGGGCCCGGCGGGTGGGTGGGGCGCGGTAAAAGCCGTCACTGCTTCGCTGTTTTCGCAAAAGGCTGTCGCCCGCGACATTATCGCGATGTTTAAAATGAACCAGGTGAAAGGATTCGACTGTCCGGGCTGTGCATGGCCGGACCCTGGCCATCGGGCACCGATGGAGCTGTGCGAAAATGGCGTTAAGGCGGTCTCCTGGGAGACTACCAACAAGAAAGCGTCACCGGAATTTTTCAGTCGTAACCCGGTTTCCACACTCTGGCATTACAGCGATTATGAACTGGAAAATATCGGTCGTTTGACGCATCCAATGAAATACGATGCCGCATCAGATACCTGGCAGGCGGTGGATTGGGATATCGCCTTCCAGGAGATCGGCGAGCGTCTGCGCAGCTATGATTCAGCACAACAGGTTGAGTTTTACACCTCCGGCAGAACGTCAAATGAAGCAGCGTTCCTGTATCAGCTGTTTGCCCGCGAATATGGCAGCAGCAACTTCCCTGATTGCTCAAACATGTGCCACGGACCGACCAGCGCAGGGTTAACGCCGGCCATTGGCCTTGGAAAAGGAACCGTTGAACTTGAGGACTTTGACCACTGCGATCTGGTGATTTGTATCGGGCATAACCCTGGCACTAACCATCCGCGCATGCTGACCACCTTACGCGACGTTGCCAAACGCGGGGCTAAAATTATCTCCATTAATCCGCTGAACGAAAGGGGGCTTGAGCGCTTTAGCTTCCCGCAAAGCGCGAAAGAGATGTTCACCGGTCAGGCGACGGCGCTGAGCAACGACTACTACCAGGTAAAAATGGGCGGTGACGCTTCGCTGCTCAAAGGCATCATGAAAGCGCTAATCGAAATGGACGAAGCGCGGATCTTATTGGATCAGCAGCCGACGCTCGATCATGCGTTTATCGAAGAGCATACCGCTGGATATGCCGCGTTGTATGATGACTTACGCCAGCGTAGCTGGGCGGAGCTGGAACAGGACTCGGGTCTGACGCGCAGTCAGATGGAAGATCTGGCGCACAGCTACAGTAAATCCCGCGCCACGATTGTTTGTTACGGCCTGGGCATCACCCAGCATAAAAACGGCACTGAGAACGTCCAGCAACTGGTAAACCTGCTGCTGCTGAAAGGCAATATAGGTAAGCCTGGGGCGGGGATCTGCCCGTTGCGCGGTCATTCTAATGTGCAGGGCGATCGTTCTGTGGGGATCAACGAAGCGGCGTCCGAAGATTTCCTGCAACGCCTTGAGACGTATTTTTCTATCCGTGTTCCGCGCAAACATGGTCGTTCCAGCGTGGAGAGTATTCGGGCCATCGAGCGGGGCGATGCAAAAGCACTCATCTGCATGGGTGGCAATCTGGCGGTGGCGATGCCCCAGCCGCAGCGTACCTTTGCGGCGATGAAAAATCTGGATCTGCAGGTCCATGTGGCGACCAAACTGAACAGATCGCACCTGCTGCTGGCAAAACACAACTATTTGCTCCCCGCGTTGGGTAGAACCGAGCGCGATCTGCAAGCTACGGGCATTCAGTCTGTGACCGTCGAAGACTCGATGTCGATGGTCCACGCGTCCTGTGGCGCGCTGAAGCCGGCTTCCCGCTGGCTAAAATCCGAGCCTGCGATTGTGGCAGGCATGGCGCGCGCAACGCTGCCGCTTTCGCCGATCAACTGGGAAGCGTTAACCGGGGACTACGGGTTGATCCGTGACGTCATTGAAGCCGTGATCCCGGCGTTCCACGATTACAACGCACGTATTGCCGAGCCGGGCGGATTTCGTATGGATACGCCTGCTTCGCGCCGTGAATGGCGAACGGAGAATGGCAAAGCCAACTTTATCGTCAGCCATCAGCGGGCGGTAGAGCGGGAAAATCAGCCTGCCGATACGCTGATACTGGCGACGCTTCGCAGCCACGATCAGTACAACACCACGATTTATGGTATGAACGATCGCTATCGTGGCATTACTGGTCGTCGGGATGTGGTGTTTTTAAGCGCCGAAGAAGCGATGAGCCGCGGTCTGAGTCAGGGTGATGTGGTCAACGTTCAGGCGCTGGACGACAACGGTCAGCCCTGCGCGGATCGCATCATGTACGGCTTAACGGTGGTAATTTACAACATGGCGGCGGGCTCAATTGGCGCGTATCTGCCTGAAGCGAATGTCCTGCTCTCGTTGGACGCGGTGGATACACAAAGTTTGACTCCGGCCTATAAAAGCGTGCCGGTAATCCTTACTCAAGTGTAGTTCCTGTTGTGAATTTTTCGCCTCTGAGCGCCAGCCGCTGCGTTGAGGTGTATGATGATGTCGACCTCTGTCCGGTTAGTGTCGCAGAGCAGGTAATCAGAGCGAAAAATTCACGCCAACCTGCTCAGGCTGTATTGTTTTGAGGTAAGGTGCATGAGCAAAGGAACGACCAGTCAGGATGCCCCATTCGGGACATTATTGGGCTACGCCCCAGGTGGCGTAGCAATCTACTCTTCAGATTACAGCTCCCTCGACCCGCGGGACTACGACGATGATGCGGCATTTCGCAGCTATATCGACGACGAATACATGGGCCACAAATGGCAGTGCGTAGAGTTCGCACGCCGCTTTCTCTTCCTTAACTATGGTGTGGTCTTCACTGATGTAGGCATGGCCTGGGAGATCTTCTCCTTACGCTTCCTGCGCGAAGTGGTGAACGACAATATCCTGCCGTTACAGGCATTTCCCAATGGTTCACCCCGCGCACCGGTAGCAGGCGCGTTGCTTATCTGGCAAAAAGGCGGCGAATTTAAAGATACCGGGCATGTGGCGGTCGTTACCCAGTTGCTGGAAAACAAAATCCGTATTGCCGAACAGAACGTGCTCCATACGCCGCTGCCTCCCGGACAGCAGTGGACCCGCGAGCTGGAGATGGTGGTTGAAAACGGTTGCTACACTCTGCGGGATACCTTTGACGACACCACCATCCTTGGCTGGATGATCCAGACCGAGGATACTCGTTACAGCCTGCCGCAGCCGGAGATCGCCAGTGACTCACTGAAAATTGGCGGCGCGCGACTGGAAGATAACGGGCAGTTTGACGGTAAATGGCTGGATGAACAGGATCCGCTGCAAAAAGCCTACGTGCTGGCGAATGGGCATGTGATTAATCAGGATCCGCATCAGTACTTCACCATTACCGAAAGTGCCGAGCAGGAGCTGATCAAAGCCACTAACGAGCTGCACCTGATGTACTTGCACGCGACCGACAAGGTGCTGAAAGACGATAACTTGCTGGCACTGTTCGATATTCCGAAAATCCTCTGGCCGCGCTTGCGCCTTTCCTGGCAGCGTCGTCGGCATCATATGATTACGGGTCGTATGGATTTCTGTATGGATGAACGTGGACTGAAGGTGTATGAGTACAACGCCGATTCCGCCTCGTGCCATACCGAAGCTGGCTTGATTCTCGAAAGATGGGCTGAGCGGGGCTACACAGGGCAGGGACACAACCCGGCTGAAGGGTTGATCAACGAACTGGCGGGTGCCTGGAAGCACAGCCGCGCACGTCCGTTTGTCCACATCATGCAGGATAAGGATATCGAAGAAAACTATCACGCGCAGTTTATGCAGCAGGCGCTGCGTCAGGCCGGGTTTGACAGCAAAATTCTGCGTGGCCTCGATGAGCTACGTTGGGATGATGCCGGTCAACTGATTGACGGTGACGGCCGCCTGGTGAACTGTGTCTGGAAAACCTGGGCGTGGGAAACCGCGATTGAGCAGGTGCGAGAGGTCAGCGAAACGGAGTACGCCGCGGTACCAATTCGTACCGGGCATACGAATCAGGAAGTGCGTTTAATCGACGTGTTGCTGCGCCCGGAAGTGCTGGTCTTCGAACCTCTGTGGACGGTGATCCCAGGCAACAAAGCGATATTGCCAATCCTCTGGCAGCTTTTCCCGCACCACCGCTATCTGCTTGATACCGATTTCACTGTTAATGAAGAGCTGGCACAAACCGGTTATGCGGTGAAACCCATTGCAGGACGTTGTGGCAGCAACATCGATCTGGTGAGCCATCAGGAAGAGCTACTGGATAAAACCAGCGGTAAGTTTGCCGAGCAGAAGAACATTTATCAGCAGCTTTGGTGTTTGCCAAACATTGCCGGTAAATATATTCAGGTTTGTACCTTCACCGTAGGCGGTAACTACGGCGGTACCTGCCTGCGCGGCGACGAATCACTGGTGATTAAAAAAGAGAGCGATATCGAACCGCTGATTGTGGTGAAGGAATAATCGCAACCCCCTGTGGTGGTGATGTTACTACCACGGGGTTATTTGATGGGAATAATTTTAGAAATACTCCAAAGCAAAAACCCGCCTTTTGGGCGGGTTCTTTGAATAGTGGTGCCCGGACTCGGAATCGAACCAAGGACACGGGGATTTTCAATCCCCTGCTCTACCGACTGAGCTATCCGGGCAACGAGGCGCATTAAACCCGATTCACTTCGTTTCGTCAACGAAATTTCTTCAAATCAATGCAGACTGCACAATCTATCACCACATTGTTGCTATTGCACGCATTCTCAGGCAAAAAAAGCCGTCCACGCTGCGGAAAGCGGCATTGCCAGTAGAAGGGCAGGAAGCATATTCACCACCGCAAACATTTTAATGCCGCAAATCCGCAAACCGGTTGCAAGTAGCAACAGTCCGCCTACAGCGCTGAAATCGGCCATCATGGCTGGGGTTGTCAGCGGTAAAATCAGAGCTGCACAGGTGGCAAGCGTCAACTGAATTGCCAGCATCGGTATGAAAATGGCAGACACGGCGATCCCTAGCGAGCAGGCGAAGATAATAGCGGTGAAGAAATCGAGAAATGACTTGGCGATTAAAATATTAGGATCGCCGGTCATCCCTTCATGGATCGCCCCGAATATCCCGGTCCCGCTGGCGCAAAACAACACGATGATCGCCACATAGCTTTGGATAAAGGATTCGTGTGTTGCATTGGCATCCGATTTGGTGAAAAGCTGTTGCGCTTTGGCAACCGCGGCATTGATTCCTTTTTCCAGATGGCAGAATTCGCCAATTAATGCACCGATCAGTGTCGCCAGAACCATCACCGGCAAGTTAACGCATTTGATAACCAACAAGATACCAATTCCCAACGAGCACAACCCGAATATTGAGGTCATTGAGATCCGAATACGTTCGGGTAAGTGCTGACTGAGCAGCGCGCCGAGAACACCGCCTAATAAAATGGCGCTGGCATTAATAAAGGGTCCGATTACCACGTTTGCTCCTGCATACCCATTATCGTCTTGATGTTAAAGGCAACTGTTTGGGTGAAATTATGTTTCAGATTGCATTATTATGCCGCTATTGTCAGACGAAATGCTTGTTTATCTGTGAGGTTTAAGCACAGGATTTTATCTTGCGCCAGTAGGTGAAAGGTGCCATGATTGCGCGAATTTTCTCCTGTCTGAATGGGGCTGCCTGGGATGATATTACTCCCCCTACATCGCCTTCAACATCGCCTTCAACATCGCCTTTTTGCGCGACGTTCGCCCCTTCCTGCGACTTATCTTCACGCTCTCACCATGCGGTGAGGGCAGCGTACGCTCACTGCAGGATAACAGTAAGATCAGAGGCTATCTGCTTTTACTGATGTCTGGCGGTCGGGGCTGGTAAACAGTTTGACCCGTCATTTCGTGGGCAAAGCAATGCGGCTTTGCCCGGGACTTTTGATTTTCCCGAAACGGGTTATTGCGCTTATGAAATCAATGAAAATTGCCGCCAGTGGTGAACTGGCTTCTCGTCTTTCCAGCCATCGCCAGGTGGTTGCGCTGGACAGCACCGATTTTACTGACGTCGCGGCAGTCGTCATTACCGTTGCGGACAGCCGCAGTGGGATCCTGGCTTTGCTGAAACGCACTGGTTTTCATATACCGGTGTTTTTGTTCGCAGAGTCTGATGTCGATGTACCTGCGGGCGTTAACGCGGTGATTTGCGGTCAGGCTCAGGACTGGCTGGAGCTGGAGTCTGCTGCCTGTCAGTATGAGGAAGAGTTGCTGCCGCCGTTCTATGACACGCTTACCCAGTATGTCGAAATGGGGAACAGCACGTTTGCCTGCCCGGGACACCAGCACGGTGAGTTTTTTAAGAAGCATCCGGCGGGCAGACATTTCTATGAGTTCTTTGGCGAGAACCTGTTCCGCGCGGATATGTGCAACGCTGACGTTAAGCTGGGCGATCTGCTGATTCATGAGGGATCAGCGAAACATGCGCAGAAATTTGCCGCGAAAGTTTTCCACGCGGATAAAACCTACTTTGTGCTGAACGGGACCTCTGCGGCGAATAAAGTGGTGACCAATGCGCTGCTGACGCGCGGCGATCTGGTGCTGTTTGACCGCAACAACCATAAGTCGAACCACCACGGTGCGCTGATCCAGGCGGGCGCGACGCCGGTTTATCTGGAAGCGGCGCGTAATCCGTTTGGCTTTATTGGCGGCATTGACGAGCACTGCTTCGATGAGGCGTATCTTCGCCAGCAACTGCGTGACGTTGCACCGCACAAGGCTGACCAGCCGCGTCCGTTCCGTCTTGCAATCATTCAGCTTGGTACCTATGACGGTACGATCTACAACGCCCGGCAGGTGATCGACAAGATCGGTAGCCTGTGCGATTACATCCTGTTTGATTCTGCCTGGGTTGGCTACGAGCAATTTATTCCGATGATGGCCGATGGGTCACCGCTGCTACTGGAGCTCAATGCTGACGATCCGGGGATCTTTGTCACCCAATCGGTACACAAACAGCAGGCCGGATTCTCGCAAACCTCGCAGATCCACAAAAAGGATAACCATATTCGCGGTCAGGCGCGGTTCTGTCCGCATAAGCGTCTGAACAATGCATTTATGCTGCATGCTTCCACTAGTCCGTTTTACCCGCTGTTTGCGGCGCTGGATGTTAACGCTAAAATCCATGAAGGCGAGAGCGGGCGTCGGCTATGGGCGGAGTGTGTAGCGCTGGGCATTGAGGCCCGTAAAGCGATTCTTACCCACTGTAAGATGATTCAGCCGTTTATTCCTCCGGTAGTTGATGGTAAGCCGTGGGAAAGCTATCCGACGCAGGTGATTGCCAGCGAGCGCCGCTTCTTTAGCTTTGAACCGGGTGCTAAATGGCATGGTTTTTCCGGCTACGCGCGCGACCAGTACTTCGTTGATCCCTGCAAGCTGTTGTTAACTACTCCGGGCATTGATGCGCAAACCGGGCAATATACTGAGTTTGGTATTCCGGCGACGATTCTGGCGCATTACCTGCGTGAAAACGGCATTGTTCCGGAGAAATGCGACCTTAACTCGATTCTGTTCCTGCTGACCCCGGCAGAAAGCACCGAGAAACTGGCGCAACTGGTGGCGATGCTGGCGCAGTTTGAGCAGCATATTGAGGACGATACGCCGCTGGCAGATGTGCTGCCCACCATCTTCAACAAGTATCCGGTACGCTATCGGGATTACACGCTGCGTGAACTGTGTCAGGAGATGCACGATTTATACGTCAGCTTTGATGTGAAGGATCTGCAAAAAGCGATGTTCCGACAGGAGAGTTTGCCTGCCGTGGCGATGAACCCGCAGGATGCCAACAGCGCCTTTATCCGTGGTGATGTCGAACTGGTGCGTATTTGTGATGCCGCAGGTCGCGTTGCGGCAGAAGGTGCGCTGCCTTATCCTCCAGGCGTTCTGTGCGTGGTACCGGGCGAAATCTGGGGCGGGGCGGTGCAACGTTATTTCCTGGCGCTGGAAGAGGGTGTTAACCTGCTGCCGGGCTTCTCGCCGGAGCTGCAAGGTGTGTACAGTGAAACGGATGCAGACGGTATTAAGCGTCTGTATGGATATGTTGTGAAGTAAGCGCAAAAAAAAACGGGTTACCTTTTGGCAACCCGCTTTTCTCTGCGTAAATGTTAGTGCGCGATAGTTTGGGTGCCTGCCGGAACGCGTACGTGTTTGTATTTAAACAGCGCAACGAAGGCAAAAGCCAGAACCAGCGAGTAACCTGCGAAGATCAGCCACACGGTCTGCCAGTCGGTAATACCGTTCAGCGTATAGTGTTCAACTACTTTACCGCTCACCAGTCCGCCCAGAATACAACCGAAGCCGTTGGTCATCATCAGGAACATACCCTGTGCGCTGGCGCGGATTTCAGGGCGAACTTCTTTCTCCACGAATACCGAGCCAGAGATGTTGAAGAAGTCGAAGGCGCAGCCGTAAACAATCATCGACAGAACCAGCAGCACGGTACCGAACGGTGTCGGATCGCCGTAGGCAAACAGGCCGAAACGCAGCATCCACGCCACAATACTGATAAGCATTACATTCTTAATACCGTAACGGCTCAAGAAGAACGGGATGGTCAGGATAAACAGCGTCTCGGAAATCTGCGAGATCGACATCATCACCGAGGCGTGTTCAACGATGAAGCTACCGGAGAACAGTGGGTTGTTATCGAAGCTGTGCAGGAAGGTATTACCGAACATATTGGTAATCTGTAGTTCCGCGCCCAGCATCATTGAGAAGATGAAGAAAATCGCCATGCGCTTGTTTTTAAACAGCGCGAAAGCATCCAGGCCCAGCATGGACGACCAGCTCTGGTTTTTCTGCTGGTTAGCCACCGGAATATGCGGCAGCGTCAGCGTGAACAGCGCCAAAACAACGGACAGCGTTGCACCGATATACAGCTGCATATGACTCAGCTCGAAGCCGGAGAAGCTCACGCCCCACATCGCCATGATAAAGCCGATAGTGCCCCAGATACGGATTGGCGGGAAGTCCGTTACGATATCCATCCCGGCTGACTGCAGGCGATAGTAAGAAATGGTGTTGATTAACCCCAGCGTTGGCATATAGGCCAAAGAGTTAAGCAAGATCACAAAGAACATCGCGCCTGGGGTGGTGACTTCGGCTGCGGCGAACAGCGTTGCTGCACCGACCAGGTGACAAATGGCGTACACCCATTTCGCACTGATCCATTTGTCGGCCACGATCCCTAACAGCGTAGGCATAAACACGGCGGCGATCCCCAGCGAGCTATACACTGCGCCAATGGATGCACCATCGAATTTTAGGGTGACAAACATATAGGAGCCGAGGGTAGTGAGCCAACTACCCCATAAGCAGAACTGCAGAAACGAGAGCACTTTCAGCTGCAGCTTAAGATTCATGTTAATTTCCTCACACCGTAATGCGGATGAATGTTTTAAAAGGCACATTTGCCGGGGCTTGATGATGTGATTCTATCAACGAGGGACACTCTTTTTTTGTTACCTGTGACAAATATTTGCAAACAATTTCTGATTGCAAAGCAAAAGAGTGATGGAGTTAACACTTTACCCTCTTCCGGACCCCGTTTACCGGGGCAGAAGAGGGGATATATTAGCGGCGTCGATATGATTTTTGTGCGGAATTGACCTTGTAAAGGTATCGGCGTGATTCAGCAGACGGATGCCGGGTAGTCAGCGTTTGATAAACGTCCCCCGGGGTCATGCTGTTGATAATATTCGCGGCCTGGATTTTATCGTTCGAGAAAACGCGCAGCACGCTGCCCGCACCGCCGTTATATGCCGTGATCACCGCGTAGCGACGGGATGTTGGATTATCAATGCCGCCTAAATAGACATTGTTGAGCATAGCCAGATAGGCGGTACCGGTATCAATGTTGCTGGCCGGGTCAAACAGGAAGCTACGGCTCGGTGTGCCGGAGCGCCCTTGCGAGCGAAACACATCTTTCCCGGCGCTGTGCTGTACCACCTGCATCAGTCCCAGCGCATCGGCATGGCTGACCGCATATGGGTTAAATGAGGATTCGGTTTGCATGATGGCCAGAATCAGCGACTCATCGACGCCATACTTACGCGAAGCCTGACGCACCATGCCGACGTATTTATGCGCACGCTTATCAAGGTGGTTCGGTACCAGGTTGATCGTCACGCTATAGATGATGCGAATACCATTGCTGCGGCTTTTCAGGCGTGTTTTCAGCAGATAGTCAGCGAAATTGGTGGCACGCCCCTCCCAACGAATGGGCTTGCCGGTATTATCGACCACCTGCCCGTACAGGAACGGCTCTTTGGAAATCTTAATGTCGTCGACATCGGAATAGAGGTCGATAGAACCTGGATCATCCCCCATCAGCAATGTCTTGATAATCGCCCGACGCAGGTGTCCGGCGGGATCTGTCCCGGCAATGGTCTCGACGGTTATCGTACCGTCATCAAAGTTGATATGGCTGCGGGTTTGATACTGATCGGTATACTTTACGTAGTCCTTTGGACCCGCAATCAGCACTTCCTTAAATCCCCACAAATTCTCAATGTTATGGGCAAATTGCCCCATCAGAATATCAAAACCGTTGGTATCCTTGACCCAGGCTTCGTTATAGGAATCGCCTTTTTTGGTCGAACTGGAACAGGAGATGAGCAACGGCGCAATAACGGCAAGCGCGAGAAATTTTTTCATCATTCCGGGAGTGCGTGTTGTGTTTGTTATTTGCAAGGACCAGATTAAATCGTAGGCCGGATAAGCGCAGCGCCATCCGGCAACGGTTCTTAAGACTCTGGTGTATAGCCTTCAATATGCACGTCTTTGCCTTCAAACAGGAAGTTGATCATCTCCTGCTCAAGCAGTTTACGATGCTCAACGTTCATCATATTGAGCTTCTTCTCGTTAATCAGCATGGTTTGCTTATGCTGCCATTGCGCCCATGCTTCTTTAGAAATCTCGTTGTAGATGCGTTTCCCCAGATCGCCCGGGTACAGCTGAAAATCCTGGCCTTCTGCTTCGCGTTGCAGGAAAGTGCAAAAAATCGTTCTGCTCATAAAAAATCCTCTCTATCGACCGGTACGTTAAACGTGTGTACCGGCACGTAATTGCTGTAACAAACGCTCCACGGGAGCCGCCAGTCCGACCGACGGCGGTTGCGCTAAGTTATACCAGAGCGCGTTGCCTTCATCCAAGCATGCGCCGAATGAAGACACAGGAAGCCACATAGGCACAATGTCTAAGTGGAAATGGCTAAAGGTATGGCGAAACGCATTCAGTTGGGTCAGATTATCTGCGTTAATTTGCCGTTGCGCCAGCCAGTTGCGCAGTCCATCTTCGTCGTCAAACTGTGGAAAACAGTATAAACCACCCCATAAGCCGCTGGGCGGTCGCTGTGCGAGCAGCACTTCGTCATCATGCTGCATCAGTAAAAAATAGCCCGTTCGTTCTGGCAGCGTTTGCTTGGGTTTTTTACCCGGGTACAACGCCCAGCTTGCATTGGCGCTGGCCACACAGCCATTTTCCAACGGACACAGCGAACATTTAGGTTTTGAGCGCGTACAGACCATGGCGCCTAAATCCATCATCGCCTGATTAAAACGCTCAACGCCATGGGCGGGCGTCACCTGCTCGCTCAACTCCCACAGCTTCTTTTCGACCTCTTTTTTACCCGGCCAGCCGTTTACAGCATAACAGCGAGCCAGCACGCGTTTGACGTTACCGTCGAGAATCGGAAAATGCTGACCCAGAGAGAGGGAAAGGATCGCGCCTGCGGTTGAGCGACCGACGCCAGGTAGGGCGGCCACCTCATCAAAAGTTTGCGGAAATATACCGCTATGTAGCGTGACAACCTGCTGCGCGGCTTTATGCAGATTACGCGCTCGGGCGTAATAACCCAGCCCGGTCCACAAATGCAGAACCTCATCCAGCGGCGCATGGGCTAAATCCGTTACCGTTGGGAAGCGCGCCATAAAGCGCTCAAAATAAGGGATAACGGTCGCAACCTGAGTTTGTTGCAGCATTACCTCAGAGAGCCATACTTTGTAAGGCGTCTTATCAATTTGCCAGGGCAGCGTTTTCCGCCCGTATTTGTCGTACCAGCTCAATACCTGAGCCGAGAATTGAGACGCTTGCATGATTACCGTTTCATTATTGCCGGGGGCAAGATTGCAGCACAGCGGCAACAGGGTGTAAACCGGAACTTTCCGCTGCTCACTTTCTTCCTTTACTTGCATCCGGCAACTAACTTTGGATAATGCCCGTTTTCAGAACTCAAACACAGCAGACTAAACTTTTATGAAGAACGACGTCATTTCACCGGAATTTGATGAAAACGGCCGCCCTCTGCGCCGGATTCGTAGTTTTGTTCGTCGCCAGGGGCGACTGACCAAAGGGCAGGAACACGCGCTGGAAAACTACTGGCCGGTGATGGGCGTTGAGTTCAGCGAAGAGCCTGTAAATTTCGCAGAACTGTTTGGCCGTGATGCGCCAGTCACGCTGGAAATCGGTTTTGGTATGGGAGCGTCGCTGGTCGCAATGGCGAAAGCGCGTCCGGAACAGAATTTCCTTGGCATTGAGGTTCACTCGCCGGGCGTTGGTGCGTGTCTGGCTTCAGCCCATGAAGAGGGTGTCGAGAACCTGCGCGTCATGTGCCATGATGCCGTTGAAGTCCTGCATAAAATGATTCCTGACAATTCTTTATCTATGGTTCAGCTGTTTTTCCCTGACCCGTGGCATAAAGCACGTCATAATAAACGCCGTATCGTTCAGGTACCGTTTGCTGAGCATATCTTAAGTAAGCTGAAGCTGGGCGGCGTATTCCACATGGCAACCGACTGGGAAGCTTATGCGGAACATATGCTGGAAGTGATGTCCTCCATTGACGGGTATAAAAACCAGTCCGAGAGTAACGATTATGTACCGCGCCCACAATCGCGCCCGGTAACCAAATTTGAACAACGTGGTCATCGTCTTGGCCACGGCGTATGGGACTTAATGTTCGAGAGGGTGAAATAATGGCAAAGAACCGTAGCCGTCGTCTGCGTAAAAAGATGCACATCGAAGAATTCCAGGAAGTAGGATTTTCGGTTGCATGGCGTTTCCCGGAAGGTACATCTGGAGAGCAGGTCGATCAAATCGTTGATGACTTTATCAATGAAGTTATTGAACCGAACAAGCTGGCTTTTGACGGCAGCGGCTATCTGGCCTGGGAAGGTCTGATCTGTCTGCAGGAAATCGGCAAATGCACCGAAGAACACCAGGCAATCGTGCGTAAGTGGCTGGAAGAGCACAAACTAGAAGAAGTGCGTACCAGCGAACTTTTCGATATTTGGTGGGACTAAGTAGCACAGGGTCGGCAAATGCCGGCCCGATTTGTCTTGAGGGAAAGATATGATGCGCAAAACGCTGCTGGCGGCAGTCCTAACGTTCACGGCGATGGCCGCACATGCAGATTACCAGTGCAGCGTCACCCCGCGTGACGATGTGATTTTGAGCCCACAAACGGTGCAAGTGAAGGGTGAGAACGGCGACCTGATTATTACCCAGGCCGGCGATGTCACCTTCAACGGTAAACAGTACAGCCTGAACGCCGCACAGCGTGAGCAGGCCAAAGATTATCAGGCGGCGTTGCGTAGCAGCCTGCCGTGGATTGACGAAGGTGCCAGAGCGCGCGTAGAGAAAGGTCGCGTGGCGCTGGATAAAATCATCGCCAAAGAGGTCGGTGAAAGCAGCAACATGCGTGGCCGCTTAACCAAGCTGGATGCGCAATTGAAAGAGCAGATGAACCGTATCATCGAGCATCGAACTGATGGCCTGACCTTCCATTATAAGGCGATTGATCAAGTTCGCGCGGACGGACAACAGCTGGTTAATCAGGCGATGGGCGGTATTTTGCAGGACAGCATCAACGAAATGGGTGCCAAAGCCGTACTCAAAGGTGGTGGTAATCCGTTGCAGGGCGTGCTCGGTAGCCTTGGTGGCTTGCAAACCTCAATTCAAAACGAATGGAAGAATCAGGAACAAGACTTCCAACAGTTTGGCAAAGATGTCTGTGCCCGCGTCGTGACGCTGGAAAACGATCGTAAAACGCTGGTTAGCACTCTGAAATAATCTTCACCTCTTTTTAACGGCGCAGAAACATTCTGCGCCGTTTTATTTTGTACTTTTCTGTTTTTTTGATATCCATCTCTAAGAATAACAATTTGATGGAGATATAAATCTGGTTAATTGGAACTCGTCACATTATTCATCTGTAGGATAGACATAATGCTGCAAATTCAAGTAACTGGAGAAATAACATGGAGTTTTTCAAGAAAACGGCACTTGCCGCACTGGTTATGGGTTTCAGCGGCGCGGCGCTTGCACTGCCAAACATCACCATTTTAGCGACCGGCGGGACGATTGCTGGCGGTGGTGATTCCGCGACAAAATCTAACTACACGGCAGGCAAGGTTGGCGTAGAAAATCTGGTTGAGGCCGTACCTCAGTTGAAAGATATCGCTGTCGTTAAAGGCGAGCAGGTGGTGAACATCGGCTCCCAGGATATGAATGACGAAGTCTGGTTAACGCTGGCCAAAAAGATTAATACCGAGTGTGATAAAACCGACGGCTTCGTGGTGACACATGGTACGGATACCATGGAAGAAACCGCCTATTTCCTCGACCTGACCGTCAAGTGCAACAAGCCGGTCGTGCTGGTCGGCGCCATGCGTCCATCTACGGGTATGAGCGCTGATGGCCCGTTCAACCTGTATAACGCAGTGGTAACTGCCGCAGACAAAGCCTCTGCCAACCGCGGAGTGCTGGTGGTGATGAACGACACCGTTATGGATGGTCGCGACGTGACTAAAACCAACACTACCGACGTTGCTACCTTCAAATCCGTTAACTACGGCCCGTTGGGTTACATTCATAACGGTAAAATCGACTACCAGCGTACGCCTGCGCGTAAGCACACCACGTCTACTCCGTTCGATGTTTCTAAGCTGACCGAGCTGCCGAAAGTTGGGATTGTTTACAACTATGCTAACGCCTCCGATCTGCCGGCAAAAGCGCTGGTAGATGCGGGTTACGCAGGGATCGTTAGTGCGGGTGTAGGTAACGGTAACTTGTATAAAACCATTTTCGATACGCTGGCAACCGCCGCGCATAAAGGTACCGTTGTGGTGCGTTCATCTCGTGTACCAACGGGTGCCACCACGCAGGATGCAGAAGTTGATGATGCAAAATACGGATTTGTGGCTTCAGGTTCCCTGAACCCGCAAAAAGCACGTGTTCTGCTGCAGCTTGCGCTGACTCAAACCAAGGATCCTAAACAGATCCAGGAAATGTTTAATCAGTATTAATCACTCCGGCCCCGGTCATTTGGCCGGGGTTCGTTTCTGTACACGCATTGTAATTCCCACGCAATAATGCTCCTTGTTATAATAACTGTTGTTATTATTTGGGTGGAGCCCCACGAATGAAAAAACAATGGACTGCTGGAATTGTACTCCTGGCAATGTTATCAACATATTGCCTTGCTAATGACGTTACTCCTCCGACTGACAAGATCCTTAAAGACCAATTTTATGCCGACTTTACGGGACTGATGAAGCTAGATGATATTTCGTTAAAGTTGATTAGCGCAGAAGGAAACCAGGCAACGTGGTCGGCAGAAGGTGATATGTCCGCTACTGAAGATCTCTATAGCATGGTCGGGATGGCGGGCGACTATAAATTTATGGAAAAAAACTGGGTTAAAGGTCATCAGGTTAAATTTTCTGCCATGGTGACATCTGTTGGTACACCTGCTTCAGGGTGGCGGACTGAGTTTTTTTCCATGCAAACAGCGGCTAAAAATATCGGTTATCCATTGTCAAAAACGGAAAATAAAGATCAGTACCTCGTGATTACCGACAGCAATTTCTACCCAAAGTTGGCCAGGATAGAGGCCAGCTATCACGATAAAAAAATTGCTCAGGAAAAAGCTCAGAGCCAGATAGATAAAGTGGAAAAACAGATTGCTGACTTGGATACGCAAATTAAGCAATCATGGGGTAAGGATGCAAACGGCAATCCCCGTACCCGCAGCGATGTTATGCAAGAAAAGTTGCAGCAAATGTACGAGATCGACAGGCAAAACGATCCGCTGAAATTCGAGAATCATTACTATAAAACCGTATACGACCCCGCGCTTGCTTCCTGCCAGGCCAAACCAGAATGTGATGCTGCGCCGTTACGCGCTGCGCGTGATACTGCGCTTAATGAACAGAAGCGAGAATATTACCGTCAGCACGCGCTTATGAATGCAAAAATCAAAGAAGAGATGGCAGCGCAAGATGAAAAGCTGAAACCGCTTTATGACCAGCAAAGTGAGCTGCGTGGTCAGGGAATGGCGCTGGATACGCAGATCAATCAATTAAAAAGCGAGTATGAGCGCTGGGATAGAGAGATTACTGATTTACGGCGCAAAGGTATTATCAAATAAATTTCGAGTTCGGTAGCGTTAGCGCTACCGAACTTGATTTAAAACGCCATGTTCACCAGCCATTACTCCGCCAGAAACAGCTCCAACAGAGAGTTCAAAAACAGCTTACCTTGTTGAGTAATCTGCCAGTATTCATCGCATTCACTCAGGTAGCCCTGGGAAATAGCCTCATCGATCTGTCGACGAATAACGTCCTCGGTAAGCCCGGTATATTGTCTGAACTCCGCGCGAGGCGCGGCCTCAAGCAACCGGAAACGGTTCATAAAGAACTCGAACGGCTTATCGGCTTCGGCGACATCACGCTGGCTTTCGAGATAACGCCCTTGCATGTAGCCACGCGGATGCCGCGTTTTGGTGGTACGCAGAATGCGCCCGTCCGGGAACGTAATTTTGCCATGCGCGCCGCAGCCAATACCGAGATAGTCGCCAAAACGCCAGTAATTAAGGTTGTGCTGACACTGATAGCCCGGCTTCGCATAGGCTGAGGTTTCGTACTGTTGATACCCGGCGGCGGTCAGCAACTGGTGGCCTTGCTCAAAAATATCCCACAGCGCATCATCGTCTGGTAAAACAGGCGGTCGGGAACCGAACAGCGTGTTGGGTTCGATGGTCAACTGATACCAGGAAAGATGCGGTGGGTTGAGCGCGATGGCCTGCTGTAAATCGCCCAGCGCCTCTTCCAGCGTCTGATCTGGCAAACCATGCATCAGGTCGAGGTTAAAGCTGCGTAGCCCCAGACCGCTCGCCAGGTGTGCTGCTCGTTTGGCTTCTTCCGGTCCGTGAATACGTCCCAGACGCTCGAGTTTGGCGGAGCTAAAGCTCTGTACGCCAATTGAGATACGGTTTACGCCAGCGCGTTGATAATCAACAAAGCGATCGGCTTCCACCGTCCCGGGATTCGCCTCCATTGTGATTTCTGCATCTGCGGCCAGATTCAGCCGTGCGCGCACGCCGTCGAGCAGCGTTTGCATTGCCGGGCCAGAAAGCAGGCTCGGCGTACCACCACCGATAAAAATTGTCTTTACTTCCCGCCCCTGGGCGTGGGCCACCTCAGTATCCAGATCGCTCAGCAGGTGCTGAACATAGTTGTCATGAGGAACCTCGCCCTTAAGCGCATGCGAGTTAAAGTCGCAGTACGGGCATTTCTGCACGCACCAGGGGATGTGAATATAAAGACTTAGCGGCGGAAGGTTAACCATTGCGCAGGGCATCCAGCAGCAGCTTCAGTGCCTGTCCGCGGTGAGAAATCGCACTTTTTTCTTCGCGGGTCAGCTCAGCAGCTGTTTTTCCTTCGGACGGCACAAAAAAGATTGGGTCGTAACCAAAACCACCGTTTCCGGCCGGTTCACGGGTAATCACGCCCGGCCAGCTTCCGTGGCACACTAAAGGCGTGGGATCGTCCGCATGGCGCATATACACCAGCACGCAGTGGAATTGCGCCTGACGCTGGTCATCCGGGACATCCCGCAGGGTGTGCAGCAGTTTTTCCAGGTTCTGCTGATCGGTCGCATCTTCGCCGGAATAGCGGGCTGAATAGATACCCGGCGCGCCGCCAAGGGCATTTACTGCCAGGCCGGAGTCATCAGCAATGGCTGGCAAACCCGTAATTTGCGCGGCATGACGCGCCTTCAGAATGGCGTTCTCAATAAACGTCAGTCCGGTCTCTTCTGCAGAATCAACTCCCAGATCCGTTTGGGCAACAACATCAAGACCGAAATCACTCAGAAGAGAGGCGAGTTCACGCACTTTACCGGCATTGCCGGTCGCGAGGACAACTTTTTGCATGGGATACCTAATCAGTTAGCGCCGCAATTTCGGGCGGGATCTGTTGCGGATGAATAATTTTAACCTGTTTGTGACGACCAAGCTCGCCCTTCTCAATAACGACCTGGCTTTTCGCTACGCGGAACTGTTTGCCGAGAAACTTCACCAGATGGCTGTTGGCTTGTCCATCGACCGGCGGGGCGGTAATGGCGACTTTAACTTCGTCGCCATGTAAACCCACAATACTGTCACGGCTGGCTTTCGGCTGAATATAGAGCCGTAAAACCAGACCGTCGTCGCAGGGTGTAACGGCACTCATAGCGCCATCCACAGCCCCGGCAGCAGTATGTTGCCTGTCGCCTGTAACACTTCTGCGATACCCATGTTAATGACATAGAGCAGCAGAACCAGAATCATTGGGGAGAAATCGATCCCGCCCATGCCTGGAAGTATGCGACGGATAGGACGCAACAGCGGATCCGCCAGTTGAATCAGCACGTACTCCACCGGGCTGCGACCCTGGCTGACCCAGCTCATAATCGCCATTACCAGCAGCACCCAGAAAATCAGCAACCCAATGGTCTTCAGGACAATCAGCACGGCGGCGATCCAGATGATCGGCTGGAACGTGACCACCTTAAATAGCACGATGGCTTTGATAAAGCTGAGAACGAGTGCGACTAATGCTGATGCGCTGTCAATGGGCCCCATCGGAGGAATAATACGGCGTAACGGCCCAATAATGGGCTGAGTGATTTTCACAATAAACTGCGAGAACGGGTTGTAGAAATCGCAGCGAGACCATTGCATCCACACGCGCAGCAGCAGCGCCATGGTATACAGCTCAATTACCGTTGAGAGCAGGAAGGTCAACGTATTCATGGTGTTCCTTAATTTTCCTTATTTTTTAGTGTAATCACGAGCACCAAAAATGGCAGTGCCGATGCGCACCATCGTGCTACCCGCCGCGATAGCGGCATCCATATCATCAGACATCCCCAGCGAGAGCGTATCGATATTTGGATAGCGTGTTTTCAACCCGGCAAATGCTACAGCCATTTGCTGTGCAACTTCAAACTGCCTTACATAATCTGACTCAGGAGCGGGAATAGCCATCAAACCACGCAGGGTAATGCGCGGCAGCGCAGCGACTTCAGCGGCCAGGGCATCAAGCTCTGCCAGCGGAATCCCTGACTTACTGTTCTCATCGCTGATATTAATCTGGATCAGCACATTCAGCGGCGGCAGGTCTGCCGGGCGCTGTTCGCTCAGACGGGCAGCGATACGTAGACGGTCGATCGTATGGCACCAGTCAAAGTGCTCGGCGACCAGACGACTTTTGTTGGACTGCAGCGGGCCGATAAAGTGCCACTGCAGATCGTTGACGCCTTTTTCCTGAAAGTAGCGGATTTTATCCACCCCTTCCTGGACATAGTTTTCACCGAAGGCACGCTGCCCTGCGGTAATGGCTTCTTCGATGGCGCTCGCAGGTTTGGTTTTGCTGACTGCAAGCAACATAACTTCTTCTGAAGACCGCCCGCAACGCGTCGCGGCGGCTGAGATTTTGTCCCGGACATGTGCCAGGTTATGCGCGATATCGTTCATTTTCCGAGGATGTTCATATGAATATGGAAGAAATAGTGGCCCTTAGTGTAAAGCATAACGTGTCGGATCTACACCTGTGCAATGCATGGCCCGCGCGTTGGCGCAGACATGGAAAAGTCGAAAGCGCACCGTTTATCACGCCTGACGTAGAGAATCTGCTGATGTGCTGGCTCAGTGAGCAACAACAGGTACAGTTGCAGGAGCAAGGGCAGGTTGATTTTGCCGTTACCCTGACGGACTCCCGGCGGCTGCGCGCCAGCGCATTTGTCCATCTGCAGGGAACCTCGCTGGCGCTAAGACTGCTACCGCTGGATTGTCCTCATTTAGACGATCTTCAGCCTCCCGCGGTCATACCTGAACTGCTTCACAGTGAAAATGGGTTGATTCTGGTGACAGGCGCTACCGGCAGCGGTAAATCTACGACCCTGGCGGCGATGGTGGAGTATCTTAATCAGCATATTGAGGGGCACATTCTGACGCTGGAAGATCCTATTGAATATCGCTACACCAGCCGACGTTGTCTGATTCAACAGCGGGAGGTGGGCGCACATTGCGCCTCTTTCGCCACCGGTTTGCGCGGTGCGCTACGCGAAGATCCCGACGTTATTTTGCTGGGTGAGCTGCGCGACGTGGAAACCATTCGGCTGGCATTAACGGCGGCGGAGACCGGACATCTGGTGCTGGCAACGTTACATACGCGAGGTGCGGCGCAGGCCATCGCGCGGCTGGTGGATTCCTTTGCAGCAACAGAGAAAGATCCTGTGCGTAACCAACTGGCAGACAGCCTGCGGGCGGTTCTTTCGCAAAAACTGGAGGAGGATAAGCAGGGGGGACGCGTGGCGCTATTCGAACTGCTCGTCAACACGCCCGCCGTGGGCAATTTGATCCGCGAAGGGAAAACGCATCAGCTACCCGGCGTGATTCAAACCGGGCAGCAGACAGGTATGCAGACGTTTGCACAAAGTTTGCAGCAGCGACAGGCGCAGGGGCGGCTTTAATAGCCCTGCTCGAAATAGCTTTCCAGGATAATAACGGCAGAAGCGGAGTCCACTTTGCCTTTATTCAACGCCCGGTAACCGCCTTGCTCAAACAGGCCTGAGCGGGCTTCGACGGTGCTCAAACGTTCATCGTGCAGCGTTACGGTTACGCCAAAGCGACCATGAATGCGATTAGCGAATTTACGTGCGCGCGCGGTAAGGGGCTGTTCGGTGCCATCCATGTTGAGTGGCAGGCCGACAATGATTTCATCCGGTTGCCACTCTTTCAGCAGGCGTTCAATCAAATTCCAGTCTGGCGTACCGTCCTGTGCTTTGATGGCGGGCAATGGCCTTGCCGTACCGGTAATGCGCTGACCCACGGCGACGCCGATACTTTTCGTACCAAAATCAAAAGAGAGTAATGTTCCGTTCATCATGCGTGTCCCGCCACGCCGGGCATGGTCTGAATATCTATCCCGATAAGCTTCGCCGCATCGCGCCAGCGGTCGGCAATCGGTGTTTTGAATAAGATGTTGAGATCGGCAGGGGCCGTAAGCCAGGCGTTATCCAGTAACTCTTGTTCCAGTTGGCCCTTTTCCCATGATGAATAACCCAGCGCAACCAGCACTTCGGACGGTTGTTCCTGCGTACCCAGGGTTTCTAATACATCGCGGGAGGTTGTGATGATGGTGTTATCAGAAATGCGAATACTGGACGCAAAGCGCGACGGTGGGGTATGAAGTATAAATCCACGGTCTTCTGCCAGCGGGCCGCCGAGCATCACGGGCTTATCCAGACGAATGGCCGGATCGCGTTCTTCTGGAGTAATCTTCAGCTTTTCCAGAATCCCTTCAATTTGTAAGTTTTCCAGAGGCTTATTGACGATAATCCCCATTGCTCCGTTCTCATTGTGTTCGCAAATATACACCACGGAACGGCGGAAAATTGGATCCTGGAGAGCAGGCATGGCAATTAGAAAGTGATGCTGTAAATTCATTGTCAGAGGTTCTGTTTCCTGGTTCAAAAAAGCAACAGCGCCCAGTATGTGGGCAAAGTGCGAAGATGTCACCCTCTGAAAATAGCTTGCCGGATGTCGGCTTTGCCTAATCCGGCCTACGGGGTGCAATTGTAGGCCGGATTAGACGCGAAATCGTCGCCATCCGGCAACGTATTTACTTCTGCAGACGGGCCTCAATGGCATCCATCAGCATACCGGTAATCGAAACCGGGAACTCCGCTTCAATTTCACGAATACAGGTTGGGCTGGTGACGTTAATTTCCGTCAGACGATCGCCAATGATATCCAGACCGACAAAAATCAAACCTTTCGCTTTCAGCGTTGGCCCAATGCGACGGGCAATTTCCCAGTCACTGTCGGTTAATGGACGCGGCTCGCCACGACCACCTGCGGCCAGGTTGCCACGGGTTTCGCCGCCCTGCGGAATACGCGCCAGGCAGTAAGGAACGGGTTCGCCATCGACCACCAGCACGCGTTTATCGCCGTCTTTAATGGCTGGCAGATAGTTCTGCGCCATGCAGTAGCGGGTACCGTGCTCGGTCAGCGTTTCCGCAATAACGCCAAGGTTCGGATCGCCTTCCTTCACGCGGAAAATAGAGGCCCCGCCCATGCCGTCCAGCGGTTTGAGAATGATGTCGCTGTGTTTTTGCCAGAAGGCTTTCAGCTGCGCTTTATTACGCGTGACCAGCGTTTCCGGCGTCAGATCGGCAAACCATGCGGTGAACAACTTTTCGTTGCAGTCGCGCAGGCTCTGCGGTTTGTTGACGATCAGCGTTCCTTTCTCTTCTGCACGTTCCAGAATATAGGTCGCGTAGATGAACTCGGTATCAAACGGCGGATCCTTACGCATCAGAATAACGTCCAGGTCTGCCAGCGGGAGATCCTGTTCGCTCTTAAATTCATACCATTTGTCGTAGTTCTGCTCTACGCTCAGGGTACGCGTATGGGCGCGGGCTTCACCGTTGATCAGATAAAGATCGGCCATCTCCATATAATGAATTTCGTAACCGCGGCGTTGCGCTTCCAGCAGCATTGCGAAGCTGGAATCTTTCTTGATGTTGATGCTTGCGATGGGATCCATCACGATGCCGAGCTTGATCATGTTCTTCTCCGTTTATGCCTTAGCCCAGATCGCCAAAACGCACCTGAAGCGCGGTAATGGCGGTGAGCGCAGTTGTCTCAGTACGCAGAACGCGAGGTCCTAACAGAATATCAGTAAACTGATACCGTGCGGTCATGGCAATTTCATCTGCCGACAACCCACCTTCCGGGCCAATCAGCAAGCGGATACGCTCCACCGGGAGCGGCAGCGTGTTAATGCTGGCGCTGGCGCGAGGATGCAGATTGAGCTTCAGTCCTTCGTCCTGTTCTGCGCACCATGCTTCCAGATCCATTGCCGGGCGAATTTCAGGCACCCGATTACGACCGCACTGTTCGCAGGCGGCAATAGCGATTTTCTGCCACTGCTGGAGCTTCTTGTTCAGGCGTTCATTGTCCAGTTTAACGCCGCAACGCTCAGAAAAAAGTGGCGTAATGAGGCTTACACCCAGTTCAATCGATTTCTGGATAGTAAATTCCATTTTTTCACCGCGCGACATTACCTGGCCCAGGTGGATATGCAACGGTGATTCCCGATCGTCGAGTTCAGCGTTAAGCACCTTCACTTCCACACTTTTCTTACTGGCGTGGGTAATTTCGGCGTCGAATACCTGATTGCTGCCATCAAACAGCTGTAGCGGCTGGCCTGGCCCCATACGTAGTACACGGCCGATATGGTTGGCAGCATCTTCACACAGTGAAATTTGGCTACCGGAAGCGAGTGGCTCTGGGTGATAAATGCGAGGAATGCGCATAGTTAAACATCCGCGTCATGGCCCTGGGCTGCAACAGGCCAGGGCATGGTTAAAAATATTGCCGCTAGTGTAGGTTAGCTCTTTTGCGCCTGGCAAGCGCGTTGCACATAGGGGTTATGATTCCCCTGTACCTTCGCGATGCGTTCGTCGCGCTCACACTCCCAGTCGGTGACCGGATACTGCTTATTCCAGGCATTAAAAAGCTGGGTTTGCTGGCGAGAGAGCGTCAGGTTGTATTGGTCGCGCATATAAAAATAGGTACGCGCGATGGCGCCACGGGCGCGGGCAGGCGGCTCGGCAACTTTCTCTTTGAAATCAACCTTCATCGCGCACTGTCCATACTGGCCTTCGCCACCGTTCCACTGGCTGTACATGAAGTTAGCGCGATCGCCATTCACTTCACCTACCGCAGGCTGCAGGTTATGCATATCGCTTTCCATTTTGCGATAGACCGGATCTTTAGCGCAGTTTTTACGCCCTCCGTCCTGCCAGCACTGGCGCTGATGACCAAAATGCCAGGCGGGGACAACGTGCTCCCATTCAATTCGACTGGCGCGGTTTTCGTTTTTTCGCACTTTATAGCCGCAGGATTCGAGGTCCACGACCCCTTTTTTGCCTTGCCAGTTAATTTTACAACCGCAGTAGAAATCGCCTGGCGCATCGGCGTTAACTTTGACGCCCGCCGCTTTTGCCTGAGAAAAACTGTTGATGCCTTCGGCTAAAGCCGGGCCTGAAAATGCTGCGGCTAACAGGGCCGCAGCAAAAGAAAAATTACGGTACATCACGAACTCCGTGTCAAAACGAGCCCGCAACGTAGCGAAAGTCATTCCTGTATGCAATCAGTTAGATCAGAAAAGTTCCTGATAATTCTGAAGATTATTCTGCAATCAGTGGTTCGCCGCAGTGAACGCAGCGGTAGGTGGCTTCGCCGCGTATCACGCGGTTATGGCGGCGTACGGTCAGTTGGTGTTCCTGACACTTGCAGCGGTAAGTAAAGGTCTTACGCTGCACGGATTGCAGTTCGAACTGATGCGTACGTCGGGCTGGCACGCCCAGCACGCTTTCCATCATCCATTTCCACTCTTTGCCGTGCGGCGGCACGCGGCCAAAGTATTTCCACACCAGTAAATGCGCCAGTTCATGGGGCACCACTTCGTTAACGAACGCGTCAACGTTCTCCATCAGCAGGACGGGATTCAGACGAATTTCGTAGGTTTGTAGCCACGCGGTACCCGCGGCGGTTCCGCGCTGTTGGTAAACCAGCTTTGGCTCCGGGTAATTGCGTTCTAGCTTGAGATTGGCCTGAGCGAGTTTTTCCCGCAGGCTGCGCATAACGGCTTGCTGGATGGCGATAGGGAGACGGGAGGTTTTCATAACGCCAGAGGATAGTGCGACAGGGAAGGGACTGCAAGAGGAAGGCTTCCTCCCGCGGGGGAGGAAGCTTTTCGTGATTAGTCGTGTGCGCCAATTTCGCGCAGTTTACGACCTTTCATCAGGTTACGTTCAATGTGTTCCAGAGAGACATTTTTAGTTTCAGGTATCAGCCACAGGGTCAGGAAGATGAACAGGACGTTCAGACCACCGTAGACCCAGAAAGTATTGGCGCTTCCCAGCGAGTTCAGCATCGTCAGGAAGGTTGCACCGACGATCATATTGGCAATCCAGTTGGTTGCGGTAGAGCAGGTGATACCGAAATCGCGGCCTTTCAGCGGTTGGATTTCAGAGCACAGAACCCAAATCAGCGGACCGGCGCTCATGGCAAAGCCAACGATAAACATCAGCAGCATCAGTACAGCGAAGTATTGCGCGGCCGCCGAGTGAATACCCACGTGCATCATCGTACCCAGCACGCCCATACCGACGGCCATGACGATAAAGCCGAGGATCAGCGTAGGCTTGCGGCCCCAGCGGTCAACCAGGCCAATGGCGATAAAGGTTGCCAGCACGTTGGTCAGACCGACGATAACAGTCCCCCACATCTGCTCGGTGGTGTTGGTGTAGCCCGCCAGCTCAAAGATTTTCGGTGCGTAATACATAATGACGTTCATCCCGGTGAACTGCTGCATCACCTGTAACAGGACGCCAAGGAATACCGCGCGGCGGAAGTTGCTGTTTTCTTTAAACAGCGCCCAGCCGCTCTGCTTCACCTGCAGACTTTCACGAATTTCATCCAGCTCGCGTTTGGCTTCTGCGCTGGTATCACGCAAACGCAACAGAACACGTTCAGCATCGACAAAACGACGTTTAGCAGCAAACCAGCGTGGGCTGTCCGGCAGGAAGATAACGCCAACCAGCAGCAGCAGGGCAGGGATGATGATCACGCCCAGCATCCAGCGCCATGCGCCGCTGTAGCTAAACGCCGTATCGGAAAGATACGCACCCAAAATACCGATGGTGATCATCAACTGATACATAGAGATCATGCTGCCACGAATTTTTTCCGGGGCAATTTCAGACAGGTAAAGCGGCGCGGTATAAGACGCAACGCCTACCGCAAGGCCGAGCAGCACGCGGGAAACCAACAGCACTTCAACGTTTGGTGCCGCGGCGGAGAACAGTGAACCGGCAACAAACAGGATTGCGCCGATCATCAAACTCTTTTTACGCCCCAGTTTGAAGGAGAGCCAACCGCTGCCGACGGCACCCACGGCAGCACCAAACATCATCGAACTCACCACCCATTCCTGAGTGTGGGGGGTAATTTGGAACTCGTCGGTGATGAACGGTAAAGCTCCGGCAATAACACCGATATCCAGGCCAAAAAGTAATCCAGCCAGGGCTGCAAGAAAGCAGACAAAAAATGTCATGGCTTTGTTGGAACGCCCCGTTTTTTTATTGTCAGGCATGATGCCCTCCGGTTGGGTAGCTAGTTTTGTTGATGTTAAGGGTAGGTGAGTACGGGGTAAAAAAATGCGAATCACATCACATTAGTGTAATCGGTTACACTAGCATTCATGTAAGTTATTGGTTATTTGATTGAAAAATAACGTTATTTATTTCGCATGAATAACATTGATTGTCTGGGTTTAAGATAATGCTGAAATATAATGTAACAGTGATGCAATCATAGTAACGAAGAGATGTTGATTCATGTTGGATCGAAATTCTACGATATGTAATCGCTTTCATTTGTTGTTTGCAACAAGGGAGATTAGCGTAGCTTTGGCTATGGGGTATGGAAGAGAAAAGGACATAAAAAAGACCAGCGCGAGGCTGGTCTTCATAAGCGTTGAGCCGTGAGGGAATTACTTCAGACCGGCAGCTTCACGCAGCAGAGCGGCTTTGTCGGTTTTTTCCCATGGGAAATGTTCGCGACCAAAGTGACCGTAAGCAGCGGTTTCTTTGTAAATCGGGTGCAGCAGATCCAGCATCTGAATCAGACCATACGGGCGCAGGTCGAAGAACTCGCGCACCAGCAGGGTCAGTTGCTCAGAAGGCACTTTTTCAGTACCAAACGTTTCCACCATGATAGAGGTCGGTTCAGCCACGCCGATTGCGTAGGAAACCTGAATCTCACAGCGATCAGCCAGACCAGCGGCAACAATGTTTTTCGCGACGTAACGAGCTGCATAGGCTGCGGAACGGTCAACTTTAGACGGATCCTTACCAGAGAATGCACCGCCGCCGTGACGCGCCATGCCGCCGTAGGTATCAACGATGATTTTACGACCTGTCAGTCCACAGTCGCCCATTGGACCGCCGATTACGAAACGACCGGTTGGGTTGATGAAGAACTTGGTCGAAGCAGTCAGCCATTCAGTAGGCAGTACCGGCTTGATGATCTCTTCCATAACTGCTTCTTGCAGCGATTTCTGATCGATGTCTTCAGAGTGCTGAGTCGACAGAACAACCGCATCAATACCGACGATTTTGCCGTCGTCATACTGGAAGGTAACCTGGCTTTTTGCATCCGGACGCAGCCAGGATAAAGTGCCGTTTTTACGCACTTCAGCCTGACGCTGCACCAGACGGTGAGCATAGGTAATTGGAGCTGGCATCAGCACGTCGGTTTCGTTGGTTGCATAACCAAACATCAGACCCTGGTCGCCTGCGCCCTGTTCCAGCGGATCGGCGCGGTCAACACCCTGGTTGATGTCCGGAGACTGTTTACCAATCGCGCTCAGTACCGCACAAGAGTTGGCGTCAAAGCCCATGTCGGAATGCACATAGCCAATTTCGCGAACCGTATTACGGGTGATCTCTTCGATATCAACCCATGCGCTGGTGGTGATCTCACCGCCAACTAAAACCATACCGGTTTTGACGTAGGTTTCGCAGGCAACGCGTGCTTTCGGATCCTGCTCGAGGATTGCGTCCAGTACGGCGTCAGAGATTTGGTCAGCGATTTTGTCAGGATGCCCTTCTGATACGGACTCGGACGTAAAAAGGTGTTTTGCCATATTTAATTTCACCTAAGGAGAATTTGGTTAGCTCAAACTGTCGAGTGGAATAGCCATGTGTAGAAGATTCTACCATGAGTCTGCAGATGACGGACACTGGCAGTCTGAGTGTTAATCGGTATAGATGGATTAACATCTGGACGGCTATTTTAGGACAGTTCTTCGCCTGATTTCCAGCTTTTTTTGATTGAGGTCGCATTGTACTGAAAATGTAACTGGAAATTTTTCCTGACGGTGCTGGCAATGCGCGCATTTATCTTTTGCTTTTTGACTTCCTTATGGGTATAAAACGCGGCGCGCGGCTCATACAAAAGCACACGACGTTTTCATCGTGTTGCCACTTCCAGCCGGGTTAAGACTTTAGCTTTGGCTTGTGGGTTCGTTCCGTAAGGAGCAACCGTGGAGGTGATACGAGATAATGAACCGTTGTATTCTGCTGAATCTGTCGCACCGTTCTGGTGTACATATGTTCCCCGCAATCTGCATCTTGCATACCTGCCGATGTTATACCCATCTCGGCGCTTCTCAGGACTCCAGGGCCGGTAACGGTCACTAAGAACTGAACAAGGGCGCTCTTGGTAAACAAGAGTTTTCTCGTGGTTTCGCCGAACCGTCAGCATTAAGTTCGGTTACGTGTTTACATTGATATGAAAAAGAAACCGGTCGCACAGTCGGAGCGTCAGCACTATCTGCTGCAAATTCTGCCTGTATTTGGGTTGTTATCGCGTCTTCGGATTGCGATAGTAGTCAACTGTTTTACACTTGTTAATAAAATTTGAGGTTCGCTATGTCTGACGACATTTCTTTGGGTTCGCCTTCGTCAGCAGGCGAACACGGTGTACTACGCTCCATGCAGGAGGTTGCAATGAGTTCCCAGGAAGCCAGCAAGATGCTGCGTACTTACAATATTGCCTGGTGGGGTAATAACTACTACGACGTCAATGAACTGGGCCACATCAGCGTGTGCCCGGATCCGGACGTACCCGAAGCGCGCGTTGACCTTGCTGAGTTGGTGAAAGCCCGTGAAGCGCAGGGCCAGCGTCTGCCTGCATTGTTCTGCTTCCCGCAGATCCTGCAACATCGTTTGCGTTCGATTAACGCCGCGTTTAAACGCGCCCGTGAATCCTACGGCTACAACGGTGACTATTTCCTCGTTTACCCGATCAAGGTCAACCAGCATCGTCGCGTGATTGAATCGCTGATCCACTCCGGCGAACCGCTGGGGCTGGAAGCTGGTTCCAAAGCTGAATTGATGGCCGTTCTGGCCCATGCCGGAATGACCCGTAGCGTGATCGTGTGTAACGGTTATAAAGACCGCGAATATATCCGTCTGGCGCTGATTGGCGAGAAGATGGGCCATAAGGTCTATCTGGTCATCGAGAAGATGTCTGAAATCGCTATCGTGCTGGATGAAGCTGAACGCCTGAATGTCGTTCCGCGTCTGGGCGTGCGTGCGCGTCTGGCGTCGCAGGGCTCTGGCAAGTGGCAGTCCTCCGGCGGTGAAAAATCAAAATTCGGCCTGGCGGCAAACCAGGTGCTGCAACTGGTAGAAATTCTGCGCGAGCGTGGTCGTCTGGACAGCATCCAGTTGCTGCACTTCCATCTCGGCTCCCAAATGGCGAACATTCGTGATATCGCCACCGGCGTACGTGAATCGGCGCGTTTCTACGTTGAGCTGCACAAGCTTGGCGTCAATATCCAGTGCTTCGACGTGGGCGGTGGTCTGGGCGTGGATTACGAAGGTACCCGTTCGCAGTCTGACTGTTCCGTAAACTACGGTTTGAACGAATACGCCAACAACATCATCTGGGCTATTGGCGACGCCTGTGAAGAACACGGTCTGCCGCATCCGACGGTAATCACCGAGTCTGGCCGCGCGGTAACCGCGCACCATACCGTGCTGGTATCTAACATTATCGGCGTTGAGCGTAGTGAACACACCGAAGCTACACCTCCGGCTGACGATGCGCCACGTGCCCTGCAAAGCATGTGGGAAACCTGGCAAGAGATGCATGAACCGGGAACCCGTCGTTCGCTGCGTGAATGGCTGCACGACAGCCAGATGGATCTGCACGATATTCACGTTGGGTACTCTTCAGGCACCTTTAGCCTGCAGGAGCGTGCGTGGGCAGAGCAGCTGTATCTGAACATGTGCCATGAAGTGCAGAAACAACTCGACCCGAGCAACCGTGCGCACCGTCCGATTATCGACGAGCTGCAGGAGCGTATGGCGGATAAGATTTACGTCAACTTCTCGCTGTTCCAGTCGATGCCGGATGCGTGGGGGATCGATCAGCTGTTCCCGGTAATGCCGCTGGAAGGGTTGAATCAGGTGCCTGAACGCCGCGCGGTGCTGTTGGATATCACCTGTGACTCTGATGGCGCTATCGACCACTACGTTGACGGTGATGGCATTGCGACCACCATGCCGATGCCGGAATACGACCCTGAGAACCCGCCGATGCTGGGCTTCTTTATGGTGGGTGCGTACCAGGAGATCCTCGGCAACATGCACAACTTGTTTGGTGATACCGAAGCGGTTGACGTGTTCGTCTTCCCTGACGGCAGCGTAGAAGTTGAGCTGTCCGACGAAGGGGATACCGTGGCGGATATGCTGCAATACGTGCAGCTGGATCCGAACACCCTGCTGACGCAGTTCCGTGACCAGGTGAAAAACACCGATCTGGACGCTGAGCTGCAACAGCAGTTCCTCGAAGAGTTTGAAGCCGGTCTGTACGGTTATACTTATCTGGAAGATGAGTAACGATAAATGCCAGGTGGCGCTGCGCTTACCGTTCCTACGAAAGTTGGCCGGATAAGGCGAAACCGCCATCCGGCAGTCGGAATCCGCGGGGGCAGCATTTGTGGCACTCACTTGAATCCGTACAAAATAACGGCGATAATTTGCCGTAAATATGCAGTTACCAAATCAATCCCTTCCTCGTCGGGCTTAACGACGCGGAGGGGATTTTTTTTCATCGATTTTTAAAGAGGTCAGTACATGAGCACCTTAGGTCATCAATACGACAACTCCCTGGTTTCTAACGCCTTTGGTTTTTTACGTCTGCCGATGAACTTCATGCCGTACGATAGCGACGCCGACTGGGTGATCACCGGTGTACCGTTTGATATGGCAACGTCTGGTCGTGCGGGCGGGCGTCATGGTCCGGCGGCAATCCGTCAGGTGTCCACCAACCTGGCCTGGGAGCACAACCGCTTCCCGTGGAACTTCGATATGCGCGAGCGCCTGAACGTGGTGGACTGCGGCGATCTGGTTTATGCGTTCGGGGATGCGCGTGAAATGAGTGAAAAACTGCAGGCGCATGCTGAGAAGCTGCTGTCTGCCGGTAAGCGCATGCTCTCCTTTGGCGGCGACCACTTCGTCACGCTGCCGCTGCTGCGCGCGCACGCTAAGCACTTTGGTAAAATGGCGCTGGTGCACTTTGATGCCCACACCGACACCTACGCGAACGGCTGCGAATTCGACCACGGCACCATGTTCTACACTGCGCCGAACGAAGGTCTGATCGATCCGAATCACTCTGTGCAGATCGGTATTCGTACCGAGTTCGACAAAGACAACGGCTTTACCGTACTGGATGCGTGCCAGGTTAACGACCGCAGCGTTGATGACATTATCGCTCAGGTTAAGCAGATTGTCGGTGATATGCCGGTATACCTGACTTTTGATATCGACTGTCTGGACCCGGCGTTTGCACCAGGAACCGGTACGCCAGTGATCGGCGGTCTGACTTCCGATCGTGCTATTAAACTGGTACGTGGTCTGAAAGATCTGAACATCGTCGGGATGGATGTTGTTGAAGTGGCTCCGGCCTACGATCAGTCAGAGATCACCGCACTGGCGGCGGCAACGTTAGCATTAGAAATGCTCTATATCCAGGCGGCTAAGAAAGGCGAGTAACGGTTTCGGGCTATTTTACTCGCCATTTTGAACCCGGGCAGTGCTCGCCATCCTCACGTACTACGTGTACGCTCCGGTGGCTGCGCGCTGTCCGGTCCCAAACTGGCTTCGCCAATAACGCCCGATCGCTGGACTAAATTTGTAATTCTGTAGGCCGGATAAGGCGTTCACGCCGCTATCCGGCACTGTTCGAAGATTATTTGATCCCGTCTGCGCTCATGCGATCGCGAATATGTTGCGCACGTTCTGCGGATGCCGGATGATCGTCAAACATTGAGCTTTGACGTCCTGCTTCCAGTTTTGCCAGTTTCTCAAAACTGGTGGCTAAGCCAGCCGGGTTGATCCCACGTTTGCGCAACAGATCATACGAGTAATCATCCGCCTCGGATTCCTGACGCTGGGAGAACTGCGAGTTCACCAGTTTCTCGCCAAGATCGCCCAATTGCGATTGCGACAGGCTGCCGACAATCCCGCCAGCGGAAGCCGCAGCTGCGCGCACAGCGTTCGTACCCAGCGCAACCTGCATCCCTTTTTTCACGTGACCCAGCGCAACGTGACCCATTTCGTGGCCGATCACCGCTTCGACTTCGTTGTCGGTCATCATATCCATCAGGCCGCTGTATACGCGGATACAGCCGTTCGCCATGGCAAAGGCATTTACATCTTTCGCCATATAAACTTTGTAGTTCACCGGCTGGCCGTTAATGTTATCGCCAAGCGCGGCGGCGATTTTGCCAAGACGCGTTGCATACTCGCTGCCAGCCGGGGCGATGGTAGCTTTGCTGTCCATATCCTTACAGGCCTGATCGCTCAGCGCTTTTACCTGCGCATCGCTCAGACTGTAGGCCTGAAAAGCCTCTGCGCCTGAGGAAAGCAGTCCGTTTGAGTCCATGTTCTGGCAGCCGGTCAATGCCGCCGCCATGCTCGTAGCAAGCAGTAAAGCGCGAATTTTCATTTTTTCTCTTCCGCACAAAGTCAGGATTATTCTAAAAAATGCGTCGTTTGCAGGTGAACCGACGCTCGGCATAAGTATAAAGAAAAGAACAATAAGCGGGCGAGAAGATTGCGCAACTTGCGCGCATGATCCAGAGATTTCTGAAGCGGTAAAAGGATGCTCCATGTACATGACACGCGGCTTGGGTTACATTGTTGGCACTTTTTTCCGGCGTAGCCCAAAACGCGCTGTCGTCAAGTCGTTTAGGGCGTGGCCTTCATTATCCGATCTGGAGTCAAAATGTCCTCACGTAAAGAGCTTGCCAATGCTATTCGTGCGCTGAGCATGGACGCAGTACAGAAAGCCAAATCCGGTCACCCGGGTGCCCCGATGGGTATGGCTGACATTGCCGAAGTCCTGTGGCGTGATTTCCTGAACCACAACCCGACTAACCCGTCCTGGGCTGACCGTGACCGCTTCGTGCTGTCTAACGGCCACGGTTCAATGCTGATTTACAGCCTGCTGCACCTCACCGGCTATGATCTGCCGATGTCCGAGCTGCAGAACTTCCGTCAGCTGCACTCCAAAACGCCGGGTCACCCGGAAGTGGGTTACACCGCGGGTGTTGAAACCACGACCGGTCCTTTGGGTCAGGGCATTGCGAATGCAGTGGGTATGGCTATCGCTGAGAAAACGCTGGCGGCGCAGTTTAACCGTCCTGGTCACGACATCGTTGACCACTTCACCTATGCTTTCATGGGCGACGGCTGCATGATGGAAGGTATCTCTCACGAGGTATGTTCCCTGGCTGGTACGCTGAAACTGGGTAAACTGGTTGCGTTCTACGATGACAACGGCATCTCTATCGATGGCCACGTTGAAGGCTGGTTCACCGATGACACCGCGAAGCGTTTCGAAGCTTACGGCTGGCACGTGATTCGTGGTGTAGATGGTCACGATGCTGACGCGATTAAACGCGCTGTTGAAGAAGCACGCGCAGTGACCGACAAACCGTCCCTGCTGATGTGCAAAACCATCATCGGTTTCGGTTCTCCGAACAAAGCCGGTACCCACGACTCTCACGGTGCACCGCTGGGCGATGCAGAAATCGCACTGACCCGCGAACAGCTGGGCTGGAAATACGCGCCGTTCGAAATCCCGTCTGAAATCTACGCGCAGTGGGATGCGAAAGAAGCCGGCCAGGCAAAAGAAGCCGCATGGAACGAGAAGTTCGCTGCTTATGCCAAAGCTTTCCCGCAGGAAGCTGCTGAATTCACCCGTCGTATGAAAGGTGAAATGCCGTCTGACTTCGACGCGAAAGCCAACGAGTTCATTGCTAAGCTGCAGGCTAATCCGGCGAAAATCGCCAGCCGTAAAGCTTCTCAGAACGCGATTGAAGCCTTCGGTCCTCTGCTGCCTGAATTCCTCGGCGGCTCTGCTGACCTGGCACCGTCTAACCTGACTCTGTGGTCTGGTTCTAAGGCCATCAACGAAGATACTGCCGGTAACTACATCCATTACGGTGTACGTGAATTCGGTATGACCGCTATCGCAAACGGTATTTCCCTGCATGGTGGTTTCCTGCCGTACACCTCCACCTTCCTGATGTTCGTGGAATATGCCCGTAACGCGGTGCGTATGGCTGCGCTGATGAAACAGCGTCAGGTGATGGTCTATACTCACGACTCCATCGGTCTGGGTGAAGATGGTCCGACTCACCAGCCGGTAGAGCAGGTTGCTTCTCTGCGTGTGACTCCGAACATGAGCACATGGCGTCCGTGTGACCAGGTTGAATCCGCAGTAGCATGGAAATACGGTGTTGAGCGTCAGGACGGCCCGACCGCGCTGATCCTCTCCCGTCAGAACCTGGCACAGCAGGAACGTACCGCAGAGCAACTGGCGAACATCGCTCGCGGTGGCTACGTGCTGAAAGATTGCGCGGGTCAGCCGGAGTTGATCTTCATCGCCACCGGTTCTGAAGTTGAACTTGCCGTGGCTGCCTGGGACAAACTGACCGCTGAAGGCGTGAAAGCGCGCGTGGTTTCCATGCCGTCTACCGATGCATTCGACAAGCAGGATGCGGCTTACCGTGAATCCGTACTGCCGAAAGCCGTCTCTGCTCGCGTCGCTATCGAAGCTGGCATTGCTGACTACTGGTTCAAATACGTGGGCCTGAACGGCGCTATTGTCGGTATGACTACCTTTGGTGAGTCTGCACCGGCAGAACTGCTGTTTGAAGAATTCGGCTTCACCGTAGACAACGTGGTCGCGAAAGCAAAAGAACTGCTGTAATTTCGATTACAGGTGAAAACGGGTCGCTTAGGCGGCCCGTTTTTTGCTTCTCAGGGTAGTTACGTGCGTAGCTGACCTGCTTCAAGACGTACTATGCGCGAAAAATGGCGCTGCGTAAATGCAGCGTCATGACTGATCGCTACAACGCTGGCGCCACGTGTACGACACACTGCCAGCCAGTTTTCGAAGACGCCAAGCCAGTGTGCATCAAAGTCCCGACTGGGCTCATCCAGCAGTAGAATAGCGGGTTTGAGGGCTTCCAGACTGGCGACGGCAACCATACGTCGTTGTGCCGTATGCAGATCGAGCGGGTGCGCGTCGGCGACATCCTCTAACTGACATAATTGCAGCGCCGCCATCGTGCGTTGCGCAATTTCAGTCGCCGGAAGCTTCTGTAGCCGTAATCCGAAGGCAACTTCCTCTGCAACCTTGCTGTGAAAGATTTGATTCTCCGCTTCCTGAAACAGTACGCCGAGCACCCTGGCGCGCTCCCGGTTTTTCAGTTGCGCAATCGCACGATTTTGAACGGTTATTGTGCCGGATGAGGGAGTCAGTAGCCCGGCCATGATGCGCAAAAGCGTGGATTTTCCTGCGCCATTATCGCCCGTTAGCGCCAGCCATTCCCCCTCCAGGAGTTCCAGCGAAATATTGCGTAAACAGTCATCGGCGGCGTTCGGCCAGCGATAGCTGACCTGGTTTAGCGTTAGCATAGTGATGATAATGCTCCGTCGCGCAGCTGCCATGCCTGCTGGCAGTAGCTGAGAAAAGGTGAAGGGTTGCGTTCGAAAAATATCACCAAAGCATGCTGTTCCTGTGCCCACTGTTGCAGTCGCGCCAGCAGCATTGCCGTGGCTTGCGCCGTCAGGCGACTGAACGCTTCATCCAGAATCAATATTTTCGGCTGCATGGCGAGTGCGCTGGCAATGACTACCCGCTGGGTTTCCCCGCCGGAAAGGGTGCCGGGATGACGATGGCGTAGGGGCTGACATTCTGTCAGCGTAAGGGCGGCATCTATGCGCTGCATAATTTCAGTCTCGGTAAGGCAGAGATTTTCCGGGCCAAACGCCACTTCTTCCTCCACGCTGAAAGTACAACCTGAAAGCTGCAGGTAAGGTGACTGCTGTACAAGCTGGATGGTACTCGACTGCTCGACCAGCGATAGTTGCCCGATGGGATTACCCAGTAGCGTGCCTGTGCCCTCAATTTCTCCCGGAAGGAAGTCGGGGTACCAGCCAGCCATCAGCTGTGCCAGCGTACTTTTCCCGCAGCCGTTGTCACCAAAAATAGCCACCATACCAGGCCTGGCGTAATGGAAATCGTAACAGGCGGATGGCCGCATAGCGTGCGTCGGAATATAGCGAAACTGCTCTAACGTAACCATATCCAGATTCCTGTCTCAACTGCCATCAGAACCACCATACCGTAGCGGGCCAGACGTTGTAAGGTGCTGTCTGGCGGCGCCCATAGCGTGGTGCGAGTGCGATGCAGGCGAAATCCCCGCATATCGAGCGCTGCACCGCGAACGGCCAAGTCATTGAGCGCGTTATGGGTGAGCGGCACAATCAATGCCGGCATAGCGCGTAAACGTTGGTACCAGGACTCATCCAGCGGTACGCCGCGTGCGCGCTGTGCCTCGTGAATAATCGCCAATTGGTGTTTGAGCTGTTCAACCACCAGCAGCGGGCCTGCGAACAGATAGGCAACTCCTGGCGGCAGGCGTGAAGCAAACAGGGCGCGCATAAAGCGCGCAACCGGCACGTACTGCATCCACATCTGCGATGTCGACACAATGGCGAGGATCCGCAGCCAGAGCGTAACGGCATCGACCCAGCGTTCTGGTGTGCGCGGCTGCCCGCTAATCCACTCGGTAAGCCATCCGCCGTGTACCAGCCATAGCCCCAGTCCTAAGGGGATCATCAGCCAGAGTACGTATTTCGCCCGCGACCGCGTAGCCTTCATACATAGCAAACCGACAAACGTCGCGGCGCTATACAAGCTGAGCGGCACTCCGGCTGGCAGCAGGAGCGTGGAGCAGGCGGCAAGCACCCATAGAGTTAACGACGTAAACGGATGCATTTAGCGCACGGCAGACATCGTAGGGAAATGGCGCGTGGTGCGCAGCGGAAGCTGTCGCAGCAGCACCCAGACGATGATTGCCGTGAGGATTTTATCGACCAGATTCGCACCGATGACGGTGATGGCGACGGACTCCACCAGGTTCTGACCGACCGAGTGCATCCAGGCGACAAAAAGATCCGCGCCGCTGCCAGTGACACCGCCGAACAGAGTCGTGCGAATCGGCACGGCAACGAGGGTCACGGCAAGCGTGATAATTACGCCGCTAACCACGACTTTGGGTAAGGTGCGAAACCATCCCGCCCGTGCCAGCCAACCGGCGACCAGTCCAATAACCATGGCAACGGGCGCAAAGGCGGCGGCGATCGGATCGGTCAGCAACCCCCACAATAGGTTAGTGAGTAATCCGGTTAGCATCCCCACAACCGGACCTAACAGCACCGCGCTGATCAACGTGCCAATCGAGTCGAGAAAAATAGGTAATTTCAACATGCTGATAAGCTGCCCACCGACCATGTTGATGGCGATAGCAATGACAATAAGAACCAGAGACTGGCTGGAAAATTGGCGACGCGCCATAAAAGACCTCGTATAAGTGAATCGTTAGCGGGATGAAATAACCAGTTCGTCATAACCGGAAACGGCGCAGGGCTGACGGCTGAATGCCAGAGACGTCAACTCGCCAATCACCAGTTCCAGCGTGGTTCGCACGGTACAGCCCGGCATCATGTGTCCGCCCAGCATCGCGCCGTGTGGGTCAGCAACCGCCAGATGAAGATGCTCGCCGGTAAGTTCTAGCGTGCCGTTCAGAGAGATAATTTCCCACGTACCCGTAAGTAATGTGGTTTCTTCACGTCCGGCGAAGCGCAGAGCAATGTTGGTCAAACTGCCGGTGCAACCCGCTATCCAGGCTGCCTGTAGTTGATGCTGCTGGATAAAAGCGTGTAGCGCTGAAAAGACTTCCTGGCCCGGTAATAAACGCAGCGCATGAAAGCGAGCTTCAGATGGTTGGGGATAGAATGTTGCCATAGTTGAGGGACTCCGAGACTCGGACGTTGCGCTGATAATATAGACGCGGGTTAGGGAGCTTTCTGATATAAATCAGGATTTGTGACATGGCAACGAAATAATCTTGCTACGGTTATTCGTAATTCTGGAATATGGAATAAAAGTCGCGTTGAAGGACGTTAAAATGTGACGTAAGTCAGATAACTGTGTTCTGTTGCTGGACAATCATTCCTTTTATTCCGCGTTTCGCTTATTCTAGCTGAAGCGTTTCAGTCGATTAAATGTTCGACAATTAACCAATTAGTCGCAGTTTGCGACAGGTAAGGTTTCCCTGAGCGATTTGCTGCATTACTCTGTCTGCCACATCGTTTCTGAGAAATCCTTGCAGGAGACCTATGACCGTACGCGTAGCGATTAATGGTTTCGGTCGCATCGGACGCAACGTGGTTCGTGCTTTGTATGAATCCGGGCGTCGGGCGGAAATCACCGTGGTGGCAATCAACGAACTGGCGGATGCTGCAGGCATGGCGCATTTGTTGAAATATGACACCAGCCATGGGCGTTTTGCCTGGGATGTTCGTCAGGAACGAGACCAGCTCATCGTTGGCGATGACGCGATCCGCATTCTGCATGAGCGAACGCTCGATGCGCTTCCGTGGCGCGAGCTGGGTGTCGACGTTGTGCTGGATTGTACGGGGGTCTTTGGCAGTCGCGAACACGGCGAGGCGCATATTGCCGCCGGCGCAAAGAAAGTGCTCTTTTCACATCCTGGTAGTCACGACATCGACGCAACCGTTGTGTTTGGCGTTAATCAGGATCAGTTGCGCGCTGAGCACCGGATCGTTTCCAATGCCTCCTGCACCACGAATTGCATAATACCCGTCATTAAATTGCTGGATGATGCTTACGGCATTGAGTCTGGTACCGTCACCACGATCCACTCCGCGATGCACGATCAGCAGGTTATTGATGCTTATCATCCTGACCTGCGTCGCACGCGAGCGGCCAGCCAGTCGATCATTCCGGTTGATACCAAACTGGCGGCGGGCATCACGCGAATTTTCCCGCAGTTTAACGATCGTTTTGAAGCGATAGCGGTGCGTGTACCGACCATAAATGTGACGGCGATCGACTTAAGCGTGACGGTGAAAAAACCAGTAAAAGCCAGTGAAGTCAACCAGTTGCTGCAAAAAGCAGCACAAGGTGCATTTCATGGTATAGTTGACTATACGGAATTACCGTTGGTCTCAGTAGATTTTAACCACGACCCGCACAGCGCCATCGTTGATGGTACGCAAACGCGCGTGAGTGGCGCTCACCTGATCAAAACGCTGGTCTGGTGTGATAATGAATGGGGCTTTGCTAACCGTATGCTCGATACGACGTTAGCGATGGCTGCTATTGGTTTCAGGCTCGACGCTTGAGCGTCGACAAAACTTTATGAATCAACGAGAGGATTCACCATGTCTGTAATTAAGATGACCGATCTGGATCTGGCTGGTAAACGCGTTTTTATCCGTGCGGACCTGAACGTACCAGTTAAAGAAGGGAAAGTAACCAGCGATGCGCGTATCCGTGCTTCCCTGCCAACCATCGAACTGGCCCTGAAACAAGGTGCTAAAGTGATGGTAACTTCCCACCTGGGTCGTCCTACCGAAGGCGAGTACAACGAAGAATTCTCTCTGCTGCCGGTTGTTAACTACCTGAAAGACAAACTGTCTGCTCCGGTTCGCCTGGTAAAAGATTACCTGGACGGCGTTGAAGTCGCTGCCGGTGAACTGGTTGTTCTGGAAAACGTTCGCTTTAACAAAGGCGAGAAGAAAGACGACGAAGCGCTGTCCAAAAAATATGCTGCTCTGTGCGACGTATTCGTTATGGACGCTTTCGGTACTGCTCACCGTGCGCAGGCGTCTACTCACGGTATCGGTAAATTCGCCGATGTCGCTTGTGCAGGTCCGCTGCTCGCTGCCGAGCTGGATGCACTGGGTAAAGCACTGAAAGAACCTGCTCGTCCGATGGTTGCTATCGTTGGTGGTTCTAAAGTTTCTACCAAACTGACCGTTCTTGATTCTCTGTCAAAAATCGCTGACCAACTGATTGTTGGCGGTGGTATCGCGAACACCTTCGTTGCTGCTCAAGGTCACAACGTGGGTAAATCCCTGTACGAAGCTGACCTGGTTGACGAAGCTAAGCGTCTGCTGACCACTTGCGACATCCCGGTCCCAACCGACGTTCGCGTAGCGACTGAATTCTCTGAAACCGCACCGGCTACCCTGAAATCCGTTAGCGATGTAAAAGAAGACGAGCAGATCCTGGATATCGGCGACGCTTCTGCACAGCAGCTGGCTGACATTCTGAAGAATGCGAAAACCATTCTGTGGAACGGCCCGGTTGGCGTGTTCGAATTCCCGAACTTCCGCAAAGGTACTGAAATCGTTGCTAATGCCATCGCAGACAGCGAAGCATTCTCTATCGCAGGCGGCGGTGACACCCTGGCAGCAATCGACCTGTTCGGCATTGCTGACAAAATCTCCTACATCTCTACTGGCGGCGGCGCGTTCCTCGAATTCGTGGAAGGCAAAGTACTGCCAGCAGTAGCCATGCTCGAAGAGCGTGCTAAAAAGTAAGAATTTAATGGGCAGGGAAACCTGCCCTTATTTTAGCGCGCTTTAGGGCGCGCGCCCTTTCCAAGGCCGAAGATACAGGACTCGTAAAATGTCTAAAATTTTTGATTTCGTAAAACCAGGCGTAATCACTGGTGATGACGTACAGAAAGTTTTCCAGGTAGCTAAAGAAAACAACTTTGCTCTGCCAGCTGTTAACTGCGTGGGTACCGACTCCATCAACGCCGTTTTGGAAACTGCTGCAAAAGTTAAAGCGCCGGTAATCGTACAATTCTCCAACGGTGGTGCTTCTTTCATCGCTGGTAAAGGCGTGAAGTCCGACGTTCCTCAGGGCGCTGCAATCCTGGGTGCTATCTCTGGCGCGCATCACGTTCACCAGATGGCTGAACACTACGGTGTTCCGGTTATCCTGCACACTGACCACTGCGCGAAGAAACTGCTGCCGTGGATCGACGGTCTGCTGGACGCGGGCGAAAAACACTTCGCAGCAACCGGCAAACCGCTGTTCTCTTCTCACATGATCGACCTGTCTGAAGAGTCTCTGGAAGAGAACATCGAAATTTGCTCCAAATACCTGGCGCGCATGTCCAAAATGGGCATGACTCTGGAAATCGAACTGGGTTGCACCGGTGGCGAAGAAGATGGCGTGGACAACAGCCACATGGACGCTTCTGCACTGTACACCCAGCCGGAAGACGTTGATTACGCATACACCGAGCTGAGCAAAATCAGCCCGCGTTTCACCATCGCAGCTTCCTTCGGTAACGTACACGGCGTTTACAAGCCGGGTAACGTCGTTCTGACCCCGACCATCCTGCGCGACTCTCAGGACTATGTTTCTAAGAAACATAACCTGCCGCACAACAGCCTGAACTTCGTCTTCCACGGCGGTTCCGGTTCTACTGCTCAGGAAATCAAAGACTCCGTAAGCTACGGCGTAGTGAAAATGAACATCGATACCGATACCCAATGGGCTACCTGGGAAGGCGTTCTGAACTACTACAAAGCAAACGAAGCTTACCTGCAGGGCCAGTTGGGTAACCCGAAAGGCGAAGATCAGCCGAACAAGAAATACTACGATCCGCGCGTATGGCTGCGTGCTGGTCAGGCAACCATGATCACCCGTCTGGAACAGGCTTTCAAAGAACTGAACGCGGTTGACGTTCTGTAATTTACGCCGTTCCACGTGACATGAGGCCCGCAAATGCGGGCCTTTTTTATTGCTATGTCAACGCTCTGCTGGCAGAGAATTCTGTGATCTGTTTGGCAAAATCCAGGTTTATTGTTTACCCTTGTCAGGTTGCCAGTCCCGTCAGGGCGGCTTTATTTCTCCCGTTTGGGTAAGCAAAAAAGGAATATTGAATGGAAGATTTGAATGTTGTCGACAGCATAAACGGTGCGGGCACCTGGCTGGTGCGCAACCAGGAACTGCTGTTGAGCTATGCCGTCAACATCGTTGCGGCCATCGCGATTGTCATTATCGGTATGATCGTGGCGCGCATTGTATCAAATACCGTTAACCGCCTGATGCTGGCGCGTAAAATTGATGCCACTGTTGCCGACTTCCTCTCTGCACTGGTGCGTTACGGTATTATCGCTTTCACGCTGATTGCCGCTCTGGGCCGCGTTGGGGTGCAAACAGCCTCCGTGATCGCCGTTCTCGGTGCCGCAGGTTTAGCCGTCGGTCTGGCGTTGCAAGGTTCGCTGTCCAACCTCGCCGCAGGTGTCCTGCTGGTAATGTTCCGTCCGTTCCGTGCGGGTGAGTATGTCGATCTCGGCGGCGTGGCTGGAACCGTGCTCAACGTGCAGATTTTCTCCACCACCATGCGTACCGTTGACGGTAAGATTGTAGTGATCCCGAACGGTAAAATTATTGCCGGGAACATCATTAACTTCTCTCGTGAGCCGGTTCGTCGTAACGAATTTATTATCGGCGTGGCTTACGACTCCGATATCGATCAGGTGAAAAAAATCCTCACTGATATCATTCAGTCGGAAGATCGCATTCTTAAAGACCGTGAAATGACGGTACGCCTGAATGAGCTGGGGGCTTCCTCAATTAATTTTGTGGTACGCGTCTGGAGCAACAGCAGCGATCTGCAAAGCGTCTACTGGGATGTGCTGGAACGCATTAAGCGCGAGTTCGATGCCAACGGCATCAGCTTCCCGTATCCGCAGATGGATGTGAATTTCAAGCGTGTGAAAGAGCGCGCGGCAGAGTAATTACGCGCCCGGAGGCGCTTTTGCTTTCCGGGCCGATAAGAATTTTCTTTCCATTAATTTCCCTAATCTACGATTAAAATTATCCATTTCCGCTAATGTTTTCCCCGCGCTATAGTCTGCTCCTAAGAGAAACAGTTCGGGATGATTAACGTGTTATCGTATTACTTTCAAGGGCTTGCACTTGGTGCGGCCATGATTCTTCCGCTTGGTCCGCAAAACGCCTTCGTGATGAACCAGGGCATTCGCCGCCAGTATCACATCATGATTGCTTTACTCTGTGCTATCAGCGATTTAGTGCTGATTTGTGCGGGGATCTTTGGCGGTAGCGCCTTGCTGATGCAGTCACCATGGCTGATGGCGCTGGTCACCTGGGGTGGGGTGGCTTTTTTACTCTGGTACGGTTTCGGGGCGTTAAAAACGGCGATGAGCAGTAACCTGGAACTGGCCAGTGCCGAGGTGATGAAGCAGGGGCGCTGGAAAATCATCGCCACCATGCTGGCGGTGACATGGCTCAATCCCCATGTTTACCTGGATACCTTTGTGGTGCTGGGGAGTCTGGGGGGGCAGCTGGACGTTGAGCCGAAGCGCTGGTTTGCGCTGGGAACCGTCAGCGCTTCGTTCCTGTGGTTTTTCGGTCTGGCATTGCTGGCGGCCTGGCTGGCTCCGCGTCTGCGCACTGCTAAAGCGCAGCGCATCATCAATACGTTGGTAGGATTAGTGATGTGGTTTATTGCTTTTCAACTGGCAAAAGAAGGTGTTGCGCACGTTCATGCGTTGTTCAACTAAGTGTTGTCTGATGGACAACGCAGCGAGATCGTCTAAGCTTGCCTGCATGTGCCCTGAGTTTCGGGGTAATTATTGAAACATGGAGGAACGACCGTGAAGTTCAAAATAATGGCCCTGGCGGCATTAGTCGGATTCAGCGCACTATCGGTACAGGCAAATGAGCTGCCAAATGGACCGCACATCGTGACTTCCGGAACAGCAAGCGTGGATGCGACACCAGACATAGCTACGCTGGCAATTGAAGTGAACGTTGCTGCCAAGGATGCGGCTTCAGCGAAGAAGCAGGCCGATGAGCGCGTGGCGCAATATCTGTCCTTCCTTGAACAGAACCAGATAGCGAAGAAAGACATTAGCGCGGCCAACCTGCGTACCCAGCCGGATTACGACTACCAGAACGGTAAAAGTATCCTCAAAGGGTATCGTGCGGTGCGCACCGTTGAAGTCACGCTGCGTCAGCTGGACAAACTTAACGCTCTGCTCGATGGCGCGCTGAAGGCTGGTCTGAATGAGATCCGTTCGGTATCGCTTGGTGTTGCCCAACCGGATGCTTACAAAGATAAAGCGCGTAAAGCGGCAATTGATGATGCTATTCATCAGGCAGAACAACTGGCTGCGGGCTTCAATAGCAAACTTGGCCCGGTGTACAGCGTGCGCTACCACGTTTCCAATTATCAGCCTAGCCCGATGGTACGGATGATGAAAGCAGATGCTGCACCTGCTGCTTCTGCTCAGGAAACCTACGAACAGCCGGTTATTCAGTTTGACGATCAGGTTGATGTCGTCTTCCAGATTGAGCCGACGGCGGGGCAACCAGCCGCAACGCCAGCCAAAACTCAGTAATTGTTGCAGACCCGGCTTTCCAGCCGGGTTTTTTCTGTGAGCAACTGTAAAAATGAGACTTCACATCCGGTCTTTTTTTTCGCCGTAATGAGGATAGGCCATAGCGATTTTTAAGGGGACGCTATGGATATTTTTATCTCGAAAAAGATGCGTAATTTCATTCTGCTGGCGCAAACCAATAACATCGCCAGAGCGGCAGAAAAAATACATATGACCGCATCGCCCTTCGGTAAAAGCATTGCTGCACTGGAAGATCAAATCGGCTATACGCTGTTTACCCGCAAAGATAACAACATCAGCCTGAATAAAGCAGGACAAGAGCTGTATCAGAAGCTGTTTCCCGTTTATCAGCGTCTCTCTGCCATTGATAACGAAATCCATAACGCCTCTCGCCGCTCGCGGGAAATTGTTATCGGCATCGACAATACCTACCCAACGATTATTTTTGACCAGTTGATTAGCCTTGGTGACAAGTATGACGGTGTGACGGCTCAGGCCGTTGAATTCAGCGAGAATGGGGTGATTGATAACCTGTTCGATCGCAAACTGGATTTTATTATCTCGCCGCAACACGTTTCCCCCCGCGTGCAGGAGCTGGAAAATCTGGCGATCAGCGAACTGCCTCCGCTGCGTCTGGGGTTTCTCGTTTCCCGGCGCTATGAAGAAAAACAGCCGCAGGATCTGCTGCGCGAGCTGCCCTGGCTGCAAATGCGCTTCCAGAATCGCGCCAACTTTGAGGCGATGCTGGATGCATACATGCGACCCTGCGGGATCAACCCGACGATTATCTATCGTCCGTACAGCTTTATGGCCAAGATTAGCGCGGTGGAGCGCGGGCAGTTTTTGACGGTGATCCCTCACTTCGCCTGGCGGTTGGTGAACCCGTCGACGCTGAAATATTTCGACGCGCCCGGCAGTCCCATGTATATGCAGGAGTTTCTCTATTCGCTGAAAAATCATCGCTATACCGCCACCATGCTCCAGCATATTGCTGAAGATCGTGACGGTAGTGCAAGTTAACCTAGCATCGAGCCTGTTTCGAGAAGGTTGCGATGCAGATCGAACGCATGGCTGAGATCGTGATGGATATGCCCGCCGGGCGCTTTCTCCAGATAGCGGTGCAAGTAATCTCTGTAAAGCGGATGCGCACAGTTATTGATAATTGTGTGCGCCCGCTGCATCGGAGATAACCCACGCAGATCGGCAATCCCTTGTTCGGTCACGATCACTTTAACGCTATGTTCACTGTGGTCGACATGGCTGCACATCGGTACGATGGTTGAGATTTTCCCGCCTTTGGCAATCGACGGCGCCATAAAGATAGACAGGTAGGCGTTGCGCTCGAAATCTCCGCTGCCGCCGATGCCATTCATCAGGTTCACCCCCGCAACGTGCGTGGAATTGGCATGACCGTAGATATCAAACTCCAGACCGACGTTGAGCGCAATAACCCCCAGCCGACGAATGATTTCCGGGTTATTGGAGATCTCCTGCGGGCGCAACACAATCCGGCTGGCGAAGAAGTCCATGTTGTCGTAAATCTTCTGTAGCGACGGGGCTGAAATGGTCAGGCTGGAGGCGCTGGCACCAGTTATCTTGCCCGTTTCCAGCAGATGCACCACCGACTCCTGCAACACCTCCGAATACATCATAAAGGGCGGGATATCCGGGTTCTCGCCCAGTCGAGCCATTACCGCGTTGTTGATATTGCCCACCCCGCTTTGTAAGGGCAGAAACTCAGCTGGAATGCGTTTGTGCGCCATTTCTGCCAGCAGAAAAGAGACTACGTTATCGGCAATTTGTTGGCTGACCGGATTGGTTTTATCCGATGCATTTCCTGCATCGGGCAGTTCGGTATCCACCACCGCAACCACCTTTTTGGGGTCTATCTGTACGCACTGACTGCCTACGCGATCCATGGTATGAAAAATGGGTACGCTGTTACGCCGCGGCGGCGCACCGGGTATCACGATGTCGGCAAACTCCGCCACACGCGGATTATGGTAATGATTCAATTCAATGATCACTTTTTTCGCCCGCAGCAGCCAGGTGGGGGCATTACCGATACCGCTGGACAGCCAAATCCGGCCATCCGGCGCGATGGCTGAGGCTTCAATGACGGCAACATCGATCTCGCCAAAAAAGCCGTAATTAACCATTTGCGCCACTTCGCTCAAATGGAGATCGACAAATCTCACCTGGCCCTGATTAATTTTGTCGCGCAGGCCCGATGACGTTTGATAAGGCGCACGCCAGGAAACGGCATCCGCCGCGGATAGTACGTCATCAGCGGCGGCGCCAATTGATGCTCCGGTCAGCAGGCGGATCTGAAAAGGCTGTCCGTTCTGATGCTGTTCGCAGGCGCGTTGGGAAATTGCGGTGGGTAACGCTTTTGGCGAACCCGCGGGGGTAAAGCCGCTAAACGCCACCATATCATCGTGCTGGATAATTTCTGCCGCCTGTTCGGCGCTCATCCGTTTCATGGCCGTCTCCTTCCTCAGACGTGATTAATGGCCGACAAAATTAGGTTTACGTTTTTCCATAAACGCGTTCATCCCTTCCTGATAATCCTCGCTGTCGTACACCGCGCGGCGCATGCCCTGAATGCGCTCGAACTCATCGGAATTCATGGTGTGCGCTTCACCCAGCACGCGCAGCTCTTCTTTAATGACGGCGATCGCCAGCGGCGCTTTCTCCGAGATGTGGTGCGCCATTTGCAGAGTGAAATCCTCCAGTTCGTCTACAGGAACCACATGGTTGAGGATCCCGACGGCCATCGCACGCTGAGCGGTAATCGGTGAGGCGGTAAAGATCAGCTCTTTCACGATGTGAAAACCGGCGTCGCGAGTCAGGTTGTGGATGCCGACCAGGTTATACGGCACGCCGAGGTTGACCGGGGTCATCGAGAAGGTGGATGTTTCAGCGGCGATGATCAGATCGGAACTCATGATCATCTCAAATGCGCCGCCCCAGACGCTGCCTTCAACCATAGAGATCACCGGTTTTGGATATTTTTGGATCATGCGGGTTATCTGACGCAGCGGATCGTCATAGGAGAGCGGATCGCGACGTCCGGTCGGGAGTTCATGAATATCATGCCCGGCGGAGAAAACTTTGGCTCCACTCGGAGCGCGCAGAATGATGCAGCGAATGTCCGCACGATTGAGATCGCTCAGCGCCTGCATCAGATCGTCAATAAACACTTTACTCAGGGCATTGAGCTTGCGGGCGTAATTGAACTCAATAACCGCGACTTTCTGGATGATGACCACGTTGACGTATTGATAAGACATAATGTTCTCTTTATTGAAAGTAATGATGCTGGATAAATTCGCTGATGTGCCGCAGACCGGTGCGCGGCGACAGATCGTTATTTTTGACGGCCTGTAGCGTCTGCTGGAAATAGCGGTCGAAATCAGTCCGCGCAAACAGCAGATGTAGGGCTTCTTCTTCAGCCTGCTGGTGTAACCAGTCCACCGCCTGCTGCTGGCGGACTTTTTCCAGTCGACCGCTGGCGGTAAGGCACGTTTTAAAGTCGGTTATTGCCTGCCAGACCTCCTCAATACCGCGTTTTTCCAGGGCGCTACAGGTCAGAACCAGCGGCTGCCACTCGTCATATTTGCGGCGCAGAATATGCAGGGCGGATTCGTACATATGGCGGGCGATGGCCACGCTGGCATGGTTCTCACCGTCGTCCTTGTTGATGACGACTAGATCCGCCATTTCCATCAGACCTTTCTTGATGCCTTGCAAGTCGTCGCCACCGCCAGCGATTTGCAGGGAGATAAAGCAATCCACCATGCCTGCGACTTCGGTTTCTGACTGCCCAACGCCGACGGTTTCTACAATCACCACGTCAAAGCCAGCCGCCTCGCACAACAGCATTAATTCGCGGGCGCGCTGGCTGGCTCCGCCTAAATGACCGCTGGAAGGGACCGGGCGAATAAACGCAGATTCGGCGCGAGACAGCTCCGTCATGCGGGTTTTATCGCCAAGAATGCTGCCGCCGCTGACCGGGCTGCTGGGATCGACGGCGATCACAGCCACCCGTAATCCGTGACGGATTAACAGCATGCCGAATGCTTCCAGAAAGGTGCTTTTGCCCGCGCCCGGCGTACCGGTTATCCCCAAACGCAGGGCGTTACCGGTGAACGGCATAATTGCGTCCAGCAACTGTGTACTCAGCGGCTGGTGGCGCGGGTGGCTGCTTTCGACCAGCGTCATTGCCTGGGCGAGCGTAGCCCGCTCGCCAAGCCGCAAGCGGCGGACGGTATCCTCAAGCGTGGCGGCGTTAATCATGATGCTGACTGATACGGGTTAACACATCGCGGACGCTGTCGAGCATTGGCGTGCCGGGGCCATAAATGGCAGCCACACCATGCTCGTGCAGGAAGGCGTAATCCTGTGGCGGAATAACGCCTCCTGCTACCACGCAGATATCTTCACGCCCCCATTTTTTGAGCGCGGTAACCAGTTCCGGGATCAGCGTTTTATGACCTGCCGCCAGTGACGATGCGCCTATTACATGCACATCGTTTTCTACCGCCAGACGGGCGATCTCTTCTGGTGTGGAGAACATCGGACTGAGGTCAACATCGAAGCCGAGATCGGAGTAGGCGCTGGCGATCACTTTCGCGCCACGATCGTGACCATCCTGGCCCATCTTGGCGATCAGGATCCTCGGTCGGCGACCATTTTCCGCGAGGAACTGTTCGGTTTGCGCAACAATGGCGTCGAACTCATCGGCGGATTTGTCGGACTGGTGATAGCTTTGCGCAATCACGCCGGTTACGCACTGGCTGGGAACCAGATAGCGGTCAAAAGCGGTTTCCAGCGCGTCGGAGATCTCACCAAGCGTGGCGCGAACGCGGGCTGCGTTAACGGCGGCGGCCAGTAGATTTTCATTATGCTGCGCGGCGTGGGTCAGCGCCGCGAGTGCGGCATTGACGGCATCTGTGTCGCGAGTTGCACGGATATGCTGCAACGAGGCAATTTGCTCGTTGCGTACCTTCACGTTGTCGATTTCCAGTACCGACGTTTCGTCTTCTTTATCCAGCTTGTACTTATTCACACCGACGATAACGCGTTTACCCTGGTCGATCAGCGACTGCTCGCGCGCGGAAGCTTCTTCGATCATCCGTTTAGGGAGCCCGGCTTCGATCGCTTTCGCCATGCCGCCTGCCTCATCAATTTGTTTGATGATCGTGCGCGCCTGCTTCACGATTTGATCGGTGAGTGACTCGACGTAATACGATCCGGCCAGCGGATCGACGGTGCGGCAGATCTCTGACTCTTCCTGAATGATGATCTGTGTATTACGCGCGATGCGGGCGGAGAAATCGGTGGGTAGCCCGAGCGCCTCATCAAAGGCGTTGGTATGCAGAGACTGGGTGCCGCCAAGCGTAGCGCCGAGCGCTTCAATGGTCGTGCGGATCACGTTGTTGTAAGGATCCTGCTCGGTCAGACTCCAGCCGGAGGTCTGGCAGTGGGTACGCAGAGCGAGAGATTTCGGGTTGTTTGCGCCAAAACCGCTGACTGCTTCACTCCACAAATAGCGAGCCGCGCGCAGCATGGCTACGTTCATAAACAGATCCATGCCGATGCCGAAGAAGAATGACAGGCGCGGCGCGAAGTCATCAATTTTCAGCCCGGCAGACAGCGCGGCTTTGATGTACTCAATGCCGTCAGCCAGCGTAAACGCCACCTGCTGGACGCAGTTCGCCCCGGCTTCCCCCATGTGATAACCGCTGATACTGATGGTGTTATAGCGCGGCATATTGGCGGAACACCAGGCGATGATGTCGGCGATGATGCGCATTGAAGGTTTTGGCGGGTAAATGTAGGTGTTGCGGCACAGGTACTCTTTCAGAATATCGTTCTGAATGGTCCCGGTGAGTTGCTCCGGCGTTACGCCTTGTTCTTCTGCAGCGACGATATAAAACGCCAGTACCGGCAGCACCGCGCCGTTCATGGTCATTGATACCGACATCTTATCCAGCGGAATCTGGTCGAACAGCACCTTCATATCTTCGACAGTATCGATCGCCACGCCCGCTTTGCCGACGTCGCCTGCCACGCGCGGGTTGTCAGAGTCATAGCCGCGATGGGTGGCAAGGTCAAAGGCGACGGAAAGTCCTTTTTGCCCGGCGGCGAGGTTGCGGCGGTAAAAGGCGTTGGACTCTTTGGCGGTAGAGAAACCAGCGTACTGGCGAATGGTCCACGGCTGCGCGGTATACATGGTGGCGCGTGGGCCACGCACGTAAGGCGGTAGGCCGGGAAGAGTGCCCGTGACTTCCAGATTATCGAGGTCCGCTTCAGTGTACAGCGGCTTGATGGCAATTCCTTCCGCCGTCTGTCTTTCCAGCGATTCGACGGTTTTTTCCCGTCGACTGAGTTCTTTATTAGCGAGTGTTTGCCACTCCTGCACGTTTGCCATTTTTTGCTCCGTATTACGCAATAAGTTGAATCTTTGCGGATACGGTGAGCTTTTTCATTTGGCTTGTCGCCAGCAAAAAATAGCCAACAGGGCGTCGTTTTTTGCCGCATGGCGTGTTTGATTTTGTGATTTATTTCAAAGACGTGGCGGGAATAGCATGAATAGAGGGTAAAGGCTTGTCGGCCGGATAAGGCGTTACGCCGCCATCCGGCACTCTGGAGCAATAAACGGTTTAATCCTGACGCAACACCTTGTGCCCGTATTCCAGCAGCGCGTCGGTAACGTTGCGCATCATGCGGCTTTCCGGTGCAAAACGGTGCCAGTACAGCATCCGACGCTGGAACAGACCTGGCGTTAAGTCGATCAGCTCGCCGCTTTCCAGCTCTTTCTCAATCTGTAAGTGCGGGATCATGCAGCAGGTGGTGCCCTGACGCGCCAACTGGACGAAGGCTTCAGACGAGTTAACGATGTGGCACGGCACGCTGCCCGGCGGCAGGTCGAAGTTTTGTTGTAGGAACGCCTGGTGCATATCATCAAGATGGTCAAACGCTACCGCCGGGGCTTTCAGCAGGGCGGAGCGGGTGACGCCGTTAGGGAAATAACGTTCGGCGAAAGGTTTGGAGCCAACAAACAGGTAGTCCAGCGCGCCAAGTTTATCCACCAGACAGCTTGGCAGCGCCTGATGTTGGATACTCACCGCACCGACCACTTCACCACGACGCAGACGTTCCTGGGTGCGCGTTTCATCCTCAACCTGCAGATTCAGCCGAATCGGTGAATTGGCCAGTACCGGGGCTAACGCCGGAAGCAACCAGGTCGCCAGACTGTCGGCGTTCACTGCCAGTGAGAGCAGCAGCGGCGTCGATCCGGTTTGTTCATCACCCAGCCACTCGTCTTCCAGCAGTTCAACCTGACGCAAAAGTGCCAGTAGTTTCTGCCCCTGTTCGGTTGGGCGTGGTGGTACGGTACGCACCAGCAGCGGTTGTCCGAACATATTCTCAAGCTGTTTTATGCGCTGTGAAACCGCGGATTGCGTGATGCACAGCTTTTGCGCCGCGCGCTCAAATCCTCGTTCACGAATAACCGCATCCAGTGCTTGTAGTGTTCTGTAGTCCGGACGTTTCATTGCTTTGACGCACTCCTGAAAATTTTGCTTGTTCTGCACTATGACACAAATTTAGGTTGGGTAAAGACGAAATCCGCCGCTTGCGAACGGGTGTGGGGACATTTTTCTGCACAATGTTCTATAATGCGCGTGAATTTTCCCACCATATTCACACCACAGGCGAAACAATCATGACGCAGGATGAACTGAAAAAAGCAGTAGGATGGGCGGCACTTCAGTATGTACAGCCCGGTACCATTGTGGGCGTAGGTACAGGTTCAACAGCCGCACACTTTATTGATGCGCTGGGCACAATGAAAGGTCAGATTGAAGGTGCTGTGTCCAGTTCGGACGCTTCAACCGAAAAACTCAAAAGCCTTGGCATCCACGTGTTCGATCTTAACGAAGTTGATAGTCTCGGCGTATACGTGGACGGCGCGGATGAAATCAACGGCCACATGCAGATGATCAAGGGCGGCGGTGCAGCGTTGACCCGTGAAAAAATCATTGCTTCCGTGGCGAAGAAATTTATCTGCATCGCGGATGCGTCCAAAGAAGTCGACATTCTCGGCAACTTCCCGCTGCCGGTTGAAGTGATCCCAATGGCGCGCAGCGCTGTGGCTCGCCAGTTGGTGAAGCTGGGTGGTCGTCCTGAATACCGTCAGGGCGTAGTGACGGACAACGGCAACGTGATCCTTGATGTACACGGTCTGGAGATCCTTGACGCCGTGGCCATGGAAAACGCCATCAATGCGATTCCGGGCGTGGTAACCGTCGGTCTGTTTGCCAACCGTGGTGCGGATGTCGCGCTGATCGGTACCCCAGACGGCGTGAAAACTATCGTAAAATGATCTGATGGGAGTGTCTTCTCCCGTTAAAAAAATTTTGGCAGGGCAAATTTGGTGACTTGTGTCACGTTTATAATATTGTCCTGCCGATCTCTCCAAAGAAAAAGTTATCGCCAGTATTTTCCTCTGACATTTCTCTCTGAATGACATTTCTTCAGCACGGCGACGCAAACGTTCATATTGCCGCAATATTATTTTTTGATATGTTGAAGAGGCGGATGAAAATCCCACACACAACACATCAGTTTGAACAAAAAAAGACAGGGTCGGGGAAATGGCAAAGGTATCACTGGAGAAAGATAAGATTAAATTTCTGCTGGTAGAAGGCGTGCATCAAAAAGCACTCGAGAGCCTTCGTGCAGCAGGTTATACCAACATCGAGTTTCACAAAGGCGCTCTGGACACTGAACAACTGAAAGAGTCTATCCGTGATGCCCACTTCATTGGTCTGCGATCCCGTACCCATCTGACTGAAGATGTGATTGACGCCGCAGAGAAACTGGTCGCGATTGGCTGCTTCTGTATCGGCACCAACCAGGTTGATCTGACCGCTGCGGCAAAGCGCGGGATCCCCGTGTTTAACGCGCCATTCTCTAACACGCGTTCCGTTGCGGAACTGGTGATTGGCGAACTGCTTCTCCTGCTACGCGGTGTACCCGAAGCGAACGCCAAAGCACACCGCGGCGTGTGGAACAAACTGGCTACCGGCTCCTTTGAAGCGCGTGGCAAAAAACTGGGGATCATCGGCTACGGCCACATTGGTACTCAGCTAGGCATTCTGGCGGAATCGCTGGGGATGCATGTCTATTTCTATGATATTGAAAATAAACTCCCACTCGGCAACGCCACGCAGGTGCAGCATCTTTCCGACCTGCTCAATATGAGCGACGTGGTCAGTTTGCACGTACCGGAAAATGCCTCTACCAAAAATCTGATGGGCGCGCGTGAGATTGCGTTGATGAAACCAGGCGCGCTGCTGATTAACGCCGCACGTGGTACGGTTGTTGATATTCCTGCGCTGTGCGACGCGTTAGCGACCAAGCACCTGGCAGGGGCGGCAATCGACGTATTCCCAACCGAGCCGGCAACCAACAGCGATCCTTTCACTTCGCCGCTGTGTGATTTCGACAACGTGATCCTGACGCCGCACATTGGTGGTTCAACGCTGGAAGCGCAGGAAAACATCGGTCTGGAAGTGGCTGGGAAACTGACCAAGTATTCCGATAACGGCTCTACGCTGTCTGCAGTTAACTTCCCGGAAGTTTCGCTGCCGCTACACGGCGGTCGTCGTCTGATGCACATTCACGAAAACCGTCCGGGCGTACTGACCGCGCTGAACCAGATTTTTGCCGAGCAGGGCGTCAACATTGCCGCACAGTATCTGCAGACTTCCGCACAGGTAGGTTACGTGGTTATTGATATTGAAGCGGATGAAGATGTGGCGGAGAAAGCGTTGCTGGCGATGAAAGCCCTCCCGGGTACCATTCGCGCTCGTCTGCTGTACTGATTTCCTTTTTACGGGCAGGCTGCTGGCCTGCCCGCATGTTCCAGGTTTTCCTACCACGCCCAAATTTTGGACGGCGTCACCACCGCAGGCAGCGGGATATCCCATTCTTCAACAGGCAGCTTTTCTACTCGCTGACAATCGTGCGCGTAGCCTACGGGCTGGATCTTATGCTGCTGCCAGTTTTGTAACGTGCGGTCATAAAATCCGCCGCCCATGCCCAGGCGTTGCCCATATTCATCAAACGCCACTAGCGGCGTAATCAGTACATCCAGCTGTGACAGCGGTAATACGTCACGTACATCAAGTCGTGGTTCCTGGATCTTTAAGCGATTGGTTACCAGGTCGCTATGCGGATGATAGTGTAGGAACAGCAAATTACCGGCGCTGAAGGGATGAAGAACCGGAAGATAAACGCGCTTGCCCGCTCGCCACAGCTGATCTATTAGCGGCTGGGTATCGAGTTCGCCATCGAACGAGAGGAATACTGCCACCGTATGAGCGAGTACAACAGGGGGAAAGCTGAGCATTCGGGTCGCGGCTTGCTGACCGTATTGTCGTTGCTGTTCGGAGGTAAGCGCACGACGACGCTGCCGAATCAGTTGACGAATTTCTTGCCGGGATAAAGGGAGTTCAGAAAGTAATGTCATGGCTGTTGCCAGGTAGAAGGGAATCTCCGAGATGCCGCCGCAGGCTGTAACCCTTGAACCCTTGGTTCAAGGTGAATGTGTCGTCACAGTTTTAAGGCTTCTCGGACGGGCCGAGCATGCTCACCAACCGTGGAGCGCCACATTCTTGTGGTATGAAATATCGGCTCAGGGGACTGGCCCGCTTGCAAACATCTCAGAGAAATTTTGTCTTCACGGTCACTCTACCACAGTAAACCGAAAAGTGTTATTCAAAGTTTTGGCCCGTTTTTTCGGTTATGCGACCCTGATCAAGCAACGCCTGTTCGATGGTCTGTTGTAGCATCCGAATACGTTGTTCCATGCTCGCCGCGTACTCACGCGTCTTCGCTTTTTCCTGAGTTAATTCATAGCTGATGTTCAACGCGGCGATGAAAACCAACTGCTCAGTATTTGTGACTCTAGTGCGAACTTTTAGATCTTGCAATCGCTGATTGAGATCGTCCGCAGCCTGATTCAACGCATCCCTTTGTTCAGGCGGGCAATTCACTCGCAGTGAACGGCCAAATATTTGGATATCGACGGGTTGTGCAGACATGCCACCTTCCTGCTGATTGACTGCGCTGCCTTCGTCTCCAGACCATGGGTCCGCGAAGGGGCGACACTATAGCTACCCTGGTATCAAGATACAAGCCCTTTTCTGGTCCACCAGGGTCCAAAGTGGTAGCATACCATGAATATTCCTCCCTTTGATGACGAATGCTTATGTCTATACAGAACGAAATGCCTGGTTACAACGAAGTTAGCCAGTTTTTGAACCAACAAGGGGCTGGATTAACCCCGGCCGAAATGCACGGCTTGATAAGCGGAATGATTTGTGGTGGAAACAACGACAGCTCATGGCAGCCGCTGTTGCACGACCTGACGAACGAAGGCCTGGCCTTTGGTCACGAGCTGGCTCAGGCGCTGCTGAAAATGCACTCTGCCACCAGCGATGCCCTCGAAGACGACGGCTTCCTTTTTCAGCTTTATCTGCCTGAAGGGGATGACGTCAGCGTGTTCGATCGCGCCGATGCGCTGGCGGGATGGGTAAACCACTTTTTGCTGGGTCTTGGCGTCACGCAGCCGAAGCTCGACAAAGTAACCGGCGAAACCGGGGAAGCGATTGACGACCTGCGCAATATCGCGCAGTTAGGGTATGACGAAGACGAAGATCAGGAAGAGCTGGAAATGTCGCTCGAAGAGATCATCGAATACGTGCGCGTAGCCGCTTTGCTGTGTCATGACACGTTTACGCGTCAGCAGCCGACTGCGCCGGAAGTTCGTAAACCGACTCTGCACTAAGAACGAAACGCAAAGGAGAGTGTGATGAGCGAGATATCTCAGCAAGAATTCCAGCGTCGTCGCCAGGCTTTACTGGCACAAATGCAGCCCGGCAGCGCCGCGCTGATTTTTGCCGCGCCTGAAGCGACGCGCAGCGCGGACAGTGAATACCCGTACCGCCAAAGCAGTGATTTCTGGTACTTCACCGGTTTTAACGAACCTGAAGCCGTGCTGGTGCTGATTAAAAGCGATGACACTCATAACCATAGCGTTTTGTTCAATCGGGTTCGCGATCTGACGGCGGAGATCTGGTTTGGTCGCCGTCTGGGCCAGGATGCTGCCCCGGCAAAACTTGGCGTTGACAGGGCGCTGGCCTTCAGTGAAATCAACCAACAGCTGCACCTGTTGCTCAATGGCCTGGACGCGGTGTACCACGCGCAGGACGAATATGCCTGGGCCGACGAGATTGTGTGCACGGCACTGGATAAACTGCGTAAAGGCTCCAGACAAAATCTGCACGCACCTGCCGCGATTATCGACTGGCGTCCAATGGTGCATGAGATGCGCCTGTTCAAATCACCGGAAGAGATTGCGGTCATGCGTCGTGCCGGAGAAATCACCGCGCTGGCGCATACCCGTGCGATGGAAAAATGCCGTCCGGGAATGTTTGAATACCAGTTAGAAGGGGAGATTCACCACGAATTTACCCGCCATGGTGCGCGTTATCCGTCCTATAACACGATTGTCGGCAGCGGTGAAAACGGCTGTATCCTGCATTACACCGAAAATGAAAGTGAAATGCGCGATGGCGATTTGGTGCTGATCGACGCTGGCTGTGAATACAAAGGCTATGCGGGCGACATTACGCGTACCTTTCCGGTAAATGGCAAATTTACCCCAGCACAGCGTGAAATCTACGATATCGTGCTGGAATCCTTAGAAACCAGCCTGCGTCTGTATCGTCCCGGAACGTCCATTCAGGAAGTCACTGGTGAAGTGGTGCGCATCATGATTACGGGTCTGGTGAAACTCGGTATTTTGCACGGTGATGTCGATCAGTTGATTACCGAAAATGCACATCGCCCATTCTTTATGCATGGTCTAAGCCACTGGCTTGGGCTGGATGTGCACGACGTCGGCGTTTATGGTCAGGACCGCTCACGTATTCTTGAGCCGGGAATGGTGCTCACCGTCGAGCCGGGACTGTATATCGCGCCAGACGCCGATGTACCGCCGGCTTATCGTGGTATCGGCATTCGTATTGAGGATGACATCCTCATCACCGAGGACGGCAATGAAAACCTGACCGCCAGCGTAGTGAAGAAAGCGGATGACATTGAAGCCTTAATGGCTGCGGCGCGACTGCAATGAGCGTGATTATCGTTGGTGGTGGTATGGTTGGCGCGACGCTGGCGTTGGCCATTTCTCAGCTCAGCCATGGGACTCTGCCGGTTCATCTGATAGAAGCGAGCGAACCTGAAACTGACCGCCATCCCGGGTTTGATGCCAGGGCGATCGCTCTGGCGGCAGGAACCTGCCAACAGCTGGCGCGAATTGGCGTATGGCAGGCGATTGCCGATTGCGCAACGGCCATTAAAACGGTTCACGTCAGCGATCGCGGTCATGCCGGATTTGTGACGCTGGATGCGCAGGAATACCGTATTCCGGCTCTGGGCCAGGTGGTAGAACTGCACGACGTCGGGCTGCGTCTGTTTGCGCTGCTGCGCAAAGCGCCGGGCGTCACATTGCACTGCCCCGATCGCGTAGCCAGCGTGTCGCGCACACAGGAGCGCGTAGAAGTTACGCTTGAAAATGGCGAAGTGATTGATGGTCGCCTGCTGGTGGCCGCCGACGGTACGCGCTCCGCACTGGCTACCGCCTGCGGTGTTGACTGGCTGCAACAGCCTTATGAGCAACTGGCGGTAATTGCCAACGTCACGACCTCTGTACCGCACGACGGGCGAGCGTTTGAACGCTTCACGCAATATGGTCCGCTGGCAATGCTGCCGATGTCTGACGGTCGCTGCTCGCTGGTGTGGTGCCATCCGCTGGAGCAGCGTGATGAGATTATGGCCTGGTCCGACGAACAGTTTTGCCGTGAACTACAAACCGCTTTTGGCTGGCGACTGGGACGTATTACCCAGGCCGGTAAACGCAGCGCCTACCCGCTTTCGTTAACTACAGCGCTGAAGGCGATTACCCATCGTACCGTGCTGGTAGGGAACGCCGCCCAGACGCTGCATCCCATTGCCGGGCAAGGTTTCAACCTGGGCCTGCGTGACGTAATGAGCCTGGCTGAGACGTTGACGCAGGCGGAAAACGGCGCGGAAGATGTGGGTGATTATGCGGTGCTGGCACGCTATCAGCAGCGCCGCGAAAGCGATCGTGATACGACGATTGGTGTGACCAATAATTTAGTGTATTTGTTTGCCAATCACTGGGCCCCGCTGGTTGTTGGGCGTAATGCCGGGCTGATGGCGATGGAATTATTCCCCCCTGCGCGCGATGCGCTGGCGGAGCGGACCCTGGGCTGGGTTGCGCGCTAAATATAATCTGTAGGCCGAATTAAAGAAGTAGGCCTGATAAGCGCAGCGCCATCAGGCAATGTCGCGGAATTGATGCCGGATGGCGGCTTTGCCTTATCCGGCCTACGGTTTTTGATTGTCCTATTTTTCAGGAGCAAACAGTGCAAAGTGTTGATGTAGCAATTGTTGGTGGCGGCATGGTAGGACTGGCGGTTGCCTGCGGCTTACAGGGCAGCGGGTTGCGCGTTGCTGTATTAGAACAACATGTTCCGCAGCCGTTGGCGGCGGATGCACCTCCTCAGCTTCGTGTTTCGGCCATTAATGCCGCCAGCGAAAAACTGCTTACCCGTCTTGGTGTCTGGTCCGACATTGTTGCCCGTCGCGCTTGCTGCTACCACGGCATGGAAGTCTGGGACAAAGACAGCTTTGGACGTATTGCGTTTGATGACCAGAGCATGGGCTACAGCCATTTGGGGCACATTGTCGAAAACTCAGAGATTCATTATGCGCTGTGGCAAAAGGCGCAGCGTTCAGCGGATATTACGCTGATGGCACCCGCTGAATTACAGCAGGTGGCCTGGGGGGAGAACGAAGCATTTCTGACCCTGAAAGATGGCGCAATGCTGACGGCCCGCCTGGTCGTCGGTGCTGATGGTGCTAACTCCTGGCTGCGCAACAAAGCGGATATTCCGCTCACCTTCTGGGATTATCGTCATCATGCGCTGGTGGCGACTATCCGTACGCAGGAAGCGCACGGTGCGGTTGCGCGTCAGGCGTTTCACGGCGAGGGGATCCTGGCATTCCTGCCGCTCAGCGATCCACACCTGTGTTCTATCGTCTGGTCGCTCTCGCCGCAGGAAGCAGAACGTATGCAGCAGGCAAGCGTTGACGAGTTTAATCAGGCGCTGAATATCGCTTTTGATAATCGTCTGGGGCTGTGCAGCCTTGAAAGCGAACGTCAGGCGTTTCCGCTGACGGGACGTTATGCCCGTCAGTTCGCCGCCCATCGTCTGGCGCTGGTGGGGGATGCGGCGCATACCATCCACCCGCTGGCGGGTCAGGGGGTTAACCTTGGCTTTATGGATGCGGCGGAGCTGATCGATGAACTTAAGCGGCTACAACGTCAGGGTAAAGATATTGGGCAGTATCTCTATTTACGCCGCTACGAACGCAGCCGTAAGCACAGCGCAGCGCTGATGCTGGCAGGGATGCAGGGTTTCCGTGAACTGTTTGCAGGCGAGAATCCGGCGAAAAAACTGCTACGCGATATTGGGCTGAAACTGGCCGATACCCTCCCGGGCGTAAAACCACAACTCATCCGTCAGGCGATGGGACTGAACGATCTTCCCGAGTGGTTACGTTAGTGTCCGTAAGGACAATCTTAAGAGTTTGAGACCCGTCACACTTTCCTCTCCCGGCCTGTGCGCCGGGGTGCTTCTCTCATTTGAAATAATCTAATTCCACGCCTTTTTTCGCATTAGTTTTTTTAATATCACGTTTTTTTCATAACGCCATTTTTGACATTTTTTCCACATTTAATGTGGATTGGTGCTGTAAGTTTGCGCTTATCTTTGTTTGTTATTCTGGTTTATTACTACATACATGGAGTTTTATTCTGTTGGCGATCAGGCTGTTTTTCGCCATAAGCTAATGTGATGGTTAATTTTGACTTATGGTTTAGCGTCTGTTTCGGTGGTAAGTTCAGGACAAAGAGAACGTTTGCGTCGTAGCCCCTGGAGCGGCTGCGGTGCTGGGTTTCGTGGCGATAATTTCACCGCGAAAGAGTTGATAGCCCCGCTTATTCAACGAGGAAAAGATGGCTCAACAGACTCCTTTGTACGAACAACACACGCTATGTGGCGCGCGCATGGTCGATTTCCATGGCTGGATGATGCCACTGCATTACGGTTCTCAGCTCGATGAACACCATGCTGTTCGCACCGATGCCGGAATGTTTGATGTGTCGCATATGACCATCGTCGACCTGCGCGGTAGCCGCACCCGGGAGTTCTTGCGTTATCTGCTGGCAAACGACGTCGCAAAGCTAACGAAGACGGGTAAAGCCCTCTACTCCGGTATGCTTAACGCTTCGGGCGGCGTGATAGATGACCTGATTGTCTACTACTTCACTGAAGACTTCTTCCGCCTCGTTGTAAACTCCGCCACCCGCGAAAAAGACCTCTCCTGGATTACCCAACACGCTGAACCTTACGCCATCGACATCACCGTTCGTGACGACCTGTCGCTGATTGCGGTACAGGGTCCAAACGCACAGGAAAAAGCAGCTACGTTGTTTACTGACGAGCAGCGTCAGGCGGTAGCAGGCATGAAGCCGTTCTTCGGCGTTCAGGCGGGCGACTTGTTTATCGCAACCACCGGTTATACCGGCGAAGCAGGCTATGAAATTGCCATGCCGAATGAAAAAGCGGCAGATTTCTGGCGTGCGCTGGTACAGGCTGGTGTCAAACCCTGCGGTCTCGGCGCACGTGACACGCTGCGTCTGGAAGCCGGTATGAACCTGTACGGTCAGGAGATGGACGAAGGCATTTCTCCGCTGGCGGCCAACATGGGCTGGACCATCGCATGGGAACCGGCTGACCGCGACTTTATCGGTCGTGAAGCGTTGGAAATGCAGCGTGAAAAAGGCCACGAACAACTGGTCGGGCTGGTGATGACCGAGAAAGGCGTGCTGCGTAATGAACTGCCGGTGCGCTTCACCGATGCTTCCGGCAACCAGCAGGAAGGCATTATCACCAGCGGGACATTCTCCCCAACTCTTGGTTACAGCATCGCGTTGGCGCGTGTCCCTGCGGGTATCGGCGAAACTGCGATCGTGCAGATCCGTAACCGCGAAATGCCGGTAAAAGTGACTAAACCTGTTTTTGTGCGTAACGGCAAAGCCGTCGCGTAATTCATCCTTTTTTGGAGATTGATTGATGAGCAACGTACCTGCAGAACTGAAATACAGCAAAGAACACGAATGGCTGCGCAAAGAAGCTGACGGCTCTTACACCGTTGGTATCACCGAACACGCTCAGGAGCTGTTAGGTGACATGGTTTTCGTTGACCTGCCTGAAGTTGGCGCAACCGTCAGCGCGGGCGATGACTGCGCCGTTGCGGAGTCCGTAAAAGCGGCATCCGATATCTATGCGCCAGTAGGTGGTGAGATTGTGGCGGTTAACGACGCGCTCAGCGACTCCCCGGAACTGGTCAACAGCGAGCCGTATGCGGGCGGCTGGATTTTCAAAATCAAAGCCAGCGATGAAAGCGAAATTGAATCGCTGCTGGATGCGGCCGCATATGAAGCATTGTTAGAAGACGAGTAAATACGCTTTTGCCGGATGGCGCTGCGCTTATCCGGCCTACAAAGCATGCGTAGACCCGGTAAGCGCTAGCGCTGCCGGGCTCGTAGACAGAGACAATCACGATTCACTGCACGTTTCAGGAACCATCGCCCATGACACAGACGTTAAGCCAGCTTGAAAACAGCGGCGCTTTCATTGAACGCCACATCGGACCGGACGCCGCGCAGCAGCAAGAGATGCTGAATGCGGTTGGCGCCGAGTCGTTAAACGCGCTGATCGGCCAGATTGTGCCGAAAGACATTCAGCTCGCAACCCCGCCGCAGGTCGGCGAGGCGGCGACCGAATACGCTGCGCTGGCTGAATTAAAAGCCATCGCTGGGCGTAACAAGCGCTTCACGTCCTACATTGGCATGGGCTACACCGCCGTGCAGTTGCCACCGGTTATCCTGCGCAACATGCTGGAAAACCCGGGTTGGTACACTGCGTATACGCCGTATCAGCCAGAAGTTTCTCAGGGGCGCCTGGAAGCGCTGCTCAACTTCCAGCAGGTGACGCTGGATCTGACCGGTCTGGACATGGCCTCCGCCTCTCTGCTGGATGAAGCCACCGCGGCGGCTGAAGCGATGGCGATGGCAAAACGCGTCAGTAAACTGAAAAACGCCAACCGCTTCTTTGTGGCCGCTGATGTCCATCCGCAAACGCTGGATGTTGTGCGCACCCGTGCGGAAACCTTTGGTTTTGACGTGATTGTTGATGACGCGGCGAAAGCACTGGATCACCAGGATGTGTTTGGCGTGCTGTTGCAGCAGGTTGGCACCACCGGTGAAGTGCATGACTACAGCAAACTGATTACCGAGCTGAAATCCCGTAAAGTTGTGGTCAGTGTCGCTGCCGACTTTATGGCGCTGGTACTGCTGACTGCTCCGGGCAAACAGGGCGCGGATATCGTTTTCGGTTCTGCACAACGCTTCGGCGTACCGATGGGTTACGGTGGCCCACACGCGGCATTCTTCGCCGCTAAAGACGAATTCAAACGCTCCATGCCAGGCCGTATTATCGGCGTCTCCAAAGATGCGGCGGGCAATACAGCACTGCGCATGGCGATGCAGACTCGTGAGCAGCATATCCGCCGCGAGAAAGCGAACTCCAACATTTGTACCTCGCAGGTCCTGCTGGCCAACATCGCCAGCCTGTATGCCGTTTATCATGGTCCGGTTGGCCTGAAACGCATTGCTAATCGCATCCACCGCCTGACTGATATCCTGGCAGCCGGTCTGCAACAGAAAGGATTGAAGCTGCGTCATGCGCATTACTTCGACACCCTGTGCGTTGAAGTAGCCGATAAGGCCGCAGTGCTGGCGCGTGCCGAAGCGGCAGAAATCAACCTGCGTAGCGATATCCATAACGCGGTAGGTATTACGCTCGATGAAACCACCACCCGTGAAAACGTGGTGCAGTTGTTCAATGTACTGCTGGGCGACAGTCACGCTCTGAACATCGATACGCTGGATAAAGACGTGGCGCTCGACAGCCGTTCTATTCAGGAAAGCATGCTGCGTGACGATGCGATCCTCAGCCATCCGGTGTTCAATCGCTATCACAGCGAAACCGAGATGATGCGCTACATGCACTCACTGGAGCGTAAAGATCTGGCGCTGAATCAGGCAATGATCCCGCTGGGTTCCTGCACCATGAAGCTCAACGCCGCTGCCGAGATGATCCCTATCACCTGGCCTGAATTCGCTGAGCTGCATCCGTTCTGCCCGCCAGAGCAGGCTGAAGGTTATCACCAGATGATCGGCCAGCTTTCCGAGTGGCTGGTAAAACTGACCGGTTATGATGCCGTCTGCATGCAGCCGAACTCCGGCGCGCAGGGCGAGTATGCGGGTCTGCTGGCGATTCGTCATTATCACGAAAGCCGTAACGAAGGTCATCGCGATATCTGCTTGATCCCGGCTTCTGCCCACGGTACCAACCCGGCGTCTGCACAGATGGCGGGTATGCAGGTAGTGGTTGTCGCCTGTGATAAGAACGGCAACATCGACCTGGACGATCTGCGAGCAAAAGCAGAACAACATGCCGACAACCTTTCTTGCATTATGGTGACCTACCCATCCACCCACGGCGTTTATGAAGAAACGATCCGTGAAGTGTGCGACGTTGTGCACCAGTTCGGCGGCCAGGTTTACCTGGATGGCGCGAACATGAACGCTCAGGTTGGGATCACCACGCCGGGCTTTATTGGCGCAGATGTCTCGCACCTCAACCTGCATAAAACATTCTGCATTCCGCACGGCGGCGGCGGCCCAGGTATGGGACCGATCGGCGTGAAATCACATCTGTCGCCGTTTGTACCGGGCCACAGCGTAGTGCAGATTGAAGGGATGCTGACCCGTCAGGGCGCAGTTTCTGCGGCGCCGTTCGGTAGCGCATCCATTCTGCCAATCAGCTGGATGTACATCCGTATGATGGGCGCAGAAGGTCTGAAGCAGGCAAGCCAGGTGGCGATTCTTAACGCTAACTACATTGCCAGCCGTCTGAAAGATGCTTATCCGGTACTGTATACCGGTCGCGATGGTCGCGTGGCGCATGAATGTATTCTCGACATTCGCCCACTGAAAGAAGAGACCGGCATCAGCGAACTGGATATTGCCAAGCGCCTAATCGATTACGGTTTCCATGCGCCGACTATGTCATTCCCGGTCGCGGGTACCCTGATGGTTGAACCGACTGAATCTGAAAGCAAAGTGGAACTGGATCGCTTTATCAATGCGATGCTGGCAATCCGCGCTGAGATCGATCGCGTGAAAGCCGGTGAATGGTCACTGGAAGATAACCCGCTGGTTAACTCACCGCACACGCAAAACGAGCTGGTCATGGAGTGGAATCACGGTTATAGCCGCGAAATCGCCGTCTTCCCGGCGGGTGTGGCGAACAAATACTGGCCAACCGTGAAACGCCTTGATGACGTTTACGGTGACCGTAACCTGTTCTGCTCCTGTGTACCGATGAGCGAATATCAGTAATTTGCTGATTCAACTATCTTTTAAAGGCGCTTCGGCGCCTTTATTTTTTAGGAGAAACGTTATGGCTATAGCATTGGTGACGGGCGGCAGTCGTGGCATTGGTCGAGCAACCGCGCTGCAACTGGCGCAAGAGGGTTACACGGTCGCCGTGAATTTTCATCACAATATTCGTGCGGCAACCGAGGTGGTGAACAACATCGTCGCTGCAGGCGGCAAAGCATTTGCTTTGCGTGCGGATATCAGTGATGAAAGCCAGGTGGTGGCAATGTTTGAGTCTATTGACCGTGAAGGCGAGCAGCTGACTGCCCTGGTGAATAATGCCGGGATCTTGTTTGAGCAAAGCACGGTCGAAAACTTAACCGCCGAAAGAATTAATCGCGTACTGGCAACCAACGTTACCGGCTATTTTCTGTGCTGTCGGGAAGCGGTAAAGCGCATGTCGTTCAAGCACGGCGGTCAGGGTGGATCGATTGTAAATGTCTCTTCGGCGGCATCGCGGCTTGGTGCGCCATTCGAATATGTTGATTACGCGGCCTCGAAAGGCGCTGTGGACACGCTCACCACCGGCCTGGCGCTGGAGGTTGCGGCGCAAGGGATCCGCGTAAACTGCGTGCGACCAGGTCTTATCTACACTGAAATGCACGCATCAGGCGGCGAGCCGGGAAGAGTCGAACGCGTGAAATCTATGTTGCCTATGCAGCGTGGCGGGCAGCCGGAAGAAGTCGCGCAGGCAATTACCTGGCTGTTGAGCGAGAAGGCATCTTACGTAACGGGCAGTTTTCTGGAACTGGCAGGCGGGAAGTAGGGATTTAATTGCCGGATAGCGCTGCGTTTATCCAGCCTACGGGAGTATAACCTGTAGGCTGGATAAGGCGTTTACGCCGCCATCCGGCAAAAAATTACAGATTCTCGCCGTTGCTGGCAATCACCTCTTTGTACCAGTCAAAACTCTTCTTCCGTGAACGTGACATATCGCCGGTGCCGTCGTCATGTTTGTTCACGTAGATAAAGCCGTAACGTTTGCTGTACTGACCGGTGGTAAACGATACGCAGTCGATGCAGCCCCATGGCGTGTAGCCCATCAGGTCTACGCCATCATAGGTCACCGCTTTCATCATTTCTTCGATGTGGGCGCGCAGATAGTCGATGCGATAGTCGTCGTTGATGCTGCCGTCTTCTTCTACTTTGTCATAAGCGCCAAACCCGTTTTCAACGATAAACAGCGGCTTCTGGTAGCGTTCATACAGCTCACATAAGGCATAGCGTAGACCGACGGGGTCAATCTGCCAGCCCCAGTCGGAGGCTTTTACGTGCGGGTTCGGTACGCTGCCCTCAAAACCAGAAATGGCATCGCCGCTGCCGCCTTCCGCTTTTACCGCGTTGGTCATGTAGTAACTGAATCCGAGATAGTCACAGGTGCCTTCACGCAGGATTTGCTCATCGCCGGCTTCTATTTGGATGTTGAATTCGCGGCGTTCCCACTCGTTCAGTACATATGATGGATAGTAGCCGCGCAGCTGAACGTCAGTGAAAACGTAGCGCTCACGCATCGATTCCTGCGCGAACATTACATCCTCAGGCTTACAGGAGAACGGATACAGTGGCACCATCGCCAGCATGCAGCCGACTTTCATTTCCGGGTTGATGCGACGTGCCGCCTTTACCGCCAGCGCGCTGGCCACGAACTGGTGATGCAGCACCTGGTACATAGTCTCTTCAGGGTTTTCATGCTCGGTATACACCACGCCGGAGCAGCAATAGCCAAACAGCGGCGCGCGCCAGTTACGCTGGTTGTTGATCTCATTGAAGGTCATCCAGTATTTGACCTTGTGCTTATAGCGCTCAAAAACGACTTCAGCAAAACGGACAAAGAAATCGACGACTTTACGATTGGTCCAGCTACCGTACTGTTGAACCAGGTGCAGCGGCATTTCAAAGTGGGAAAGGGTGATGACTGGTTCAATGTTGTACTTCAGCAGTTCATCGAACATGTCGTCGTAGAACTTTAGCCCTTCTTCATTCGGTTGGATTTCGTCCCCTTTGGGGAAGATACGGGTCCAGGCGATGGAGGTACGGAAGCATTTGAACCCCATCTCGGCAAACAGCTTGATGTCTTCTTTGTAATGACTGTAAAAATCGACAGCTTCGTGGTTGGGGTAGTACTTACCGGGCTCAACTTCCTGAGTGATTTCTCGCGGAACACCGTGTGCCCCTCCGGTCAGTACGTCGCAAATGCTGGGGCCTTTGCCACCTTTGTTCCAGCCGCCTTCAACCTGGTGCGCCGCAACCGCGCCGCCCCATAAAAAATCGTTTGGTAAGGTAAGTTTTTTCATCTGCGCTCAGTCTCAAATTAATACAATCTGATTTTGAGTCTAACAAAGGAAAGATAAATGTCACGATATAACAAAATAGCGTAAATGTGATTTGTTACATCAAAAAAACAGATTGTTTTTTTACGCTATTCTTTTCGCCAGCTTGCGACCGAGTGATTCCAGAATATAAATAACGGGGATCTGCGTGGTTATATCGTATACCCCGGCAATACGTGTTTGTGGAACATGCCAGGAGAGGTTAAAGTCGGCGAGTTTCGCCAGGCGAGAGTGTTCATGGCTGGTGACCGACAGAACCTTACAGTTGTGCAGACTGAACTGGCTGGCAAAGCGCAGGATCTCTTCTGTTTCACCAGATACGGAAAGCACGATCGCCAGCGCGTTTCTGGCCATGTCGTTAGTGACCGGGAAATAAGGATCGTCAATGTGATTACTGAATTTACCGACGTTTGAGAAAAAACGTGCGCCATATTTTGCCAGCGCTCCAGACGTTCCCGCTCCGACGAATATAATACGTTCGGACGATAATATAATATCAACAGCCTGATCGAGCAGTTTATCGAATTCGTCGTTATTGACGCCTTTAAAGAAACTGATAATTTCGCTGGCACCGAAATTAGCCTGTTGCGGTTCATTCTGCTCTAAATATAATTTGAAGCGCACGCGAAATTCTGAGTAACCCTCACATTTAAGCTTGCGGCAAAAGCGCAGTACGGTGGTAGTGGAAACACCCACGGCATCGGCCAGTTCGCGAATGGTCATGTACATGACTTTGTCACGGTTTTTGATGACATAGTTGTAGACCAGCATCTCAAGATTGTTGAGACTGGCGATGGCAGCGTGGGAGAACATACTCACAATGGCAAAACTCACTCATCAGACTTCATCTACAGGGAATAATAACATGCAGCCAAATGACATCACTTTTTTTCAGCGTTTCCAGGATGACATTCTGGCCGGACGCAAGACCATCACCATTCGTGACGAGTCCGAATCACACTTCAAAGCCGGGGACATTTTACGGGTTGGGCGCTTCGAAGATGACGGTTACTTTTGCACGATTGAGGTTGTTGGCACCTCAACCGTCACGCTGGATACGCTAACGGATAAACATGCCCAGCAGGAAAACATGACGCTTGAAGAACTTAAACATGTGATTGCCGAGATTTATCCGAATCAGACGCAATTTTATGTGATTGATTTTAAATGCCTTTGATTTAAAGAAACATCTGTTAGTTGAAAAATCACTTTCAACACAATGATTTTAAAGGATTAATATTAATGTGATATTTATTTTAGCTAACAGGTGTTCACTGGAACCATTCTCAGTTACGCTAGAGGCGCAATAACGAAAGTGTTCGTTTCTGGGGAGTAACTTATGGTTCAGAAGCCATTAATCGCGCAGGGATATTCGTTGGCAGAGGAAATAGCCAATAGCATCAGTCACGGTATCGGGCTGGTGTTTGGGATTGTCGGACTGGTGTTATTACTGGTCCAGGCAGTAGATACCAACGCCAGCGCTATGGCCATTACCAGCTATAGCCTGTACGGCGGCAGCATGATCCTGCTGTTCCTCGCCTCAACTTTGTATCACGCGATCCCCCATCAGAGAGCGAAAATCTGGCTGAAAAAATTTGACCACTGTGCGATTTATCTGCTGATTGCCGGGACCTACACGCCATTTCTGCTGGTGGGGCTTGATTCGCCGCTGGCACGTGGACTGATGATTGTTATCTGGAGCCTGGCGCTGATCGGTATTTTATTCAAACTGACCATTGCGCACCGATTTAAGGTTCTGTCGCTGGTAACCTACCTGACAATGGGCTGGCTATCGCTGATTGTGGTGTATCAACTGGCGGTTAAGTTGGCAGCGGGAGGCGTGACGTTGCTGGCTGTTGGCGGTGTGGTGTATTCTCTGGGCGTTATTTTCTACGTCTGTAAGCGCATTCCTTACAACCATGCGATCTGGCACGGCTTTGTGCTGGGCGGCAGCGTTTGCCACTTCCTGGCGATCTATCTCTACGTTGGTCAGGCGTAATCATTGACGCCGGATGGAGGCTAGCGCCTTATCCGGCCTACAAAACAAAAGCCAGCATGCCTGATAGACGCATCGCAATCAGGCATTATTCATTTACTCTTCCAGCGAATACGGCAGCGGTACGATTTGCAGCGTTTTTGCGTCGTCACGAACGCGGAACACGCTGTCGGCCTCCATGTCGTTATTCATCACAACCTGCACCAGTACCTGACCATCGGCCAGTTTTACTGCGGCAAGTACGGTACCGGTACGACGCCAGTTCTCGCCCATTTTTAATTCAAGGTCTTCGCCAGCTTCCGGTACTCGACCGGCGGCACCCGCCAAAGTCCACATGGCGCGTTTATTGGCTCCGCGGAATTTTGCACGAGCAACCATTTCCTGACCGGTGTAGCAGCCTTTTTTAAAGCTGATCCCACCCAGAGCCTGCAGATTGGTAGCCTGTGGAATAAACTGTGCACTGTTGGCTGTATCAATAACGGGGATACCCGCTTCGATATCCAGCGCCAGCCACTGCTGGCTGTTATTTAACTCTGCTTCGCCACGCAGCTTTTCAACCAAGGTTTCTGCTGTGGTGGCATCAACGATCAGCAGAAAACGTTCAGCAGGGTGTTCGAACCACAATACCGTGGAGGCACCTTCGGTAATGACCTGCTTATCACTGTTCGGTAATTCGCTAAAGAGATTGGCCAGCGCTGCACGTGCCTGGAATCCCGCTACGCCCAGCAGGACACGCTCGTCATCCGGGGCAATCGCCACCTTCGAGAAGACCGCGTATTTTTTCAGCTCGGTGAGCTGCGCATCACGCAGGCTACGGCGCTCAAGCCATGCAAAACCGTCACCCTGTCGGAACAGACGCAGGTTGCTCCACATTTTACCTTTGGCGTCACAATGTGCAGCTAACAGGTGCTGATTCTCGGTCATCTGGCTGACATCCGCTGTGACCTGACCCTGAATATACTTCTCACTGTCGACACCGGTGATGGTGGCGAGCGCCCAGTCATCGAGCGTCATTAGCGTCAGAGGCAAACGCGTTGACGCGAAAGGCTGGCGAGGAGGAAAAGATGTAAAAGCCATAATAATGTCCTGATTTGCTTAACGCAGTGATAATGACTAATGGTAAAAGAGCTATGGCCCATTGCAAGCGGTTTAAACAGGCTATTTGTGCCATATATTGAGCTTTGCGAGGAAACATCAAAAAATGGTGAATCCTTTGGCTTAATAAGGTTTTATTTAGCGAGCGAGCTTCAGTTTACTGATATTCCCGTAAAAGAGCGGGAAAAACACGTTACAATAGCGGGATACTTCGTTTTCGCGAGACAGGGAGAAGAACATGGATATTAACAACAAAGCACGTATTCATTGGGCATGCCGCCGCGGTATGCGCGAGCTGGACATCTCGATCATGCCGTTTTTCGAACATGAATATGACAGCTTAAGTGACGAAGAAAAACGTATCTTTATCCGTCTGCTAGAATGTGATGATCCAGATTTATTTAACTGGTTGATGAATCATGGGAAACCAGCTGATGCTGAGCTGGAGCAGATGGTGCGACTTATCCAGACACGGAATCGGGAACGTGGTCCAGTGGCAATCTGATTTACGCGTATCATGGCGCGCGCAGTGGCTTTCACTGCTAATTCATGGGCTGGTCGCGGTGTTTATTTTATTGATGCCCTGGCCATTGAGCTACACCCCATTATGGCTGGTTTTGCTCTCTCTGGTGGTATTCGATAGCGTTCGCAGTCAGCGTCGAATCAACGCCTGTCAGGGTGAGATTCGGCTGTTGATGGATGGTCGTCTGCGCTGGCAAGGGCAAGAGTGGTCTATCGTTAGCGCCCCCTGGATGGTTAAAACAGGCATGATGCTGCGTTTGCGCTCTGATGCCGGAAAACGTCAACATTTGTGGCTGGCGGCAGACAGTATGGATGATGCAGAGTGGCGGGATTTACGGCGGTTGATGCTGCAAAAGGCGAAGCAGAAGTAGTACTGACGGTAAGGTTGCGACCTTAGCCGTCAGTCGGCAGAAATTCAGGACCAGTGCTCGGCCATTTCGCCAAGAATTTGCTCGCACCAGGCCTGAATGCGTTCATCGCTGAGATCGTACTGGTTCGTTTCATCCAGCGCCAAACCAACAAACAGCTGTCCATCGGCAATGACGGGTTTATCGCTGGTGAATTCGTAGCCTTCGGTGGGCCAGTAGCCGACAAACTTTACACCTTTGGTGATCAGTTTATCGTGCAACATACCCAGTGCATCCAGGAACCATTCACCGTATCCCAACTGATCGCCCATACCGTAAAGTGCGACAATCTTTCCTTCCAGGTTGAGGTCGTCCAGTTGCTCCCAGACAGCTTCCCAGTCCTCCTGAATTTCACCGAAATCCCAGGTTGGGATGCCCAAAATGAGCACGTCATACTGCTCCATTAGGGTCGGGCAATCGTCTTTGAGGTTGTGCAGTGTCACCAGTTCGGGACCCAGGATATCGCGGATTTTTTCTGCTGCCATTTCGGTGTAGCAGGTGCTGGAACCGTAAAAAAGACCCATGTTCATGACGTAAACATCTCAATTCTGCTGTAGCGTTGCGGGTAGTGTAACAGAATCGCCGCAATCCCGGCACAATGAGGCATAATGCATCAAAAATGAGAGTGGAATAAGGGGCGCGAGTGGAACAGGATCTGGCGCGCATCGAGCAGTTTCTTGATGCCCTGTGGCTGGAACGAAATCTGGCGGAAAACACATTAAGTGCGTATCGTCGCGATCTGACCATGCTTGTGGAATGGTTACATCACCGCGGCGCTTCGCTTGCGACCGCGCAAAGTGATGATCTGCAAGCCTTGCTGGCTGAGCGGATGGATGGAGGGTATAAAGCCACCAGTTCTGCACGTTTGCTCAGTGCGACGCGACGTTTTTTTCAGCATCTGTACCGCGAAAAATATCGCGAAGATGACCCCAGCGCCTCGCTTGCATCACCTAAACTTCCGCAGCGTCTGCCCAAAGATCTCAGCGAAGCGCAGGTAGAACGACTGCTGCAGGCGCCGCTTATCGATCAACCGCTGGAGCTACGCGACAAAGCCATGCTGGAAGTGTTGTATGCAACGGGCCTGCGCGTGTCTGAACTGGTAGGACTGACGATGAGTGACGTCAGCCTGCGTCAGGGCGTGGTACGGGTGATCGGTAAAGGTAACAAAGAGCGCCTTGTCCCGTTGGGAGAGGAGGCAGTGTACTGGCTGGAAACATACCTGGAGCATGGGCGTCCATGGTTGCTCAACGGCGTATCGATTGATGTGCTGTTTCCTAGTCAGCGGGCGCAACAGATGACCCGTCAGACCTTCTGGCATCGTATCAAACACTATGCTGTGTTGGCGGGAATCGACAGCGAAAAGCTGTCACCGCACGTCCTGCGGCACGCATTTGCCACGCATCTGCTCAACCATGGCGCAGATCTGCGCGTGGTGCAGATGCTACTGGGGCATAGCGATCTCTCGACAACGCAAATTTATACTCATGTCGCAACGGAGCGCTTGCGGCAACTACATCAACAGCATCACCCGCGAGCGTGAGTGCTGACAGGACAGGATAGGATAGGCTATGAAAAAACGTTTTATGATGTTCACCCTGCTGGCGACGGCGTTTTCCGGCATGGTACATGCAGACGACGCGGCAATTCGCCAGTCATTAGCAAAGCTGGGTGTGCAGAGCACCGAGATTCAACCTGCTCCGGTTGCGGGCATGAAAACCGTACTAACCAATAGCGGCGTGCTGTACGTAACTGAAGACGGTAAACATATTATTCAGGGACCGATGTATGACGTGAGCGGCGCAAGTCCGGTGAACGTCACCAACCAACTGCTGATGAAGCATCTGAACGCGCTGGAAAAAGAGATGATCATCTACAAAGCGCCGCAGGAAAAACACGTCATTACCGTTTTCACCGACATCACTTGTGGTTACTGCCACAAGCTGCATGAAGAGATGAAAGATTACAATGCGTTGGGGATCACCGTACGTTATCTGGCCTTCCCACGTCAGGGGCTGGACAGCCAGGCTGAGCAGGACATGAAGTCTATCTGGTGTGCTAAGGACAAAAACAAAGCCTTTGACGACGCGATGACTGGCAAGGGTGTAAAAGCGGCGACCTGTGATGTGGATATCGCTAACCACTATGCGCTGGGCGTACAGTTTGGCGTCAGCGGTACACCGGCGATTGTGCTGAGCAATGGCTATGTCGTACCTGGCTATCAGGGCCCGAAAGAGATGAAAGAATTCCTCGACGCACATGCAAAACAAACCAGCGGTAAATAATTCGCGTGAAACAACAGATACAACTTCGTCGGCGTGAGGCCGACGAGACCGCCGAGCTACCTGCAGACTTGCCGCCACTGCTGCGCCGTTTATACGCCAGCCGGGGTGTACGTAGCGCGCAGGAGATTGAGCGTAGCGTGAAAGGCATGCTGCCGTGGCAGCATTTGAACGGCGTCGAAAAAGCGGTTGAGATCCTCTACAACGCCTTTCGCGAAGGAACCCGAATCATCGTTGTCGGCGATTTTGACGCTGATGGTGCGACCAGCACGGCGCTAAGCATCCTGGCGATGCGCGCGTTGGGCTGCAGTAACGTTGACTACCTGGTGCCAAATCGTTTTGAAGACGGTTATGGTTTAAGCCCGGAAGTCGTTGATCAGGCCCATGCCCGGGGCGCTCAGCTGATTGTCACCGTAGACAACGGCATCTCGTCTCACGCGGGTGTCGAACATGCCAGAACGTTGGGGATCCCGGTCGTTGTGACCGATCACCACCTGCCAGGGGATACGCTGCCGGGCGCAGAGGCAATCATTAATCCTAACCTGCCCGACTGTGAGTTCCCGTCGAAATCGCTGGCAGGCGTTGGTGTAGCCTTCTATCTGATGCTGGCGCTGCGTACTTTCCTGCGTGACAAAGGCTGGTTTGATGAAAGCGGCATTGCACCGCCGAACCTGGCGGATTTGCTCGATCTGGTTGCACTTGGCACGGTGGCGGACGTGGTCCCGCTGGATGCCAATAACCGTATTCTGACGTGGCAAGGCTTAAGCCGCATTCGTGCCGGAAAGTGCCGCCCTGGTATTAAAGCGCTGCTGGAGATTTCCAATCGCGACCCCCTAAAGCTGGCAGCCAGTGATTTAGGTTTTGCCCTGGGGCCACGGCTGAATGCGGCGGGCCGTCTGGACGATATGTCCGTTGGTGTGGCGCTGTTGCTGTGCGACAACATTGGCGAAGCGCGTGTGCTGGCCAATGAGCTTGATGCGCTCAACCAGACGCGCAAAGAGATCGAGCAGGGTATGCAGGCCGAAGCACTGACTTTGTGTGAAAAGCTGGAACGCAGTAGCGATACACTACCGGGCGGCCTGGCAATGTATCATCCTGAGTGGCATCAGGGCGTTGTGGGGATTCTGGCATCGCGTATTAAAGAGCGATTCCATCGCCCAGTAATAGCGTTTGCCCCGGCAGGTGACGGTACTCTCAAAGGATCCGGGCGTTCGATTCAGGGGCTGCACATGCGCGATGCGCTGGAGCGCCTGGACACCCTTTATCCGGGCATGATCCTCAAGTTTGGCGGTCACGCCATGGCGGCGGGTTTATCGCTTGAAGAGGCGCAGTTTGAGCGTTTCCAGCAGCGTTTTGGCGAGCTGGTAACCGAGTGGCTGGATCCTGCCTTACTGCAAGGTGAAGTGGTGTCGGATGGCCCACTGAGCGCGGCGGAGATGACCATGGAGATCGCACAAATGCTGCGTGATGCCGGACCGTGGGGGCAAATGTTCCCGGAACCGCTGTTTGACGGGCATTTCCGTTTGCTCCAGCAGCGTCTGGTCGGTGAGCGTCATCTGAAGGTGATGGTCGAGCCCGTGGGCGGTGGTCCGCTGCTGGACGGTATTGCGTTTAATGTCGATACCACCTGCTGGCCGGACAACGGCGTGCGCGAAGTTCAGCTTGCCTACAAACTGGATATTAACGAGTTTCGCGGCAACCGCAGCTTGCAGATTATAATCGACAATATCTGGCCACTTTAGCGTCACTAATCGCTATAAAAAAGGGCGTGGATTAGTTACAATCCCGCTCTTATCACCGCATTTTGACTAGTCCAATAAAAGAAATCAGACAATGTTTGAAATTAATCCGGTAAATAACCGCATTCAGGACCTCACGGAGCGCTCTGACGTTCTTAGGGGGTATCTTTGACTATGATGCCAAGAAAGAGCGTCTGGAAGAAGTAAACGCCGAGCTGGAACAGCCGGACGTGTGGAACGAACCCGAACGCGCTCAGGCGCTGGGCAAAGAGCGTTCCTCCCTTGAGGCCATCGTTGATACGCTCGATCAGATGAGCCAGGGCCTGGAAGATGTCTCCGGCCTGCTGGAACTGGCTGTAGAGGCCGACGACGAAGAAACCTTTAACGAAGCCGTAGCAGAACTCGATACGCTGGAAGATAAGCTGGCCCAGCTGGAATTTCGTCGTATGTTCTCCGGTGAATATGACAGCGCGGATTGCTATCTCGATATTCAGGCAGGTTCTGGCGGTACGGAAGCGCAGGACTGGGCAAGCATGCTGATGCGCATGTATCTGCGTTGGGCTGAAGCGCGCGGCTTTAAGACTGAAATCATTGAAGAGTCTGAAGGTGAAGTCGCGGGTATTAAATCCGTGACCATCAGAATTGCTGGTGAATATGCTTACGGTTGGCTGCGTACTGAAACCGGCGTACACCGCCTGGTACGTAAGAGTCCGTTCGACTCCGGCGGACGTCGCCATACGTCGTTCAGTTCGGCGTTTGTTTATCCGGAAGTTGACGATGATATTGATATCGATATCAACCCGGCGGACCTGCGTATTGACGTTTACCGTGCCTCCGGTGCAGGCGGTCAGCACGTTAACCGTACGGAATCTGCGGTGCGTATTACCCACATCCCGACCGGGATTGTGACGCAGTGTCAGAACGACCGTTCCCAGCACAAGAACAAAGACCAGGCCATGAAGCAGATGAAAGCGAAGCTTTATGAACTGGAAATGCAGAAGAAGAATGCCGAGAAACAGGCGATGGAAGACACCAAGTCAGATATCGGCTGGGGTAGCCAGATTCGTTCTTATGTCCTTGATGACTCCCGCATCAAAGATCTGCGTACCGGGGTTGAAACCCGTAACACGCAGGCGGTGCTGGATGGCAGCCTGGATCAATTTATCGAAGCAAGTTTGAAAGCAGGGTTATGAGGAACCAACATGTCTGAACAACACGTACAGGGCGCTGACGCGGTAGCCGACCTTAACAATGAACTGAAAACGCGCCGTGAGAAGCTGGCGAGCCTGCGTGAGCAGGGGATCCCGTTCCCGAACGATTTCCGTCGCGATCATACCTCAGACCAACTGCATGCTGACTTCGACGCGAAAGAAAACGAAGAGCTGGAAGCGCTGAACATTGAGGTATCCGTTGCTGGCCGTATGATGACCCGTCGTATTATGGGTAAAGCATCATTCGTTACGCTGCAGGACGTTGGCGGCCGTATTCAGCTGTACGTTGCTCGCGATGACCTGCCGGAAGGCGTCTACAACGAGCAGTTCAAAAAATGGGATCTGGGCGATATCCTCGGCGCGAAAGGTAAGTTGTTCAAGACCAAGACCGGTGAGCTGTCTATCCACTGCACCGAACTGCGTCTGCTGACCAAAGCGCTGCGCCCGCTGCCGGACAAATTCCACGGTCTGCAGGATCAGGAAGCGCGCTATCGTCAACGTTACCTGGATCTCATCTCTAACGATGAATCCCGCAATACCTTTAAAGTGCGTTCACAGATTATGGCTGGCATTCGTCAGTTCATGGTTGCTCGCGGCTTTATGGAAGTAGAAACCCCGATGATGCAGGTGATCCCAGGCGGTGCGGCTGCGCGTCCGTTTATCACTCATCATAACGCGCTGGATCTGGACATGTACCTGCGTATCGCGCCGGAACTTTACCTCAAGCGTCTGGTGGTTGGCGGCTTCGAACGCGTATTCGAAATTAACCGTAACTTCCGTAACGAAGGCATCTCTGTTCGCCATAACCCAGAGTTCACCATGATGGAACTCTACATGGCTTATGCGGACTACAAAGATCTCATCGAACTGACTGAATCTCTGTTCCGTACGTTGGCGCAGAACGTTCTGGGAACGACTGAAGTGCCTTACGGTGAAGAAGTCTTCGACTTTGGTAAGCCGTTTGAAAAACTGACCATGCGCGAAGCGATTCAGAAATACCGTCCGGAAACCAACATGGCCGATCTGGATAACTTCGATTCTGCAAAAGCGATTGCTGAATCTATCGGCATCAAAGTTGAGAAGAGCTGGGGTCTGGGCCGTATCGTGACCGAGATCTTTGAAGAAGTTGCAGAAGCGCACCTGATTCAACCAACCTTCATTACCGAGTACCCGGCAGAAGTTTCTCCGCTGGCGCGTCGTAATGACGAAAACCCGGAAATCACCGATCGCTTCGAATTCTTCATCGGCGGACGTGAGATCGGTAACGGCTTCAGCGAGCTGAACGATGCCGAGGATCAGGCGCAGCGTTTCCAGGATCAGGTTAACGCCAAAGATGCGGGTGATGACGAAGCGATGTTCTACGACGAAGACTACGTTACCGCTCTGGAACACGGTCTGCCGCCGACTGCGGGTCTGGGCATTGGTATCGACCGTATGGTTATGCTGTTCACCAACAGCCACACCATCCGTGACGTGATCCTGTTCCCGGCGATGCGCCCGGTTAAGTAAGATGTGAAATGCCGGATGGCGGCTGACGCCTTATCCGGCCTACGATTCGTTATGTAGGCCAGATAAACGTAGCGCCATCAGGCAATAATTTGTTGGCAGTAATTCTGCAACAGCGCACGCGCTTCTTTGTTTGCAACCTGCATTACCATCCACGGACTGAAAGCCCACGGCGTCGCGTCAATCCCGCTTAAGACATTCTCAAGATTGCTCCACTGGCAATCCATCACTTCATCTGGGTTTAGCTGTAGCTCACTGACGATATGTGCGGCATAAACCGGACATACTTCGTTTTCAACTATCCCACTCGGGTCTGTGGCGCGATAACGAAAATCAGCGTATACGGGGGTGAGCAAGTCGATGTCTGCACCCAGTTCGAAGCGAGCCCGGCGGACAATAGCGACTTCGTTGGTTTCACCCAACTGCGGGTGACCGCAGACAGAGTTGGTCCAGACACCTGGCCAGGCTTTTTTGTGCAGCGAACGGCGGGTGACCAGCAGTTGGCCCTGCTCGTTAAATATCCAGCACGAGAAAGCGGAGTGCAGGGGGGTTGTGGCGGTATGCGCCGCATACTTTTCCAGCGTTCCGCAGGGTTGCTCCTGCTCATTCAATAAAATGACATGTTCCTGTCGCATAGCGTCCACCATCAATCTTAAGCACTTACATTATATGCTTAATTAAGTCAGAGTGATTAACAGAGGGTGTGAAATGCCAGAGCTGCCGGTTCGTTGCGCGATATGATTTGGCATCCAGTTTCTGGCTGCTATGATAAAGCGTCTGAAAATGTTGCGAGGTATTGTTTTGAGTGCAGGACGCCTGAAGAAAAATGGCCTGGGTATCGTGATGCTGCTGTGTGTCGGTCTGCTGTTAGCGGGCTGTTCCGGGAGCAAGTCGTCTGATACAGGAAGTTATTCCGGCTCCGTGTATACCGTGAAGCGGGGAGATACGCTATACCGTATTTCGCGCGCCACCGGTACCAGCGTGAAAGAGATCGCTCGCCTGAATAATATTTCACCGCCCTATACCATTGAAGTGGGGCAAAAGCTGAAGGTCAGCGGCGGCGCGAAAACCAGTTCTGGATCTGGCAAAACAACCAAGAAATCCTCAACCAAAACGGCGGCAGTCAGACCATCTTCTTCTGTGCCGCAGTCGTCCTGGCCACCAGTAGGGCAACGTTGCTGGCAGTGGCCTGCCAGCGGTAAGGTGATCCTGCCTTATTCTACGGCGGACGGCGGCAATAAGGGCATCGATATCTCGGCTGCGCGCGGTACGCCGATTTATGCGGCCGGAGCAGGGAAGGTGGTTTATGTCGGTAATCAGCTGCGGGGCTACGGTAATCTCATCATGATTAAGCACAGTGAGGACTACATCACTGCGTATGCGCATAATGACACCATGCTGGTGAACAACGGTCAAAACGTGAAGGCCGGGCAGAAGATAGCGACGATGGGCAGCTCGGATGCGACGACGGTGCGCCTGCATTTCCAAATCCGCTACCGGGCAACGGCTATCGATCCACTGCGTTATTTACCGCCGCAGGGGAGTAAGCCAAAATGCTGACGGTGAATTAATCGCCAGTCAGTCGGTTAGTCCCTTGCCAAGAAGAGCGTAAGGTTTATAATCCCTTACGCACTTCAATGCGGGCGTAGTTCAATGGTAGAACGAGAGCTTCCCAAGCTCTATACGAGGGTTCGATTCCCTTCGCCCGCTCCAAACACACTTCTTTTAACGTCTACTCAAGTCAATCAAAACCAGTAATCACAAGGCTTCCGCTAATATCTCCGTATTTTGACGTAAACTAACGTCTACTCAAATCTATACATTCATGTGTATAGTAATGCGTATAGCCCGCGCTCTACACTTTGGAACTATACACAATGCCCCTCACAGACCTTGAAATCAGGCGTTCTAAGCCGCGTGAGAAGTCCTATACACTCAATGATGGCAATGGCCTCTCTCTGTTAATCGAGCCGAACGGATCGAGAGGGTGGCGTTTCCGTTACCGCTTCGATGGTAAGGCCAAAATGATTTCGCTGGGCACTTATCCCGATGTAACCCTGAATGATGCCAGGCTCAAACGCGATGATGCCCGCAAGCAGGTTGCTGGTGGCATTAATCCCAGCGATGTCCGCAAAGAAGATAAGCTGGCGAAGCAGGGCCGCAACGAAAACACCTTCGAGGCGATCGCCCGTGAGTGGTACGCCAAGCGCATTGACCGCTGGTCTGAGTCCTACGGCGAAGAGATGATGAAAACCTTTGAGGCTGACGTTTTCCCACTTATCGGCCGACGACCGATCGCCGATATCAAACCTATGGAGCTCATGGCCGTTCTCTCGAAGTTGGATGAGCGGGGCGCAACAGAGAAACTCAGGAAGGTGAGACAACGTTGCGGCGAGGTGTGGCGGTACGCCATTGTTACTGGCCGGGCTGATTATAACCCGGCGCCGGATCTGGCCAGTGCCTTTGCTCCTCATAAGAAAGAGCATTACGCTTTTCTCACCACTGACGAACTCCCCGAGTTCTTCCGCACGCTGAACACGTATAGCGGCAGTTCTGTTGTGAAGCTGGCGATGCGCCTGCAGGTTCTTACCGGGTTACGCCCGGGCGAACTACGCCAGGGCGAGTGGACTGAAATAGATTTCGATAAACGTCTGTGGGAGGTGCCACCAGCACGCATGAAAAAGCGGCGCCCTCACTGTGTGCCATTATCCGACCAGGCGATCGCCATCCTGGAACAACTGCACCTAATCACCGGCAATTATCGGTTTATTTTCCCCGGCAGGATTCAGCACAGCAAACCAATGAGCGAGATGGCAATGAACGTCCTGATCCGTCGCATTGGATACGCCGGAAGGGTGACCGGTCATGGCTTCCGCCACACCATGAGCACGATTCTCCACGAGCAGGGCTATAACACCGCATGGATTGAAACGCAGCTTGCCCACGTTGATAAAAACTCAATTCGTGGGACGTACAACCATGCCCAGTATCTGGACGGCCGCCGGGAAATGCTTCAGTGGTATGCCGACTATATGGAGGCACTGGAGAATGGTGAAAATGTGGTGCACGGCTCGTTTGGGAAAAGTGCCTTACTGTATGAATAGACAGTATTAATTGACGGTAGTAGACTTCAGTAGACGAACAAAGAATAGGCTATGTCTAGGCTGATCCCCGAAAACCCGTACACCTCTGCGGGCTGGCATAGCCGCCAAAATCAGAGGGCGCGAGGTGGCGTGATGTTGAATACAGATTCGTTAAAAAATTGCCATAAGGCTATATCGACTATTCGTCGCAAGGAATTATTATGGGTGCCAAGAAGACACTTATGTACCCAATTAAGCTTTTATAATGGAAGAGCGCCTATACACCCTGGCGCAGTACATGGCCTGATTAAAACACATGATGATTTTCATGAGTATTTGTCTATCATTGATAAAGGTATTACTGAATACCTACCCAAAGAAAGTTTAGTTTCCTGTAATGATGTATGGAATGCTATTCGCTCTGATAAATATATTAAACAATCTTTAACTAAATCTAATATTCCATTTGAAAGCACAATTGATCCAGTCAGATACGCCAAGTATAGAGTTTTAGCTGGGCGTCTTAAAAAATCAGAAGATAATCGGTCGTATGGTTATTGGAAAGAACTTTATGACTTTAGTAAAGAAGAAATTAATGTTTTTAATCATGCTTATCTTCGTTTTCATGAGCGGTTGATTGCAATCATGTATGGTTACATTTCTGGAGAGCTTCGTATTGCTTATGCCAATGGTGCTGATTCCATTAGTAAATATAAAACATTGTTGAAGCAGTTGGCTGAAATAGAGAGTGAATTTGTTTTTAAGTATGTATTTGATGGGAGCAGGAAACTAATCACCGATCTGGAATGGGATTTAATGATTGCTGATAACGTATCTGATTTTATAGTGACAAACAGAAATGATGAAACACTTTCTGAACGCGCTCTTGTTACGGAACTCCTTAAGATTTTTATGGAGTATGGTGAAGGAAATTGCGTATCTGCTGTTTATAGATTTACCCGTTCAGCATTCATAGAGAACGACATTGAAAGAAAAACTATCCAGCGATGCTGGGAATCCTTATGCAAAGCAGTGGAAGTAAGAGATTCGGCAAGAGCTGCATATGTTCAAGAAGCCAAGAAGTAGATTGGTTTTGAGACAAAGTTCCACCTCGAACGTTTATCTTTGACATGACATAGTTGCCAAAAAAAGCCTCTTACTTGTCATGTCAAACTAAGCTTTTTTAGCAGGTTTTTTGGTATTTCAAAAAAAATATATATACCTCATTCTACCTCTGTCCATAGTCGTATATTGAGGTGCATATGTCTCTAAAGTTTATCCGTCTTTCCGAAGTACAACGGCGCACAGGCTATAGCAAAGCATGGCTTTACCGTCTCATGAGTCAAAAAAAGTTTCCAGCCTCCGTGAAAATCGGCTCCCGATCTATCGCATTCATCGAGAGTGAAATTGATGAATGGATTAATCAGCGCATCGCTGAATCGCGTGGTGAGGTGGCGTAATGGAAATGAAAAATCCCCATGCGACCAAGCGCCATAACGTAGTGAATCAGGCTGTTGTGCATATGAATTTTGCTGCTGATTATAGTTTCAGCCTGTCAGTGTACATCTCATCCTGAAAAAGCGTCGTAATACTACCGAATAACGGAGCCTGAAAATGAAACTGAATAATATGACCTTATCCGGTCAGGGCCTCGCTCAACCTGAAGCCAGCCAGAATGACATTTTAATAAATCATAAATCTGAGCCGCGCATTGATTCCCGCATCATTTCGGAGCGCGCCGGAATACAGCATCAAAGCCTGGGCGCGACGATTAAATCGCACCAGGATAGATTCCGTGAGCTGGGATCGCTGCCCCGTCAGTCCCTCCAGGAATTACCCGATTTGAAATCGGGAAAAGCCGGTCGTAAGCGTGGGCGTCCTGAGATCAGCTATCTGCTGAATGAGCCTCAACTCGACTATTTGCTGCGTATCATCCGTGGGCGTGATCCTGAGCGTGTTAACCAGTTCAAGCTGGATGTCACTAAGGCATTCACCAATCGTCGTGCCACCCAGCCTGTACGTCGGGAATATCTGCCCGGTTATCATGAAAGCCGTGATGGCTTAAAAGCACTGGGGGCGCAGCGACATCACTACATCAATCTGGCGCGTGCTGAAAACCGCGTTGCTGGCCTGTCAGATGGTAAACGTGGCTTCGCTGATGCGCAGCAGCTAGGTGTACTGATCGTTATGCAGAAAATTGAGCAGGCCGCATTTCATGAAGCCATTAATAGCGGCATGACCCCGACAGATGCGGTAAGGGAGGTAGCTAAGCGCATGGAGGCATTCGCCAGCCTTATGAGCGGCAACGCCATTCTGGGGGTAGGTCATGCGTAAAAATGCCATAAATCACATTTTGCACCCTATGCCGAAAAATGGCTTGCCGTTTGTCCCTTACCTCGTCTATGTTTATAGGACACCAGCAAAATCTGGTGTCAGGATTGGCGTCCTAGTAATGTTATCGGCGACATATGACGCGCCTAGCGTCTTTTTTTATGTTGTTAATTCAGTGCATCATTTTTTTAGCGTTGCGGGTATAATCCGTGCCGCTCCCAAAATTATGGTGGGCTGGGTGGGGGCTTCTTCAGAAGCGCCGGTTTCCGATAACGCCGGTTACGCCAACCCTGCTCAGTTCACCACCAGCGAAATTGGCGTTTCCGGTGGTGGTTATAAACATCAGTTATCGGAGGTTGCCACCATGGCTAATACCCCTACCCAAAATTCGCAATTCATTTGGATTATCGCCGCTGTTCGCCGAGATTGTCTGACAATCAAGCCTATTCTTCACCATGTTGCTGCTGAGACTGAGCGTGACGCTCGTCGCACCCTAGCACGAGAACACGTCACCTTTTTTGTTGGCCGCGTTCGTTTATCGGAGGTGGTCTATGCAAACTGACAATTCTTTCGATTCTGACAAACCCTTTCTTTTCGATGAAATGACACACGAAACTGAATGTGTTTTGGCAATTCTTCGGACCGTTAATCAGGTTAACGATCCTCATACCAAGAGCTATTTGATTGATGCTGCAGAGCTTATTGGCACGAGATTGTTGAATAAGCTTCAGCATAATGAGCGTATTGAGGATGGGGAATGATGATGCGTAACATCGACATGATCCGCCAAGTATCCGAGGCGGCCCGTGGTCGCTGGCCGGACGTACTTTCGCTGATGGGGATCGAGGTTCCTACCTCGCCCCGCGCACAGGTCGCCTGTCCGGCATGTGGTGGCAAAGATCGCTTTCGCTTCGATGACGACGGCCGTGGTGCGCACTTCTGTAATGCCTGTGGTGCCGGAGACGGATTGGAGCTGGTGAAGAAGGTTAACAGTTGTGATGCCACTCAGGCCGCTCAGTTGGTGGCCGATGCGCTGGGGTTGGATGTACAGACCCTGCACAGACCAACCGGAAAGGAAGTATCACTGTTGGCGCAGCGCCGGGCCGAACGTGAGCAGCGGCAGGCCGTAGAACGTCAGGGTATGGCGGCGAGGTTCGCTGCTAGCCTGGACAAACTAACCGCCCAGGTGTTGCCGGGAGAGCCTGCTTACCTGACTGCGCGCGGTTTGGTTGGCTTTGTTTTCCCCGTCCTGCCTGATGGCTCCCTAATGATGTCTCTGACGGGCAACGCTGGTACCACCACTGCTGTGCAAATTATCGCACCAGACGGCGGCAAGCGCCTTATTTCAGGCTCTGCCCTTACCGGCTCCTGGCATGCCGTGAATGCGGTGTTGGATCCGCAGGTAGTGATTATTGCCGAGGGGCTGGCGACGGCTCTTACTGCCCACCAGATCCGCTCGGACGCGCTGACGATGGCTGCGATTAATGCCGGAAACCTGAAGCCAGTGGCGCTGGCGATGCGAAGCCAGTACCCGGAGGCGCAGATCATCATTGCGGCGGATAACGACTGGCATGCAGAGGGTGAGACGGATGACCGGGGCAAACTGAAGGTAAACACCGGGCGCATCAGCGCAGAGAAAGCCGCCCAGGCCGTTGACGGGTGGGTGGCGTTGCCTGAAGGCGAGTTTAAAGCCGACTGGGACGATTTGCGCCAGCGCAACGGTATTGCCGATACTCGCGCCGCGTTCAGTAAATCACTGTATCAACCACAGGTAGAGGATGTATTTGTGTTACCTGAAGTGACCGCGGCAGATAGCGCCAGCCAGAAACGCAACACACAGAAGCCCTATGTGGACAGTCGCCGCAATGGCCTTTACTGGGTTGAGCCTAAAGAAAAAGGTGGGGAGATCACCGAAGTAGAGAGCCTGCTTTGTTCCGCGCTGGAAGTGGTTGGTGTGGGCATTGATGACAACAGAACGCGATATCTGGTGCTGCGCTGGCGGGCGCTGGGTGCGAAGGAAGAAACGACGCAAGCGATCCCCCTAGCTGACATTGGCGAAAGGGAGGGGTGGCGAACACTCAAAGCTGGCGGCCTGTACGTCACCACCAAAAGCGGCTTGCGCGCGACGCTGGCTGACTGGCTTCAGAGTCAGGCCCATAAAGGGGAGATCTGGCGTATTGCTCAGGCTACAGGCTGGCAGTGTGGCGCATATTTAATGCCTGACGGCGACATTATCGGCACACCAGAGATACCGGTTCTTTTTAACGGCCGCAGTTCTGCCGCATCAGGCTACACCACCAGCGGCACAACTGAGGGCTGGCGTGACAGCGTGGCGCATCTGGCCGGAGGCAATTATTCCATGATGACGGGTGTTGCTGCGGCACTAGCGGCCCCGCTGATTGGCCTCGCCGGAGCCGACGGGTTCGGGATCCATTTCTATGAGCAGTCGAGCGCCGGTAAGACCACCACTGCTAACGTGGCGGCCAGTCTGTACGGTAATCCTGATGTGCTGCGTCTGACGTGGTACGGCACTGCGCTGGGGCTGGCGAACGAAGCTGCCGCACACAATGACGCGCTTATGCCTCTGGATGAAATAGGCCAGGGCGCGGACCCAGCGGAGGTATATAAATCTGCTTATGCGCTGTTCAACGGCACCGGGAAACTGCAGGGAGCCAAAGAGGGCGGGAACCGCGAGCTGAAACGCTGGCGCACTGTAGCCATTAGCACAGGAGAGGTGGATCTGGAGACATTCATTGCCGGTGTCGGGCGCAAGGCAAAGGCCGGGCAACTGGTGCGTCTGCTTAATATCCCACTCTGTAAAGCTGTTCGCTTCCACGGTTATGAAAGCGGCAAACACCATGCCGATGCGCTGAAAGATGCGTATCAGAGCCACCACGGTGCTGCTGGCCGTGCATGGGTTCAGTGGCTGGCTGACCATCAGCAGCAAGCTGTTAAAGCGGTGCGGGAGGCAGAGGCGCGCTGGCGTGGGATTATTCCGGCCGACTATGGGGAGCAGGTACATCGTGTAGGGGCGCGTTTCGCCATTCTTGAGGCTGCACTTATGGCCGGGCGGGTGATCACCGGCTGGGATGAGCAAACATGCCGTGATGCTATACAGTACAGCTTCAATGCCTGGATTCGGGAATTCGGTACCGGGAACAAAGAGCATCAGCAGATCATCGAGCAGACCGAAGCATTCCTCAATGCTCACGGCCTCAGCCGGTTTGCGCCATTCCCGTATGACCCGAGCAGCCTGCCAATTGCCAACCTGGCAGGGTACCGCCAGAAGGGAGGGCATGAAGCTGATCCTGTGGTGTTCTACACCTTCCCCGCAGCTTTCGAAAAAGAGATAGCGCATGGGTTCAACGCGAAGATGTTTGCTGAGGTGCTGAAAAACGCCGGGATGCTGACGCCGCCAAATACCGGTCGGGGGTACCAGCGTAAGTCTCCGCGAATTGATGGCCGACAGATCAATGTTTACGTGATCCAGTATCAGCCGGAGGGGAGCCAGCCAGAGTAAGTGACTCTCTCATGTGCGTAGTTTAGGTGTTGGTTCAGTTGGTTCAGTTGGTTCAGTGTTTTTATGTGGCTGTTATTTAAGAGTTCACTCTCAAAAGTTGAACCAACACTGAACCAACAAATGACCTTTTTGAACCAACACAAACCCCGTATTTCAGCATTACAGGCAGGTAAAAGACGATGACAGCACAAATTTCAGCATACGGGCGGCTGGTGGCGGATGTGCAGAGCCGCACGACCAACAACGGTAACCCGATGGCATTTACCCGGATGGCGGTTACGCTTCCGTGCCAGAAAGCAGAAAACGGTGAGGCTACCTTCTGGCTGGCGGTCACGGCGTTCGGTAGGCAAGCCCAGGCGCTGGCGAAGCATCAGAAAGGCGATTTGGTGAGCGTAGCGGGAAATATGCAGGTGAATCAGTGGACCGGCAATGACGGTGGCACTCAGACCGGATATCAGGTGATTGCTGACAGCGTGATCAGCGCCAGAACAGCTCGGCCGAGCGGGAAGAAAGGCCAGCAGGGGCAGGCAATCGATGCGCTACGCCGTGCACAGGAACCGATACCTACTACTGGTACTGGATATGAAGGATGGGAGCAGACGCAACCGTATGATAATTTTTGATGGCGAGGTAAGTACTTTATTAATTCGTACCTTAAAGGTGTCCTCGGTTCGTTGCTATGCGCCCGTATAGATCCAGACTTGCATTTTGTGTTTTACTGTGTTTTTATACAGTCATTACTGTTCATAATCACAGCTAACAGACATTCCTTTTTGATTGTAAATTAAGTCTTTTCCGATTACTCAAGGTTGAGATTTATGATCACAGAGAAAGCCACATTCACTTTCTACAATGTCAGAAATGCCGGTTTTTATCGTGCGGGAGCATCGGTTCCAGAATTTGGTTCTTTAAGTGAAACTCTTATTGATTTGAATTGCTGGGCAGCAGAAAAAGTCCTTAAAGAAACAAAGACTTTTGAGGCTGATGAAGAGCGATATCCTGCATACCTAGTTGATTCTAAGAATGTTGGTGATGATTGGCTGTTACTGCTCTGGAACGAAGTTCCAAGTAATGGTCAGCGCATGCCTTCTTTGAGTGAGGATGCAGTTTATGGAGCTGATCCGGAAGTGATAATGAACCCTATTCGTGAAAGAACTATTCCCGGGTTTGCTACTTACTTTTGGTTTATTGCTGACAGAAATCTCATGGCCACAGTAAAGTTGCACAATAAGGTGACGGCGCAGGCTACCCTACAAAAGTATATCCAGTGTTTTTTAAAACAATCTTCTGAACATGCTAAAGCGGAGGTCATTGAACTTGATGACGGTTCACATGAACTTAAAGTCACTGGGTACATGTTAGATGTAAATGATGATCAAGAAGAGCGTAAGCATTACTACCCTAGATTCAATGCCAATTTGATAAAAAATCCGGGTAAGCACGAAGAAATAAGGCAAAAAGCTAACTTTATCAGTAAAATAGAAAGAGTTATCGAATTAGATCTTAACCGTCACCCCGATTTGGATTTATGGCAAAAATTATTGGATAAATTGCATGTTGGTGCCCAGCAAGGACCAGGGGTATCAACTAAGGTAAAATATATTGTATCCCCAGATGTAGGTCTTGCTGATGTAAATCAAATGATTTTGGATTGGGATAATGACCCATCTGAAGTGAACGATTATGGTTTTGTCTTTAAAGGGGAACCAAGCAAGACATATTGGTTAAGTAATTCGCTCTCTAGGACACAATTTGATGTTCGTATCGAGAGAGAAAACGATGAAATCGTCAACTTACAATCTTTACTCGTCGAACTACGGGCGAAGAAAGATCTAATCTTGAGGGGGTCAGGCTTATAATGAAAGCAAAAGTGATGTTGTTCATTTGTATACTTGCTCTTGTATCAGGAGCAGGATACTTTGGCCGGCATATAACTTTTTCCATTCAGTGGCCTTTGTTTGAAGCACTTAGAACTACAGCATCGATAATTTTTGCTGTCGTTGGGGCATGGTTTGCGATTATCTATCCAGAAAGATTAAAAAAATCTTTTCGTGGAGGAGATTCGAGCGGTGGTGGTGCAGGGATCCATAACCTCTTTACTCCTATTGTTCATTCGACAGCTATCCTCGCAGCTGTACTGCTCGTCGGCATTGGTGCTCCGTTATTAAAGCAATTTGATTGGGTAATGGAGCACAAAACAGTTTTCAGAGGACTATCTTACGGATTGCTGGTATTCCTCACGTTATGGCAGCTCTTAACTGTCGTTTTAAGTCTTACTGGCCCCGATATCCTTAAGCGATTTACTTCTAAGCAAGAATCGTCAAAAAGAGCAGCAGAATCGATGCTCAATCCCAAAAACAAGAACTAACCATGCGGGTAGATCTTTCTCACAAATATTTCCACGTAACAATAGACGTACTCTTCTCACAAAAATGTCACGACTAATATGTCCATATCTGATTTATAGGCAGAAATGGCATGTTCTGGTTATGTATGGCAGAAATTGTGTGTTCTGCCTGTGACTCCTACTCATTCTTACATTGTTTGCTAACTAATTAACCCTCTTTCTGGTAACGATCAAATTTGTTATTTCATTAATTGCAATAAAGACAATGAATATTTCATTTTGTGAAATTATAATAACTTCATAAATATCAGGAGGTGGTTATGTCGAAACAGTCCGTCAAACCGGTCTTGCTCAGCGAGGCACAGATTCAGGCAATCCGAAAAATTCAGGAACAGCAGCGCCAGCAATCAGGTATCGGTGTTGCACCTACTATCCATGAAATCGCTCGGGGACTGGTGGACAAAGCATTGCAACAGCATTTGGGGTAAAAGCACCAACTTATTGATGCTAAAGCAATTCAACTAATTCCCCGGTATTCATACAGATGTTAAGTGTTTTGGGGTTAATAAAGGTAACTATGAAAACGAATATCACTGACGAAGAGTTGCTGCAGGAAGTTCAAACACTGGCTGATAAATTACCACCTGAAGAACGCCTGTCCATTTTAGAGTTACTTCAGCGTTACATCACCGTCTACAGAGTTGCTCAATCATTTATTCCGGATTATCCATGCGGTGTTTTGGATACGTTATGTTTTATCCAAAAAAGCAAACCATAAGGAGGTCTTGTTATGCCAATAGTGCCAACGGTACAAGGCCGTCAGGTTGAAAGCCGCGGAGTTCAGACCGGAGGTTTTCAGACGTTCAATCAACCAAATATCACCGATGCCCTTGTTAACGTCGGTAACCAGGCGATTGGTGTGTTTGGACAGGCAAAGCAGCAAGCGGACCTTGCACTGACTCAAGATGCAACTCAAAGACTTTATGCTGTTGGAAGCGGATTGATGGATGATCCTAAGGAAGGTCTGATGACTCTCCAGGGAAAAAATGCCATTGGTCAGGCTCCTGGGTATATCCAGAAATTTGATAACGAGATGCAAACTATTGCTGGCACGCTGCCTGAGTCCGCACGAAATGTTTTTTTAAAGCATGCTCAACAACAGCGAATACAATTTGCCACTCAAGCAGAGCGGTATGAATTAGGACAACGTAGACAGTATGAGTCCGGTCAGCAAGACGGTTATTTATCCTTGCAAGCTCAGCAAGCAATATCTAATCCACAGTTGTTCAACCAATCAGCTTTGAATGCCAGAGCCTCAATTATGGCTTATGGCCAAGCGCATGGACAAAGCCCTGAAGAAATAGAATCAAACTGGGTTCAATGGCGTGAGAGCGCCGGGCAGAAGGCGACAGAAGCAGCATTTGCAAATGTTTATCAACAACTACTGGGGCCAGGTGGGAAAATAAGCGTAACGGATTCTCCCGACCAATCTCAGTTATTCTCTGCAATGATCTGGCAGGAGAGTGGTGGTAATCAGTACGCAAAAGACGGTTCTCCGCTGGTTTCACCGAAAGGTGCCGTGGGGGCTGCTCAGGTAATGGAGTCCACTGGTCCAGAGGCTGCCAGCTTGGCTGGTGTTCCTTGGGATCGTGATAAATGGCTCAATGACCCACGATATAACATGCAATTGGGCCAGGCATATTTCAGTGCGCAGATGAAGAAGTACGACAATAACCCAGTGCTGGCGGTGGCGGCGTATAACGCCGGACCCAGTGCTGTTGATGGGTGGATTAAACAAATTGGCGATCCGCGTACGGGGCAGGTATCTAATGCGCAATTCGCTGCAGCAATTCCATTTGAGGAAACCCGCAACTATGTGGCTAATGTAACTGGTAGTGCTGGCGCTATCCCTGGTAATGCAACGATGGAAAGCCTTACCAACCTCCCTTCCTGGAATGCGATGAATGCTGCAAACAAATCTCAAATGATGAGCCGAATGACAGGATTGTACGATATGCAAGCGTCATCTGGCCGTGTAGCGCTACAAAGCCGTATGCAGGACGATCTGGCTCAGTTGGAAGCGGGTAAGACAGTTCCCCCTATTTCTGCGCATGAATGGATTGCCGTTATGCCTTTACAGGCTACACCTGTAGAGCGCATGCAGCTCGAGAAAACTTATCAACAATATCGGCAAGCCATGAGTTTGCAGCCCGTCTACCAGAGCATCGTTAAAGGCAATTCTCAGCAAGGCCTTGCTGCCATTCAGTCCATACAACCCCAACAGGGCGAACCGGATTACAAATATAAGAGCGAGCTCTATGCTTCTGCTGTATCAAAATTTCAGCAGGTTCATGATGCCCGTGAGTCTGACCCTGGTACTTGGTTACAGCAATATTCTCCGGTAGTGCAATCAGCCTTCCAGGAATATCAGAATAATCAGGTTACTGGTGAATATCTGATTTCACGCATTCAGGCAGAAAAAGACCGGCTTGGGATCCGAAGTAAAAGTGTATTACCAGCAAGTATAGTTGACGGAATATCGGCAAAAGTTGATAGCGGAAATATGAATTTTTCTGACCTGAAGGGGATTATCGCTGGCTTTGGCCGATATGGTGATTCAGTTGTCGCACAGTTGCAGCCCAAAACAAAAGCGGCTGTAAGGGTCGCAACAGCAATAAACGATGCTAACGCAGCTGACACCCTGTTTACCATCCGTAATGTGAAGACAGAAGAGCTGAAGAAGAACTCTGGCGAACAAGCTAAAGGTGTTGATGCAGCTTGGAACTCTCTAATCGCTGCAGCATCACCAACGTTTAGCCTACAGCGACAAGGTGGAGCTGAAACACTTGCTGATATCAACGAGCAAGGTAAGCGTCTGGCTTATTACTACATGGCATCAGGGGAAGATGCTCAGGCTGCGACAGAAAAAGCCTATAAGAAAATGATCGGCGATCATTATACGGTCAACGATACATGGCGAATGCCTAACAGCTTGGGACTAAAAGAGAATAATGTTACCGACGGTCTGAGTAATATCGTTAACGGTCTCAAGGTAGATGATATTGGCAGCCGGAGTCTGTTTTATAACCCAGCAATGACGCCAGAGCAGAATGCCGCGAACAACCTTGCGCAGATACAGAATAGCGCCGAATGGGTGACAGACGAAAATGAACAAGGTGTTTATCTGACAGTGAACGGCACTCCTATTCTGGATCAGCATGGTTCTCCTATTCGAGTGAGCTTTGCCGATGCCAGTAAATCTGGAATTGCAAAGCCGAGTTCAACCGGCGCAGTTCTTAACTGGATGGGTGAAAAACGCAAAGTTACTCCACCATCTGAGTTCTACACACCAAATGTTAATGCCACTATGTCCGATGCCTTCAGGGTGCTCCAGGGACAGGATGCGACAAGTCCGCTACCTCAAAAAGAGGCTGATAACACGTCAAATACATTACGCGATGCTCTTAATACGCTAGGAGGCAAATAATGGCGTTCTATACTGGCGCACCGCTCAGCAACAACCCCTTGCCAGTCGAGGGCGAGCAGCCACTATTACGTTCGCTTGGCGCGTCTGTTTCTGAAGGATTCAACGAAGGGCCAATTGTTTCGTGGGGTGAAGAGTCCCGCCTTGCCAGATTGAACATGGATCCGGTCGCAGAACGATACAGCCAAGAGGATGCAAAACGCCTCTTCAGTGAGCATAAAATCGAGTCAATCAACATTCCTACGTCGGGGTTAACAAAACCCTATATTGATGCGGTCATCCAAGACCATCAGGCTCACCTTAATCGCCAGCAGATCCTGCAGGGTTCCCCATCAGGTACTATAGCAACACCGCTTAAATTTATGGCCAATCTGGCCGGAAACATTGCCGATCCGGGGAACATTGCTATTGGGCTTATTCCCTTTGTCGGTGAGGCTAGAGCTGCAACACTTCTTGGGCGTGCTGGACAGCGTTTTCTACAAGGAAGTGCATATGGTGCGGTTCAGACAGCGGCAACAATGCCGCTGGTCGCAGATGGTCAGGCTGCCCAGGGCAATGATTTCACTATGGGGGACTACGCTTCCAACTTTCTTTTTGGAACAATTGGCGGTGGTATTCTTCACGCTGGTGGTGGGATTGTGGCTGATGCGCTTCGAGCCCGTGATATGTCCACTTCACGGGTAAATGAGGTGCCAGGTGCAGCAACCGAAAAGTCGCCATCTCCGGAAAATGGTCTCCCCATCGAATCACCGGTGGCGGAACCATTCGTTATGCGACCTGGCATATTTCCTGATTCGCCAACATACCTCGCAAGAGCGCCGGCAGATGACCTGGCCAGAAGCATCGATCATTACCGCGAGAACTATACGCAGCAAACGGCTTATAACGATGTTGTCCCTTCTTATGCCGATAATCTTCAGGAGTTGGCATCACGGCAGATAACAGGTGTTGGTGAACTTCAGCGCCAGGTTGAAAGCCTAACCAGAGATATTGGCTCTCTTGATGCATCGTTGCCCGAGCTTACTAAACAGTATCAGGGGCAAAGGATGAAGTTCAGGGAAGCGCGTGCAGCGGCGCAGGCTGAACTTGATAACCGCCGCCAGCAGTTACAGGCAGAGGTAGAACAACTGAATTCTCGTATTGGAGAACACCAGGACGGTGCCAGAGCGGCGCAGGAACTGGCATCTATCTCCCGCGGGGAACTTCCCGAACCGCTTGCACAGCAAGTCTCCCGGCGAGCCGATGAGATCCGCTTGTCACTCCGACAATCCCCGGTTGCGCAAGGTGTCAAAAGTGCAGCTCAGAAGTTGGGTGATGCGGACTGGATGGTGCGCAATCAAGCTATGCGATCGGCAGTAGCGCAAATGCGCAGAGGAGAAGATGTAAATATCGAGCCGTTTCTCAACCTGGCAGACCCGAAGAAAAAGATTACAGCTATTGAGGATCTGTCTTTGCCTCGCCGCATTCCGGCTGCACAAGACGATGTGGCGGCCAGTGCTTCAGCTGATAACCAGATAAAGTCCGCTGGTGAATCAGGGACTACTGATGACGCATTGAGGCAAGCAGAAGATAACCTGAATTATACGCGCCAGATTAACAAAGCTATTTCTTCTGATGATCCAGAGTTTGCCGCATTAATGAAACAGGTTGACCATGAGGCCGCTGATACCTCCATGGAAAAAGCAATCAAAGCTGCGGCCATGTGCCGTATAGGGAAACTAAATGGCTAATAATATTTTTCTCACCGCATGCGAAAAAACAGTAAATGATGCCGCCGGTCGTACCCTGACCGATGAAGAGATGCAGAGTTTATTTAACAACATGGATGATACGATAGCGCGAATCAAAGCTGAGAATGCTGCTATTTCAAATGAGGGGGCTGCGCTGCAGGCTGCTGAGGAGTTAATGAAATCCGAGAGGCTGGCAAAAGCCATTGAAACTCAGCAGAAGCTGATCAACCTCCGTCTTTACAAAAAACACTCGGCCTTTCTCAACAATACTCGTTTTGGCAAAGGCGCAGCAGATCGCCCTGATATCACTCTATCTTCCATTCTGGTCGGGCGTAATGAATATGCGGCCGGAACCCGTGAATCAGTAGCTAGGGAGCAGGAGCAACTGAGCGGTAAATACAACGGTGGTTTCTTTCACGACATCGATAAAACAGGTTACGAAAAAGCTTTTTCATCTGGTGAGTACGATCTTGATATAGCCCGAGCTATTGACCGTATGGGGCGCCGAGAGTCTACCGGTGGTCTCCCTAAAGAGGCGATAGCACTTGGCAAAGTTATAATGAAGTGGAATGAAGTCACGCGTCTTGATAAAAATCGAGCCGGCGCATGGGTAGGTAAGCTGGCGGGATATATCACTCGCCAGAGCCACGACATGTACAAAATCAGAGCCGCAGGATATGAGGGATGGCGTGATTTTATTTTGCCGCGGCTGGATGATGGCACTTTTGAAGGCATAGCTAATCGCGAAGAGTACCTACAAAACGTCTATAACAACCTGGCATCGGGAACACACCTGACTTACAAGCCCGCCTCAGAATGGCTGAAGGGCTTCAAAGGTGGCGGATCCAATATAGCCAAACGAGCCAGCCAGGAGCGTGAACTCATTTTTAAGCCCGGTGGTGATGCCTGGTTCGAATACAACAAACTGTACGGCGCCGGGAATATTCGCGAGTCTGTCATTGCCTCTCTGGATAGTGCAGCAAAAACAACCGGTCTGATGCGGGTACTCGGAACAAACCCTGAGCACATGTTTCAGCGTCTTTTTGATGACCAGTTGCAGCGTATTAAAAAGACAAATGACCCCGCGGCAGTGGCTGATCTTAACGGCCAGTTCCGTATGCTCAAACAGCAGCTTGATGAGGTCATGGGGCTTACCAATATCCCAGGGAACGCAACCCTGGCAAAAATGGGCGCCAGTATTCGAGCAGTTGAGGGAATGACTAAACTGGGGAGCGCAACGCTTTCATCCCTTAATGATATAGGCAACATGTCCATGGAAATGCGATATCAGGGCATGAATATCTATGAGGCGATGAGTAAAAACCTTGTGGCCAAGTTGCAGGGCTACAGCAGCGAAGAGAAAAAAGAAATCCTCAGTTATATGGGAATCGGTTTTGATGCAGTGCGCAATGAAGTGATCTCCAAATTTTCGGGAGATACTTCTGTCCCCGGGAAAATAGCCCGTCTTCAGCAGAAGTTTTTCAAATACAACTTGCTTAACTGGTGGACCGAAAACGGGCGTTCGGGCGCCGGCCTTATCATGTCCAACTGGATGGCGCGTAATGCTGGCAGTGAGTTTTCAAAGCTGAACTCCGAACTCCGCCGTGTACTTGAAATAAGTGGTATCGGTGAACATGAGTGGTCGGTATTCCGTAATATGCAGATGGACGAACTGAATGGTAACAGTCATATGACGCCTAATGGTGTTCAGTTTATCCCCGATCCCGACATTGAAAAATATCTTGCGACTCAGAACATCAAAGCCAGTGCAGCGGCTATCGCCAATGCTCGGGAAACCCTTGCAGGTAAACTCCGGGGTTACTATCTCGATCGCATTCAGGTTGCTATGTCCGAACCCGGGGCGCGAACAAATGCGCTAATCAAATTTGGCACTGTACCAGGCACACCGGTTGGTGAAGCCGTTCGCATGATGATGCAGTTCAAATCTTTCACTGCGTCGTTTATGCAAAATACCCTGGGAAGGGAATTATATGGTCGTGGTTACACACCAGCGGCATTGGGGCAGAGTAAGTTCCCGGCGCTGGCCAAAGCGATATTTGCAGGTAATGGTGAATGGCAGGGCTTTGCTCAGTTGTTCGTATGGATGACAGCCTTTGGATATCTGTCCATGCAGGCAAAACTCATGGCCAAGGGGCAAACACCGCGCCCGCTGGATCATAAATCAGTCATGGCAGCGATGGCTCAAGGCGGCGGCGCCGGCCTGATGGGGGATTTCCTTTTCGGCGAATATAATCGTTTTGGTGGGGGCATGGCATCCAGCCTGGCAGGGCCATTCGTCGGAGATGTAGATCAGCTAAGGAACCTGTATCTGCAGGCCCGAGATGGTGATGCAAAGGCCGGAGATTTTCTCCGTTTCGGTATCAACCATACACCGTTCCTCAATCTGCTTGGTGTACGTCAGGGAATGGACTATCTTATTCTGAACCGCATGCAGGAATGGTTATCACCTGGTTCTCTTGAGCGCTATGAGCAGCGTGTACAGAAAGATCAGGGTAATACCTTTATGTTACCACCGTCGCAATTCATGTTAGGGAAATAATAATGAATGCCAAATATATTGCCTGCGCTCTTTTCTGCTCATTTTTAGCCCCTGCAGAAGCGAAGTTTTATGATGGCCAACAGCTATACCTATATGCTCAGGAGTATAAAAAAGCTGAACAAGGTGGGCGCCGTACGTCTGATAATCAGCTTCAGGCTGGCGTATTCATAGGATATGTAGCATCAATGATTGATGCCTATGGTAATGAAGGGGCTCAGGTTTTTTGTGAGCCTAATGGTCGTTTACAGACATATGCCGATGTCGTTTATAAATACTTAAATGATAATCCGGACCAGAGAGTGAACTCAGCTGAAAGCTTAGTCATAGCTGCTATGCAGGCATCGTTTCGTTGTAAAGAGCCGCCAAAGCTGAACGGCAATAAATAGCGTGACATGTCACAAAGGCCGCCGAAGCGGCCTTAATTTTTTAACGCCCGCCAGGACGAGAGTCAGCAGAACGACCACCGCAGCGTGATCCATCCGAAGCCGTATCGCTGTCATGCTGGCAGTTTCCAGCAAAAGCTTGTGTAGCAGAACCCAAAGACAACAGAACAAACAGAACCGCTAATGCTTTTTTCATTTTTTCTTTCCATGTGTAGGCCACTTATACGTGGCCTGAAGATTGTATCTCTGCGCTCAGATTTCAGCCACAAAAAAGCCCGCTATGCGGGCTTAATATGTTGTAATCGATACTGTTTAGCTTGCTCAGTCCATATGGATACCTGTTGCTTGTCTTCAATCAGGTCGTGAGCTTTATCCTTACAATAATCAATTATATAGATATGATGATCATCATCAATATCAACAAAATAGGAATACACAACGTAACTATTACTTGTGCAGGCCCATTGAATTAGTAAATCGTCACCCTCTCCCCAGCAACAACCCTCTTGCCAAACATGAGCATGAAAAAGTTCCTCAGCTCTCGCTTCGGTTGGTTTCCTGAAGTACTTATCCCTTCCGATTGTGTCTATGTAAGAAACGTACTCATGCTGTTCAGGTTCAGGTGGGGCAGGTATTTTTCCCTCATCCAAGCAGATGAGTTTGTATTCTTCAAACTCATCTATGGGAAGGCGTACCAAAGGATCTTCAATAATTGCTTCTTTAATCAATTCGGAGCGAACTATTTTATTTCCCATGCTAAACGCTTCTCTTCCATTTTTGCAGCGAGAAGATCGGAAGCAGCGCTCAGTTTCGCCTTATACTCAGGAGAACGACGGATCGATGGTCGACCCGGTCTTTCTTTACCTTTTCTTTTATCAGCTATCTGGACCATACTCACCTCCCTAACCGACTGACTTTTTACCTTTAAGGTAATCTTACGCGAATCTACGTCACATCGCCAATGATTATTTTATAGGCGCGTCCCTGCGCCATCGTCATCAGAACTTACCAGCCATGCTGTTTATGTACTGCGCGTGGGGCTGGATATCGCGTAGACATTTGCAGAACCGGCGCTGCCGGTTAAACATACTACGAGTAGAAATTTCAGGTGCCATGGTGCCACTTAAGAGTCGTGTTTTCTGGCTGATAAATGCGTAGCTTAACAGGCGGCTTTTTTCCTTGGTATTCTGCTGGGCGTGTTGCCTGCCGTTCATCAAGCCAGCACTCAACTTCATCCGCATTCCATGCGCAGCGTTTATCTGTGATGTACCATCGCCTTGGAAATTGCCCTTTGTGTTCCAATCTGTCGATCGTACTCATAGACAGCGGAACCATGTTCATTAACTCTTTTTTTCCGATTGCTCGTTTCATAATCCCTCCTGGTGGTTATTACATAGGGTCACTTTTCATCCATAAGTGACCCTATGTAGAAGCAACATAGGGTCACTTTTTTAAAAAGTGGCACTATGGAACAGAACTCATAGGGTCACTTTTACTGAAAAAGTGGCACTAGATATATGTATAACTACCGGGCAAAAACGCCTTACTGAAAAATGCGCTTTTGTTAATGGGTGGGCAGCCAGTCAGCAGCGAAAATGTGACATCCAAATACGAGGTTTCCACTCTGGGCTTCACCAGAACAGCAGGTACGAGGAGGGATACCAGAAGTTGGTCACCGGTCCGGCAGCCGGAATAAGCGGTTGCCAAACGTGAGGTTGCCAGGCGGGTTGCCAGCGAAATCGGCATTTCAGAGCGGCAACTTAACGCATAGCCGACGGAGTTAACGCATAGGCTTAACGCATAACGGCACCAGCCAGTGAAGTATCTCCTGGCGGGCAGAACAATGCTGATCACCACCAGCAGGGAGAGATGACATGGCGCTACGCGAGATAGGGTTACTGACCATTGCTAAGCTCGGGCATGACGGCCACCAGCTCGAACCGGTAGAACTGCGCGAGTTGAAGCGCCAGTTGGCAGAGGGTACAGCCTTATTCAGGCGGTATCGCGAAATTGATGACTGGCCCTGTTTACCGATGAAACAAACCGTCGCCGCGGCCTGCTATGTGATCGGCTCCAGCCCGCAACAGACAAGCCCTGTGCTGGTGGATTCCGCCCTAACTACCTCCCTGAATAGCGGTTTTTAAGCGGCGTGTTGGTTCACGGCCTCTTTATGTTGGTTCAAAAATGGGGTGTGTTGGTTCACTTTTTGGGAATAATGCTTTTAAAAACAATAATTTTTACAAATTGAACCAACTGAACCAACTGAACTAACGCTTTTTAAGTACACATAGAAGACTTCCGATGATACGTACCGGGCATTCATTTGATCCAGATTCGGGTCTCTAGATGAGGCATTCAGCAACAAAGAACTTTCTATGTATGGGAGGGGACTATCGGCAATCGAATCGGAGTCAAGCGAATAGTGAATGTGTATAGAAATGTGTATAGAACTAATTTTGCAAACTCACAGGATGGCTATATATCTGGGGTTATCGATATTTGTTATAAGCCCTTCGCCCGCTCCAGAATCTCCCCTTGTGGAGCAAGCATTCTAAAATGCTGCTCTGCCAGCATGTTACGCAGTAGTGCTTACTAACATGCTGAGGCGTTCTACCATAGTTCACTACTTTGACACTTGTCACGAATGGTTACTCGGTGAAATGAGAGTTTAGCCAATCGTCGGCGGTGGTTTCAAGTTCTTACCGCGATAGTCCAACAATGAACGCAAAGCCTACACCAGGCAGCGACGGATCGCACTTCTCATAACCTTACAGTGAAGCGCATTTTTTGCCGATGCTCCCACATGCCACACGTCGAGATGACGTTGCAGGGAATAAACAGGTTTTATGGTGGTGATGCTCCGGTAGCTACAGATCCGGCTCTGCCAGCGGTTCGGCCTCGCTCCTTCGGGTACATGGTCATCCTGATAAACTTCACTGTCTGACATAACCCTGATGAAGTCGCCTAACGGCTCCGCACGTTGTCTTACCACCAACGGGCATTAGGCTTGTATTGCCTTTTAATTCGAATGCGAGTAGAAAAGGGTATAATTCATCTATCATTAATTCCACTTCATACAGCGAGGATTTATGAGCGATACCTTAGAATTGGTTCCAGGATGTTTTGTTAAGGTTCTTACAATGTCTTCTTATTTTACTCTTGTAATGGCAGGGGAAAACGCTCCTCAAAATGTCCAAGCATTCTTGGGAGATGATGCTGAGTTCTTTTTAAATCAAGTGGAAAAGTTGATCCCTCTTAGCAACTCTCAACGTATTGATTTTTTAAATTTCCTTAAAACAAAAGGTTTGTAATTTATCTGTGCTGTGACAGGGATTAAAATAGAGGGAATGATGAAAGTTATAATTACAATCACACTATTAATGATTTCATTTTTATCTTACGCGAACATCTATGTAACTTCCTCTGAGGGAGATGCAGTGTTAAGTGAAGAGGTTTGCTCTCTTGATAAAAACCAAAAAGTAGCAACGATCCCAAGTTGGAAGTTATTTCCCAAGGTTGCTATCGTGGGATGTTGGAAAGACGATGATAAAGGAAATGCTATAGTTCATTGGTATCAACAGGTTGGTGCAGATGGAGGACTGTTAGCTATTGACCACAGCGAAAAGATTCCTTTGCCAGTGGAACATAAAAAAAGACCTCTTGATCTAATCAGCTTGAAAGAAGATTCTAACGATGTTTTGCGGTGGAATCATGTAAGCCCATTATTTCTACCAAGAGATAACTGTATGGCTTATCAGAAAAGCATTATAGATCCTTTCAAGGATGCTGGGCTTAAATTTGAATGGAGTGCCTTTGCAACATTAAAAGGTTCATACAATAATCTCTTTGTAGTGGCTTATGAAAAAGATACGGTTGTAGGCGTGTTAGCATTTACTGAGAAATACAGTGATTGTCTACTTCTCCAAAATGAATTAAATAACATGAGTAAAATAATCATAACTCATCCAGACTTAAAATAATGGTTGCATTATTTGACCTGAAAATTATTTACAGTGAGTAAGTAGCACATTAGTAACAAAAGGGGGCGTTACGCCCCCTCGAATTATCTTCTCAAAGCCCGTAGCCACATCATAAGCAAATGAAGCTGGCTTCCTGTCATTGCTGGTACTTTAACCGCTTGACCTTGTTCTGCGTTGCACAGCGCGAGCGCTAACGCCATAATGCTGCTGTTCTGCATTTCCTTCTCTCCGTTGGGAATGTTGAATACGGCGGGGGCTGGCTTCTTGGTGGTTGGCGGCCCCTGCCACTTGCTGATCAACTGCTCTTCTAAGGTTTGTTGGTAACAGGTGACGCTGTATCGTCGTCCCTGCAAACTTTACTACCTGCGTATAAACGCACACCGTAGCACCACACCAGATAAAGCTGGTGATTAGCTCTTCTTCCTTTTTCAATACTCATCTCCGAGAATTGCACCTAAGAAAAATTCTGTTTGCTCTTCACTGCCTTTGATGCTGTAACACTCGATAGCCTTTCTCACCTCGCTTTCGTCCGTATAACCAGCCAGCCATTCTATCAGGCTTTCTAAATACTCCTCCGCTCTGTTCCAGTCGTGATCCTCTGGTAGCTCCTTGCTTGAATCAGCCATGAAACAGGCTTCAACGTGATCGTAATGAAACAGCAGGGTAAGAATACTTTCTTGTTGCCATTGTTCAGGCGTTTTCAATCCGTAACTGTTAGTCATTTGATACTCACCCATTTACGATCCTCGTTCGGTGTTGCTTGTTGAATTGCATCTTTCAACACCTGTTCAAAGTTCACGCCGTGCTCCTGGCTTCTCTGCCACATGTCCAAAAATGCTACGGCGAATTTCAATTCTTCTTCGCTCTCAATAGGGCTGAAAGCGGTTGTGTGTTCGTTCATCTCTATAATCTCCATACTCATTACTCCTCTTCAAAGGTCATTGTGTAGCGGCATTGCTGCGACGGTCTGATCGTCACTGTCTCTGTATAATTGGCGTTGCTATAAACGCAAATCCGCGCGTTGTCTGTTTCCTGTTCGTCACTAAGAACAAGGGTTATTTGTCCGGCATTTGCCAGGGCTGGTAATAATGACAGCACCAGTAAGCTGTTTTTCATCGGTATCACTCCCAAATGTTTGCAAGGGCAGCGCCCACGCTTTTAACGTCAATCTTCAAATAGTTCATGGTGACTTTAGGATCTGAGTGGTTCAGCGCTTTCATTGCTAAAGCCAAATTCCCGTTAGACTTCTCCCACACCTGTGTGGCAGAAAACTTGCGAAAAGAATGGCATCCAACTGTTCCTTTGATCCCCACATTCTCCGCAGCCTGTTTGATCTCACGGTTCACCTGTTCACGGCTGACAGGGGCTTTTCCTGATGCACGATTGCTGTGTGACGTGAAAACATATTCGTCTTTCGGGAATGCCTGGCGGCGACGTCCTACAATCTCCCACACCTTCGCAGGGACTATGATTTCCTTCTTCTTGCCCGTCTTACTCTCCAGCACTTCCAGCGTATTTCCCTCCTTGAACTGGCTGAACTTCAAATTCACCGTGTCACCTACCCGTAAACATAAAGAGGCCATAGTGATCGCTACATCTGCGAATAGCTGTTTGTTATGACTCTCAAGCCAGCCTATCAGCTTAAACGCCTCTGCCTGGGTGATTATCTTCGTGGTCGCCATCTACTTATCTCCATCATTATTGACACTGTGAAATAAGATTATGATCATTTTCAATAAGTTACAACTATTCAATCTCACAATTTTACGTGGGGTGGTTGAGGGCTGCGCCATTTCCAGCACTACTGAACGCGAATAAGCACGGCCCCCCCTGTTCAAAACTCGCACAAATACGGAATATCATTAACAAAATCATGATGTTGGCAAGTCTAAATAGATGTTTGAACGTTGCCAAATCCTGGCGAGGCTATGCACGGTTTATGCAGATTCATTGCATACCAGAGAGGCGAAGGGCGAAGATAAAGCGTAGCGTATCAAATAAATCAATAGGTTAGGTATTCTATCTCACATTTCTACAGAACCTTGAGGTAGGGATATTGCACCGTAGATGATAATGATTCCCATCTGAATTGTTTCCCCTAAGAAACGATTAGAATGCTAACCAATTGGCGGGTTTCAGCATGGAAAAAAGCGAATTGTTACATTATAACAATAAAATGAGAAAACTCGTTCAACAAATGTTGCACAGGTGAAAGTGTACATTGTCCACAATGATCGCTGTAAGTCGCACAGCGTAAGACTTCAACAAAGTTAAGTGATTATGAATTATAAGTTGAAAGTTTAACTTAGGCTACATTTACCCTTGATCATTACCTGCCTATTACCGCCGGGTTTACCGTTATTAACCGCTGCTTTAGTCGGATTAATCTTAGGTGTTGTTGCGTGGACGGTACGCAGTGAGCAGGGCGACGATTTACCGTTGGGTGAAGGGCTGAAAGTACCATTTTGTTACTTTCGGCATACATCAAAATGATGGGCATCTGCACCAATGGGTAACTGAAAGTAACGTTTTGGTACTCGAGATCATAACGAAAGTAACGTTTTGGTACTTTTAAAGTAACGAAACGGCACACTATAAGATTAAACAAGACTACTAATTAATAAGACTATCTTTTAATTCTTTTGTCGTTGTCCCTGCTCGGTACTCTCCGGGCAAGTGACCTGTTTCGCCTTTGGTTGGCTCCTCGGTCAGCCCCGTACCGCTCATGGAACAAGCGACAGCATTCTCTGTACCTTCTGGACTCGTGCAAACTTCGTTTCTGACGAACGTCAGGCACGAATGATTATTTGCCATCGGCAAGAGATCGCTTTCGCCGTTGACGAATACCATTGCGCTGTGCGCGGTATGTAACCATGTACCCAACTACACTACGTGTAATCGTCCACATGCCAACTCTACCTAACGACAATTAACCCCTCCTACGTCCTGTTGTCCGTAGTCGTGCTCATTCTCGAAGGTAGAGCAGCAGGGCTAAAGCTCACCGTGCTACGGTTCACTAAGCCTCAATCCAATACCAACACCTACCATCCTGATAACTACCGTTATCCGTCTGTAGTTGTGCTATTGGTTTCGGGAATAAATGCCAGAGGGTGGCCCATGACACACCGGAACGCACAGGAAGCCCGTAGGGCGATTTAAACGGCGCAGGGAGTACCGATGTAGTGCATGTGTATGCAAACCTCTTATAGCGCGATACAGCGCGTTTTATGATGGAAGACAGAGGTTGATCGCAACAGGGAAGGTGTGCTATTATCTGTAATGGGAAAAATTAACACCTACCTGTTGACATTGAAATCATTTCATGTTATAGTAAGTTTTGTCGGGTGATGAAAGCATTCATCCGTCCTCTTCTTAGGCATCCAGCCTGACCCAAACAATCCAGATCACACTGCACTATCAGGCAACGTTAATAACGTTCTTCCTGGATGGTGTTTCCGTGTATCTAACGCAAGGAGAACCAACATTAAGTATTTCAATCCAGAGCTTGTCTTCGATGCTCTGAAAGCAGGTGATAAGACCCGCAAGGCAATGAACAGCCAGAGAGCAGCAGCACAGCGTCAAGGTTACTTAGAACATGCTGAACGATTACGTAAGGGGATCGAACTTTACGATCAGTGGAAAGCTGAACAGGCTGATACGACAACCAACGAATAACCCAGAAGGAGAAACCAGTATGATCGAGAAGAAAACCAAATTACCGCCGTCCACATCGTTAATGATCCCGGATGACACATTCCAGATTCTGTTCAAAGAAGCAAAGCGCCGAAAAATGAGCGTAAGCGCACTTCTTCTTGAGGAATGCCAAAGTCTGGCGGTCAAATACTCGAAGGCTGGCGCGTAATAACTACGTTCCAGCGTTAACCCACCCCCCACGAATGAGAAGCGGAGAAAACCAAATGAAGAGCATTCGTAATTTACTGAGCATACATAGGAGCAAACAACAATGGCAAAAACCCTCGCCCAGATTAAGGCAGATTACCAGTACACAGACAAAGACGGCGTAACGAGAGATCGCACACTCAACATTCCGCATTACTTCAAAGAAATCCCATTTATCTATTCCCCTCTTCTTGAAAAAGGAAGAGTGAAGTTCAGCGCCAGCATGCAAAAATTGTATTGTTACGTAGCAGACTGGGAGAAATCCGGCGGTGTTTGTTACGAGGAACAAAGCGATCTTGCAAAAGTTTGCAGGTTATCTCGACCAAAGACAAACGACCTGATCGAACAGATGGAATTAATTGGACTCATTACCAGAACCAAAATCGAAGGACGGAGAAATAAGGAATTACGAGCACTCCCGCTAATTGATGCTCACATTACCCCACCAGAAGCGCTAACAGCGCAGCCTGTAGTAGTGTCTGACGAAGTGCCAGCCCCTGAACCAGTTAAGGCCGCAGAGGAACATTTAGTTCCTGATCGGGATGACATTCCATGTGTCTGGGATGACCCTGATTATCAATCAACACCAACGATCCTCATTCAGCAGGACAAGCCAGAGCTTCCCTGGGGCGGTGTAGCTATTTACAAAACGAATGGCGATCCCACTGATGCCGCTGTGGCATGGGGGCTAAAAGAGACAATGGGCGATGAGGAAGCAGCCTACCAACTTCTTTCCAGAGTGGTATCTGAATACACCGGAAGGACAGAAGTATTTACACCGCGAACAACGGCAATCTACGACGATTGCGACCCAATACCATTTTAACCAGGAGGATTATGACCAATCTTTATCTACTGAACGAAGATACTGTAGTGGTCAACTAAAACTGGCCACGGCTTTAGAGTTTTTCCAGTATCGGTTTTCCGATTCGTTTGGGGGCAACCCACCGTTATAGTCATGCGGCCTTAGCGAGCTGTAATACCCGACGATATAGTCTGTGATCGCATGAGCAGCATCGCTAAAGTTTATATAACCTGTCACTGGCACCCACTCGTTTTTCAGACTACGGAAGAAGCGTTCCATCGGGCTGTTGTCCCAACAGTTTCCACGTCGGCTCATACTCTGCCTGATCTGGCAACGCCACAGTAACTGCCGGAACTGCCTGCTTGTATAGTGGCTACCCTGGTCACTGTGGAACATCACTCCGACTGGTTTACCGCGAGCTTCCCACGCCATTTCCAGCGCTCTGATGGTCAGCTTGCTATCCGGCGAGAATGACATTGCCCAGCCCACTGGTTTCCTTGCGAACAGATCGAGAACAACTGCAAGGTAAGCCCAACGCTTGCCTGTCCAGATGTACGTCACATCGCCGCACCACACCTGGTTAGGTTCTGTCACTGCGAACTGTCGCTCAAGGCGATTCGGGATAGCGATGTGTTCATGACCAACACGTTTATACCGGTGGGTAGGCTGCTGACAACTCACCAGCCCCAGTTCTTTCATGAGCCTGCCAGCAAGCCAGCGTCCCATTCTGAAGCCTCTCAGGGTTGCCATAATGGCGATACTTCTTGCGCCAGCAGAGCCATGGCTGATGTTATGCAGCTCCCGAACCTGGCTGCGTAACACAGCTCGCCAGCCGTCTGGCTTTTCGGCGCTTTTCTCCCAGTATTTGTAGCTACTGCGATGAACCCCGAACACGTGGCAGAGTGTGACCACAGGATACTGCGCTCTGAGTTTCCCGATTAACGAGAATTGTTCAGGGAGTCTGACATCAAGAGCGCGGTAGCCTTTTTTAATATGTCGTTTTCCATTTCAATGCGTTGTAGCTTTTTCTTCAGCTCACGTATTTCAATCTGTTCCGGGGTTATAGGGGAGGCTTTAGGTATTTTGCCCTGTCGTTCATCCCGCAACTGCTTTACCCATCGCGTCATGGTAGAAAGACCCACATCCATAGCACTGGCCGCAGCTGCAACGGTGTAGTTCTGATCAAGGACCAGTTGAGCGGATTCACGTTTAAACTCTGCGCTGAAATTTCTTTTTTTCATTGAGGCACCTGTAATGTTCTGAGGTGAGCATATCACCTCTGTTCAGGTGGCCAAATTCAGTAAACCACTACATTGATAGCGGTCAGACGCTGGACGACGAGCAGATCAAACAAGCCTACGCTTACGGCGATCTGTCCGTTGCAATGGGTAATCTGGTGAATGGTGTTGATAACAGTCTATTCACTGGCTTTATGAAAGGCTTCGCTGACGGTGGCGACGAGCTTGTTAAAAACACGCAAGTTATCACCGAATCGGCTGGAATGCTTGGAGAGGGATTAGGAGATCTGGCTAAACAGGTGACGGGCTTTGTTGGTGAGATTTCCGGCGTAGTGTCTGATCTGAATGAAGGGCTTCGCTCCCGTTTCCCTCAGTGGTTCACTAATAGCGATAAGCCAGCGGCCCAGGCCCTCTACGATGGTGCTGTGGGTGGTTCTGCGAATGCTACAGCGGATTGGATTCAGGATAAGACGGGCTTCAATACTCGTTCAGTGGGGCCAGCTATCATGGATTGGTTGGGCGTTGGTGGCGGTAATGCTGGAACAGCGGCAAATCAATACAGCCTAAATGTTGATTCTCTTCGTGGTTCCGCAATGTCACTCAGCAGCGGCAATGCGCCAGTGTACACGGTGAATCCTACATTCAATCTAAATCTTGAGGCATCCGTACCGCTCACTATCGCCAGCGATAGCTCAAGATTAAGCGATTACATTGATTTCCAGGCGAGAGCTTCTCAAGCCAGCTTTGCTCAGTCGCTAACGCTGCAAATGTCGTCCGGTCAATCGTCTACAGGTGGGTGATACATCAAAGGGGTGATGGTTTCAACACTACAGCAATGAATCCACATTTTTAAAAGGGACAGATTTAATAAGATACCCCTGTAATCCCCAAATCCCCACCTCACGCAGTATTCCCAAATGTTCTCGATTCTCAATCCCTTCGATAATAACTTTGCCGCAGTGTTTTTGAATGGAAGCAATCAGCGGGTAGAAGGTTGGTTTCTGCACCTGCTGATTAAAGAAGCAGCGATCTACTTTTACAACCTCAAAGTATCCTTCCATCAAACTAACTACATTCGCGTTTCCTGCGCCAAGGTCATCGAGCCATAGCCCATTTACACCCTGGCTCAGTGCCTTTAACAAGGGGTTTTTTAATCCTTTATCTAAACCTAGGAAATTCTCAGAAAGCTCAAGTTTGATGAATGGCATCGATTCGAAAGTTTGTCTAAGTATGTAGTCATGACGTATCAGAAAAGCCATTTGCTGATCAATGTTCAGTGTACAAAATAGATTCTTTCGTTCGAACCACTTTTGCATACTGGCAATGTTTCCGCATTGTTCGTATAGGAAAAGCCGTTTCCTATCTAAATCCCAAGATGAAATTACGAACTCAGGATGAAGGGGGCGTCCATCTGGGGAAATGAAGCGAGTGAGAAGCTCAACGCCCAACAACTTTTCGTCAATGCTTACTATAGGTTCAGCAATGAATGTAGTATCCATAACAAACACCTTAAATTTCTACATAGGTTCATTCATAATGTGGTCTTTGTAACAAAAAATCAATAATGGTTTCTGTTATTTAAGTGTGTAACCTACTGAATTTGATGGGTTTTTTTGGGTTTTAGTGTTATGGCTTTGATGCTTTTTTGTTACTATTTAATCTTGCTTTGTTCGTAAAGCAAGAATTAGCGTGTATTATTCATAAACAATAGCTTATTAATCTAATCAATTTGTTTATAAATAAGGGGCTTACGCCCCTTTTTCCGTTTCAGGGAAGATGATCTCTGGATAATCCACCATTTCCACATAGTCGGACAATTCTTTCATGGAACACCCCGCGCTGTATGTCTTGAATGCTTCTGTGGCTGCGGCTTGGGAAGAGTGCCCCGTGATGTAGCCTATACGCTGTTCGGGTACTCCGGCACGGTCAAGACACGTGATAAAATGCCCCCTCAAACTGTGAAAGCATTGGCGATCTGTAGCCATAGGCACTACGCGACGCCGTAAGCGGGTGAATGCCTGGGAATAGAACGGCCCCTTTTTCCCGTCTTTGCGTTCAATCTTGTTAGCCTGTGGTAACAGGTAATCTCCAGTGTTCAAACTCAGATAATAATCCACCATACCGATCAGAAAAGCGTGGATCGGTATGTGCCTAACCCCTGCTTTCGTTTTCGATTTGCTAATGAAGAAAGTCTGTATCCCTTCCACTATAACAACATCTGATTTTTTCAAGCTGGCGATTTCGTCCAGCCTTGCACCAGAGAACAAACCGATCAGAATGACGGCTCGTAGTTCTTCGTCTGCTTCGTTGAGCAGGGTAGATAGTTGATGCCATTCAAACGGCTGGTAGCTCTCAATAGTGCGCCGTGCTTCGAGGTTCATGCCGTGAAACGGATTAAGCGGCGCTATAGCGTCGTAGCGACGTTTGGCAAACTCATAGAGGCTTCCCAGTGACGTTAACCAGTTTTGCAGCGTCTGCCCTGCTACGTCGCGTTTCTGCTGTTCTTCGATGAAATCCGTAACCAGCCGCCGTCCTATCTGATCCAAACTGATATCAACTTTCCCGATACTCTGGAGAAAAACCTCCACGGCTCGCGCCGATTTGCTCAGTGTGGACAGTGAACGCCGATCCCGGTAAGCAGTGGCGTATTCGTCACGTAATAGGCACAAGTGAGGAATAGAACTGGCTCGCTCCTCAATCAGGGGTTTGTTTTTATTCTTGCGGATCTGTGAGTGCAGGGAAGTGATCGCAAGCTGGATGCGCCTGTCCTCTGTATCTGGCTTGAATTGTTCTTTCAGGTTGTTCCACTCTACCAGCATGTGATTGCGGAAGTGTCGAGCCTTGTAAATGTCTCTTGTACCAGTGCTTTTCCGGTAGAGGCGCTTCCCGCCGAACATGTGGCGCATGTAAGCAGGAACGTAGATTTGAAACTGCCAAACGCCGTCCGGTGAAAGATAAAGATACTCCTGGCCCTTGATTGTCATGAGATTGATCCTCTAAAATCTCGCAATCAAGTATCAATAATAGTTACTATGTTGATTCTATGACCGTCGCGTTATGGAAAAATGAAACAGAGTTTCGATTCCCTTCGCCCGCTCCAGATCTCTCCCCTTGTGGAGAAGCCTTAAAAGCCTTCTCTATCAGCAACTTAAATAGTTACCTATTTTAATCGCCTATGGGTTCTACCATTGTGATCCGCCCTTGGTAACTGTCACGCTAAGTTACATGGTGAGATGACAGTATAACTCAGCGTTGGCGGCAGTTGCATCCTCACACCGCGATAGCAAAACGTGAATTAAAAGCCCAGCCAGGCATTGTTATGTCATCGACAGACTGATCACGCGCATTTAAGCCCGATGTGCGGCCTTGTGGCTAAACGTACCTGCACACGATATGCAGGCTCTGCCAGCGCTTCGCTCACGCTCCTAACGGTACACTAGCACCCTGATAAGGTGTGATCCCTCTGACAATCTGATGAAGTCGCTCCGCTTGCTGCTTGTACCACTAACGGGGCTTTATGGCTTGTATTGTCCAAAATCTGCGCTACGCTACCATTGACTAACCACAGCAAAGGATAAAAAAGATGGAAAAAGAATACTTTAAGGCTTCTGCACAGTACGATGATTGGAAAGGGAGCGTTGCAGCGGATGGCGCAGACCAAAACGACTTTAGCGAGTTCTTGAGAGTAAAGGGAATCCTCAAGCAAGATGAGATTGTTAAAGGAATTTCATTTTATTCAGCAGAGCGTTTCTTTGATGTTGAGGCGTATGTAACTGACGAACAGCACGGCTTACGCAGAGAAAGAGTAGAAATGACTCTTGAGGAATTTTTCAAAACGTTCAAACGATTTTCTATCAAAATTTCTCGTAAAGGGGAATTTGACGATCAAGAAATTGAGTTCAAAGTGTAAGGAGATCATGAGCATGAACTTTTATTTCGATAAAAATGGGTCATACAAAACTTATTCAATTAAGCAGCTCAAAGACTATCCTCTCCCGTTCAGTGGACATATCATGGGTGAGTACTTTGTATCCGATGACAATGTTAAGGTTGGTATGGTTCAAATAATCAACGATGAGTTTACTTTTCCAATTGGGTTTAGAGCCGAAAGGCTGAAAGTTGACAGACAAAATAATGCACTACTATCTTCTGGTGGCGTTAAAATTGCAGACTTAGAACTAATTGAACGATAGTAAACATGTTTTATTAATATGCAGGAGGAGAGGCTTTTGCTCCTGCTTTGTTTAATTAACATTCAATTCGGTTATCTAAAAACGAATCAAAGTTGATTTGCCTCATCAATTTGTCAATCCAACAATATCCGCAAATTGAGCACCGAATGGAGTTCTTTTCATTAAGCCTTTGCCAAGGATTTTTGGATACTCGGTACCTAACCCCAAATCATCTTTTAAGTACTCATCCCTCTCTTTTAAGGCATTGTAGGCTTCTTCATGACCATCTAAATGCAGATCGTATTTAACTTCAATAAGCCCCAATCTGATCCAGTTCTCAATATAAGACGGTATATTTTTATTGTAATATGGTTGTGTGTTACTTGATATTGGCAATATATGTGTGTATCCCACAATGTAGCCAATAGTGCCTTGTTTTTGATATAGTACTCTCCCAATACCTTTTGGTGCACTATCATTTAAATATAGTCGCAGCAAATGAGCTTCTAAGCTGGTCAGTTGTTTGATAATCTCAACAAATGCCGGATGTGTATCTTCTGCCTTGTCAGAGTTCATAGCAGAACTTACAAGGTTCAGATACATTTCTTTGAGATTAACCTCTTCGTGACAGAATGCTAATCCTTGTAAGGCAGGGCCAGCAATCGATGCTTTTGGCTCAACTATATTTTCAGCAGGGATTGATTGCGTTTTTTCTTCTAAATCCTTCTTGAAGTTCTTCTCGAAATATAATTTAGCTTTATCAATGCCAAAATTAATAGCGGCTAATGGTAGCAAGCAGTTTTTGACGGTTTTGCTAATTATTACGGCCGATTCACCAAAGTTCTTTGAAGCTACTTTTGTATTATCATCGTTCTTTGCAAGTTCCATCAGATCTTTTGCAACTTGGGCCGCTGCTGTCAATGATTGTGATGACGATGAGCTATCAGTTTTTTCATCAGACATAGTGTATACCTTCATAATGGATACTATTATGGGGTTATATTATCAAATGTCTTTGTGTATTTGCACTGTTCGGACGGTCTGATCGTCACTGTCTCCGTATAATTGGCGTTGCTGTATACGCAAATCTTCGCGTTGTCTGTCTCCTCTTCATCCGTCAAAGTTAATGTGCTCCCTGCGTGGGCGAGGGTTGGTAATAGCGCCAGCGTCAGCACAATCAAGCGTTTCATGTTGATCACCATTCTAAAGAAAACTCCTCTATTAAATCGTCCTGCACGTCCTGACCATACCCGATGTAATACATCGTTGACCGTGGATCTGTTTGTCCCAGGAAATGGGCGATTGT